>JAQTOZ010000004.1 GCA_028713205.1 Candidatus Omnitrophota bacterium
TCCGTATTGTGAAGGCAAAGGGATGGTTAAATCGGCTACGACGATGTCCATCCAGACTGTCCGTGAACTCCGGAAAACCCTGGAAAAATCACAGGGGAGAATTGTCAATGCCTATGTGCATCCGCAAGTCGCCCAACGGCTGATGGAACAGGAGCGTAAGGCTTTGCAGCTTTTGGAGCGTCAGAAGCACAGCCGCATCTTTATTTTTTCGGAACCTTCGATGCATATCGAGGACGTCAATATCACTTTCGTCAAATAGCCCGTTTCCTGGACCGGAGGTATCCGTCGGCCCCTGCTTAAACGAAAGGTCATAAAGACATGAATGCACTGTATGCGATTATCCTGGCCATGGGACTAGCCGTGGGCATCTTTGCTTTTCTGCTTTGGTTCTTCAAACGCCATGCGAAATCGGACAGTGATCGCAGCACTGTCGAAATGTTAATGGCCCTTCAAAAGGATTTGGTCGATCTCCGCGGCAGCATGCATGATCAATCCATCAACATATCAAAGCAAATGCAATCTCAGCTTGAGCAAAACACCCGGTTTCTTCAGGAAACGCATTCGGGATTCAATCAAACCGTCAATCAGGTCCAACATCGACTCGGACAGCTCCAGGAAGCCACGCAAAACATGATCAGCGTGGGCAAAGACATTTCATCCCTCCATGACATTTTGCGGGCACCCAAATTACGCGGGGGGCTGGGGGAACTGTTCCTCGGAGAGCTCCTTCGTCAAATTTTGCCGGAGGACCATTTTGCGCTTCAATATTCTTTCCGCGACGGACGTAAAGTCGATGCGGTCATTCTATTGGGGCAGGGCATTATCCCCGTCGATGCCAAGTTCCCGCTCGAGAATTTTAAGCGCCTGATGCAAAATACCGATGAGGTCAGTCAAAAGCAGGCCCGTAAAAGCTTTGTCACGGATGTCAAGAAACATATCGATGATATTTCTTCAAAATACATTTTGCCTGAAGAAGGCACCTTTGAGTTTGCGTTGATGTACATTCCGGCTGAAAATGTTTATTACGAAACCATCATCAAGGATGAAATGCAAAACGAAAGTATTGCCACATATGCCCTTCAAAAAAAAGTGGTGCCGGTCTCGCCTAACAGTTTCTATGCTTATTTGCAGGCCATCGTGAGAGGCCTGAAGGGGCTTCGCATCGAGCGTTCCGCACAGCTCATTCTGGAAAGCCTGGGGCAGCTTGAAACCGATTTCAAAAAGAGCTTCGATGATTTTGAGAAAATCGGCGCTCACTTATCCGATGCCCAGTCGGCTTACGGAAAGACCTTGCGGCGCTTTGAGAAGTTCCAGGACCGGCTCAACTCGATTGAGGATGTCAAGCGGGTCCAGATACCGGGGGCGCCGGTCAGCGAAAGCCCTAAATCGGAGTGATAACGGCCATCGGAAGAGTACGAGATCATGACAGAGAAGAAAACGCAGTCACAGTTGCAGGACGAGCGCTTCCGGATGGTTCAAGATCAGATCGTCAGACGTGGCATCCACGATAAAAATGTTTTGGAGGTTCTGCGTAAAATCCAGCGGCATCTTTTTTTGCCTGAAAGTTTATGGGCAGAGGCCTATGACGACAATCCTTTGTCCATTGGGTGGAACCAGACCATTTCTCAACCGTATATTGTGGCCCTGATGACGGAATTGCTAAAATTGGGTCCATCCGACCGTGTGCTGGAAATCGGTACCGGATCGGGATACCAAACCGCGGTTTTGGCGGATATCGCCTCCGAAGTTTTTACGGTGGAAGTTTTGGAAGCTTTGCAGCAAACCGCAAAGAGCCGTTTACAGGAATTGGGATATCGTAATATCGCTTTTCGATTAGGGGACGGTCATCAAGGTTGGCCCGAAGAAGCGCCGTTCGACAAAATTATGGTCACGGCAGCGGCTGGAGAGCATGTCCCCAAGGCATTAACGGAACAACTCAAAGAAGGCGGTATCCTTGTGATTCCGGTAGGACAATTTAACCAAATGCTAATCGTAGGAGTCAAACATCATGGATCTCTTGAAACGACTGAAACAATCCCTGTCCGATTTGTCCCCTTGGTCTAAGACAAAGAAAAAACGCAAGCGTCCATCGAAAGTCTCCAAGCGGAAAATCGTTGCGAAAAAACCTAAAAAAGCCAAAAAGGCTGATCGCAAAAAGGGGAAAACGGTTCCGCGATTAAAGCCGAAAATAACGACCGTGTCCAAAAAGAAGGTTCCCGCCAAACCTCGCAAAGCTTTAAAACCCGCGTCTTCTAAAAAAGCACGCGTGCAAAAAGAGCAACAGGGGGAATTGCTGGGGCACGTGACGCATTATTTCCCGCATGTTCATGCGGCGGCCGCCGTTGTCGAATCCGGGACCCTTTCGATCGGCGACACCATTTTGATCAAAGGGAAAACGACAAAGTTTAAGCAAACGGTGTCATCCCTGCAGATCAACCGGGAACCGATTCAAGAAGCCAAGCCGGGAGATGAAATCGGAATTGAGGTCAAATCGCGAGCCCGAACGCACGATGCCATTTACAAATTGTCCTAACCGGAGGTAGACGCTCATGCAAAAAATATTTCTGAGGACCTATCACGAATACGATCTGGAAGATGTCAAAGAACATCTCTTGATCATGGGCGACCTGAGCGCGGATTGCTCAAAATGTCGCGCGATCGGCATCGAGGCTGCGGGAATCAAGAATTGTCCCCAATGCGGAACGGAGTTCCGTTATGTGACCAGCCGGCGCATTGAAGCCCACGCCGGAGAAAGGTTTCAGATCGTCAAACGAATGCGCGACAAATACCCGGGACTTGTCTTTATCGATTTCGGTGACTATCAAAGGACACTCGGGGCTCAAAAAGCGAGAGACTTTTTTGGCTAAATACTCACGGTCGGTTGCGCTTCTGGCTGGAATTGTTTATTTTACCCAAGGAGCCCTTGGCATTATCAGTGTCACCTTGCCGGTCTATTTGAGGAAGCTGGGCTGGAGCGTCGGTGAGATCACGGAAGTCCTAGCCATATCCTCCTTTCCGTGGGTGCTGAAGATCCTCTACGGCCTGTTATCGGACTGTTTTCCGCTCTTTTCGTACCGTCGTAAATCCTATCTCCTGGTTTTTGCTGTCATTTCATTCCTAGGATGGTTGTCGCTTATTCTGCTGCCGACCCAAAAGATATTCATCATCTGCTCGCTGATGCTGTCCAACTTCGGATTTGCAGCGACCGATGTGGTTACCGACGGGTACATCGTCGAAAACTCAAGAGGCGTCAGCAGTCACATTTACCAGAGCATCGCCTGGGGGACCCGCAGCTTCGGCGCCATCGTCAGCGGAGTGACGGGCGGATGGCTTTCGGCTCATTGGCATCCGAAAGACGTTTTTATGGTCGCGGGTGCGCTGCCGTTGATTGTGGTCCCCGTCACGCTATTGCTCCGGGAACCTCGTTATGAACACGGCCTGTTCCATTCCGTGATAGCACCCTTCAAGCTTTGTCTGGAAAAACTAACGATCGGCAACATTCGTTGGTTTTTGTTGCTGCTTCTGATATCTCAGGTTAGCGCATGCTTCGGCACGCCCTTTTTCTTTCACATGAAAGAGCAAATGGGCTTCCAGGAAACCTTTTTGGGAACTTTGATCAGCCTTGGGTGGATGGGGGCTTTGATTTCCAGTGTTGTTTATGCCAAATGGTTCATCCGTTTTTCGCCCAAAACGGTGCTGAGCTGGGCTTTTTTGATCAACGCGGCCAATATTCTTTCGACGGTATTTATTCGTGAAAGAATAAGCGCGTTGATTTTTGTGTTTCTCGGAGGAGTGATGGCCTGCATGACGATTCTGCCGATGATGTCCGTTGCGGCCATTCTAACCCGGCGCTCCGGCGTGGAAGGCACGTTGTTTGCGGTCCTGATGAGCGTTCATAATCTTGCTCAGATCGCTTTTGGATTTCTGGGAGGAAAGTTCTATAATCTTGTCGGTTTATACACTTTGATCTATTTATCGGGAGTCATCAGTCTCATTGGCATGTGGGTCGTGCAAAAACTTGACTTCAAGGATGCTGAAACATGGAACTCGGCCAGGGAAAAGGACGAATCGCCTACGGTATAGTCAAACGTCTTGCCGAAGCAGGGTATGTAGCCTACTTCGCCGGAGGATGCGTCCGTGATGATCTGATGCATGAATGTCCGGGGGATTATGACATCGCGACCTCGGCTTCTCCGGATGACGTCGAAAAACTATTTCCGAAGACTATCGCTGTCGGAAAACAGTTCGGGGTTATTATCGTTGTGGAAGGGGATGCCCAGTTTGAAGTTGCCACCTTCCGCCGAGAGGGCAGTTACCGGGATGGCCGGCACCCTTCGGAAGTAAGTTTCACCGATCCCGAAGAGGACGCCAAACGCCGTGACTTTACCGTCAACGGACTTTTTTACGATCCGATTCAAAATAAAGTCATCGATTACGTCGGCGGACAGAAAGATCTTCAGGCCAAAATCATCCGTGCGATCGGAGCTCCCGATGAACGTTTTGAGGAGGATAAGCTGCGGTTACTACGCGCCGTGCGCTTCGCATCCGTTCTGGGGTTCGAAATCGAACCGGCTACCTGGAGTGCCGTGTGCCGTCGTTTCCAGGAAATACACGATGTCAGCCCCGAAAGGATACGAGATGAAATCGTCAAAATGCTGACGCGTCCCGGTGCCGATCGCGGACTGGACCTGCTATCCCGGTCATGCCTGCTCAAAGAAATCCTCCCGGAAATCGAGGCGATGAAAAACATTCAACAGCCGCCGGCCTTTCATCCGGAAGGCGACGTCTTCGTTCATACGAAATTGATGCTTGCGCAACTCAAGAACCCCAGTAAGGAATTAGCTCTGGCCGTCCTTTTCCACGATGTCGGCAAACCTCCGACCCTGGCCGTGCGCGATGGTCACATCACGTTCTACGAGCACGCGCCGCTTGGCGCCAGGATGACAGAAACCATCATGCGGCGCTTGCGTTTTTCCAATGATGAAATCGAGACCGTTGCGGGTTGTGTTGAAAATCACATGAGATTCGGTGACGTACAGAAGATGCGGGAAGGAAAATTGAAGCGGCTCTTGACACGACCGACGTTTGAACTCGAACTGGAACTGCACCGTATCGATTGTGTGACCAGCCACGGGCATTTGGACAATTACGGTTTTCTCAAAGCCAAACAAAAGGAATACGCTGCGGAAGAACTCAAGCCCGCTCCGTTGATCAACGGCCATGACCTGATCCGGCTCGGCATGCAACCGGGCCCGGACATGAAACCTTTCCTGGAAGAAATCTACGATCTTCAGCTTGAAGGACAAATCAAAGACAAGGATGCGGCACTCGCGTATGCTCAAAACCAATTAAGGATGAAATCGAAAAAAGCTCAATGAGAAACGTTTTCATCATTCTGGGAACCTTGCTTGTCGTTGTCATCGTCGCGCTGGCTTGTTTTTCATTGCTTTTCGACCTCAGCGTATTGCGGCCGCAGATTGAGCGATCTTTGGATCAACAGTACGGAATCGAAACACGTATCGGATACCTTTCAGTCCATTGGGGCCTCAATTTCGGAATCGGCATGGAAGGTTTAATCGTACGCTCAAACGATAAAAGGCATCTTCTCATGAAGTCCGACAAAGCCATTTTAGGAATCGATTTGAAGAAGGCTTTTCAACGAAAGCTTAAAATCCGTGCAATTCAATTGATCAAACCCGAAATATGGGTTATCCGGAATGCCGATGGTTCGATGAACTGGCCCTCAAACACGCTGTTCACAGAACCCCTTTCAGCAAGCCCTGCGACAGGGGAGGTAAGCATCCTTGAGGCTAAAGACCCCTTATCACCAAACACGGTACCCTCAAAGGCCTCGGGATGGAATCTGAAATTGTCGGAATTGAGAATCGAAGACGGTGCCGTGCATTATCAGGATGACTCGGCCGCGAACCCGCTCAAAGTCGATGTTGAAAAACTGCGCTGCGTGGCCTATCAGGCCAAAGCAACTGCGCCCTCACGGATACGGCTCGAGGGGGCTTTCTTCGGCAGCCCCAAACCAAATATTTTTTTGGATGCATTTTATTTCCCAGGTCGAGATGAAATTAATTTTGAAGCCGAATACGACAATCGCGTGGTGGAGCTTGCAGGACGGTTGACATCTCTCACGCAAGCAACTAAATTTAAAGGCATGGCCAAGATCCATCAATTCGATTTGTCGACGATCATGCCGGCTTCAATCCAAGGACGTGAATACGTGACCGGGATTGTGACCGCGCAAATCGAAGCATCGCTTGAGGCAATCGCGCGGGACACCATTCATAAAGAAATAGCGGTTATCGGGACCGTAGATATCCGTCAAGGCGCTTTCAAGAACATCAATTTCGTCCGCGGTGCGCTGGAAAATGCGGTATCGATCCCGGCGACCGCGGCCATTGTCATCGGGCAATCTCCGCCCGAAATTGCCGTAACCGTTCAAAACAATGACACGGCCTTCGATATTCTTCAGGCGAATTTCAATATTCAGGGTGGCTATGCGGACGTGGATGACCTCATGGTCAAGCATCCCGATTATTTGATATCCGCGCAAGGCGAGTACGATATCATGAATCAAAACGTCAAATTCAGCGGACGGCTTGTCCTATTGGAGAAACTCGCCGCTTATTTCGATGCAAAAATCCCCGAATGGGACTCACTGAAAAACCGGCAGGGGAGAATCGTCCTGCCTTTCCGCTATCTCGGTCATATCCCGGGAGCAAGCGTAAAACCCGAGCTATCCGTTGCCCGTCCGTACGGCGTTCCAAGCCAAGAGGACATTGCTTCCGATAAACGACCGGAACCAAGATCCGAAACTATAGGAGATTTAAAAAAATGAAACAGGCCATGTTGACCGTATTGGGGAAAGACCGGCCCGGAATCATCGCTTATGTGACCGGCATGCTTTATCGGCGTCATTGTAACCTGGAAGATATCAGCATGACCATCCTGGAAGGCGAATTTGCCATGATGATGGTCGTCAGTATGCCCAAAACGCAGTTTCGGGCGATCCATCAAGACCTCGAGCGGGATATGCATCAGAAAGGATTGAGCTATTTTTGGCATGATTTCAAATCGAAACTCCTCAGGGGCGATAAACATCCGTCGGGTTCCGCGCCCTATCTTTTGACCGTCGTCGGCCGTGACCGCACCGGGATCGTTTATCAGACCAGCAATCTGATTTCTTTACACGGACTCAATATTACCGATTTAAACAGTAAAATCCTGGGGCGCGGCACAAATACCATTTATACCATGCTGCTCGAAATCGACGCTCCTAAACGATTCAATCTTGCAAAACTCAAACGAAGTCTCCAGAATCTGGGGCATCAGCTAAAAATGGAATTTAACCTTAAATCCGTCGAACATATCGACCTCTGATAACGATATGCAAGAACATTCCATACGCCTTTTCCCGGATCCAGTCCTTCGTAGGACTGCCTCGAAAGTAACGAAATTTGACCATGAATTGCGACTCATGATCAATGCCATGGAGTCCGTGATGAGGACCCAACCCGATGGGATTGGCATCGCAGCACCCCAAATCGGCATATCCAAGCAAATTGCGATTGTCGACGTATCTCCTCGTATCCCGGGCGCTAAACGGATCTTATTGATCAATCCTGTGATCCTTAAGACCGAACAGGAGACAATTAGCCGGGAGGGCTGCATGAGCCTTCCAGAATACTCGGCTTATCTAAAACGGTTCAATCGAGTCATGGTGGGTTGGTATGATGAAAAGGGTGCCTATCATTCTAAATGGGCGGAAGGAATCGAAGCTATTTGCATTCAGCATGAGGTGGATCATTTGATGGGAAAGCTATTTATCGACAGGGTCGTTTGCCTAAAATCCGATATGATTCCGCGAAAGGCAAAGACGAAGAGCTGATTTTCTTATGTTATTCAATGTCCTATAATGTATATTATGTAAAGTATCCTATCTTGTACAACACAATCTGATCGCTTCGGGTTATTTGTTCAAAGCGGCTGTCAACTGACCTATCCGTGTGCGCTTAGGAACCAAGCAAACCGGCCACAATCTCATTAACTTTCCGGCCATCGGCTTTACCTTTAACCATGGGCATCAAGACCTTCATGACCTTGCCGACGTCGTCTTTCGATTTGGACTGGCTGTCACCGATGGCCTTCTGGACCAGAGCTTTGATTTCATCGTCATTTAGCTGCTGCGGAAGATAGACGTTCAGCACGTCCATTTCTTTCTTCTCTTTGTCGGCCAAATCCTGTCGGCCGGCTTTTTCGAAGTTCTCAATGCTTTCTCGTCGTTGTTTGACCTGCTTTTGCAGGATCGTAATCACGTCCTGATCGTCTAATTTCTCTTTTTTCTTTTCGATGCGGTAATTAGTAATCGCAGCCTTGGTCATACGCAGCGTCGACAGCGTTAACTCCGCCTTCGCTTTCATTGCCGCGACTAAATCTTGACTGATTTTCTCTTCTAGCCCCATAGCTCTCCCCTTCTCCAAAAGTTCGTTAGAAAGATGTTAAAAAAGTTCGTTACCAATCCTTTTCGACGTGGGGCGGATTCTTATCGACCGGAGGCTTGCGCAAGTCCTGCAATTCCTTTTCTGATTCCTTGAGCGCATCTAGGATTCTAAGAGCATTTTCAAGGTTCATTTGCCCCTGCAAAGGCTTTGGCATCTTTTTTTGTTCTTCCTGACCTTCTACCGGTTTCTTTTCCTGCCCCTGTTGTTCTTCCGGGTTTTCGCGTTCTTTTTCTTCGCCTTCTTGCGGTTGCGGCTGTTTTTGTTCTTCCTTGTCGCCCTGATCCATTTCCTGCGGTTGTTGTTGCTGTTGTTGATCCTGGTCCTTCTGCTCTTGTTGATCCTGCGGTTGCTGTTCCTGAGGCTGATTCTGCTGCTGTTGGTCCTGCTTGTCTTCTTGCTTCTTTTGCTCTTCTTGTTTCTGCTCTTGCTGGTTTTGTGGTTGATTCTGCTGCTGATCTTGTTGCTGCTGTTGGTCCTGTTGTTGATTTTGCTGCTGCTGGTTTTGTTGCTGTTGTTGATTCTGCTGTTGCTGGTTCTGTTGTTGCTGCTGTTGTTGCTGTTGCTTTTTCTCATCCTGTTTTTTCTTTTCCTGGTCCTTCTTATCCATGCGATTTTTTGAGTTTTGGATAAACTCCAGGTTGTACTTGGCATCTTTATCCGTCGGATCGATTTCGAGCACCTTTTTATAAGCATTGATGGCTTCCTCGAACTTCCCGAGCCGGTATTGAGTGTTGCCGTAATTATAAAGCTCCTTGGCTTTTAAGGTCTTATCCGCCGTAGCAGCCATCGACTTCTCAAGCTCCTGTTTTGCCTGAGCATAATCCCCGGATTGATAAAGCGTGGTTGCCAGATTGTAACGAATGACAGGGTCATCCGGTTTTTTGATCTGGGCTCGGCGGTACTCCTGAAGCGCCGACTGATATTTTTTCTGATGATATAATTCATTGCCTTTCTCGTTCAGACCGCGAGATGTTTCCAGAAAACCGGAGAAAAGCATAAAAGCACAGATAAGAGCTGCCAAAGGCGGAATTTTCTTTTGCCGGCGTCTGACGAACATTTCCAGGGCGAGAAAGATAAAGGTCAAAATCAAAAACAGCTCGAAATGATCTTCGCGTTCCATGAGCTGCCGTTCACGTAAACGCTTCTGACCGAGGCTCTCCATGTGTTTCAAGATCAAATCAACCTCTTGCTCGCTCGGACTGCTGGTAATGTAAACACCCCCGGTTTCCTGCGCAATTTTCTCCAAGAGAGGCTTCGTCAGCTTCGTGATAACAACGTTCCCCGCTCTGTCTTTTTTAAATCCGGCACGTCTCCCCTGTTCATCCTTCAAGGGGATCGGTTGGCCCTGGGTGGTACCGACACCGATGGTATAAATCCGGACATGTTCTTTCTTGGCATCCTCCAAGACCCCTTCGATGCCACCTTCATGATCCTCACCATCGGTAAAAACAATCATGGCCTTGTATTTTGATTCCCCGGGCGGAAATGATTGCATGCCCAGCCTTAATGCTTGTGAAAGAGATGTCCCGGGATCGGGAACGTGACCGACTTCGACGGCATCCAAAAAAAGAAAAAAGGCGGAATAATCAAGCGTTAAAGGTGTCTGTAAGAAACTAGAACCTGAAAAAGCGACCATGCCGACACGGTCTCCCTTGAGCTTTCGTATCGTACTCTTGATCTCACGTACGGATTTCTCAAAACGATTCGGTTTTGCATCCTCGGCCAGCATACTCAGGGACGTATCCAAAATAAAAATAAGATCGACGCCCTTGCGTTCGACTTTGCGCACGTCTTCGCCCCATTGGGGCCGCGCCAGGGCCGTGATGGCACAGAGAAACGCCAGGATAAAGAAGAAAAGGCGGATTTTGTTTTCCGCGGGACGGTATGCCGGCATCATCTTCTGCTGAATGGTGTCCGCATTCCCGATCTTGCGGATGCGAGCGAGCCAGATCTTTCGGGAAAGAATAAACAATCCGATCAATATCGGTATCACCCAAAGGAAGATAAAAGCTTTCGGATCATAGAACTGGATCATCACGGCACCTTCAACAGAACGGTGCGGCTGAGCAAAAGCTCAAACAACAGCAACGCCATCGCGGGAAATAGGAACAAATGAAATTGCGGCAAGTAGCTGCGGTATTCCTTGACCTTGACGTCGGTCTTTTCCAACTGATTGATCCTCTCGTAAATTTCCGCCAATGATTTCGGGTCGCGGGCTCTGAAAAACATGCCTCCCGTGATATCGGCAATTCGTTTGAGAGTCATTTCATCAATATCCACTTTGGCCTGGACGTATCGTTTGCCAAAGAGCGGGTCGTTGACCGGGAAAGGCACCAATCCCCCTTTACCGACTCCGATCGTATAGACCTTGATGCCGAATGTCTTCGCCAATTCAGCCGCGGTTATCGGGTCAATATTGCCGGCGTTGTTTTCGCCGTCCGTAATGAGAATAATGATTTTACTTTTGGCATCGCTGTTGCGCAGCCGGTTGACCGCCGAAGCGATGCCCATACCGATGGCCGTCCCGTCGTCGATCATCCCGATATGGACTTCTTTCAGCAGGTTGATCAAGACATCGTAATCAAGGGTTAGCGGACATTGGGCGAAGGCTTTGCGGGCAAAAACCACCAACCCCATCCGGTCGTTTTCTCGCCCTTTGATGAATTTGATCGCCTCTTGTTTGGCGACCGCAATGCGGTTTTCAGGTTTAAAATCTTCGGCCAGCATCGAACCCGAGATATCCAGGGCGATCATGATATCGACACCTTTGGTTTGATATTCTCGTTCGGCGGCGATACGTTCCGGCCTTGCCAAGGCACTGATCAATAGGATAAAAACGCCGGCACGCATCCAGGGCAGCATTTTGTAAAAGAATGTCCGTGTCGATAAGGCCTTCGTGCGTATCACCGTGGCGGTGGAAAATCTCAGGGTGACTCGTTTCGCCCGTTTCGATATCCAAAAAAGCAACGGTAGCAGCGCAATCAGCAAAAAGGCATAGGGATACCTAAACTCCACCTTGCGTCTCCTTGGGCTTTGCCTCGTCAATGACTTGCAGCGCCTTTTTGTTGAGATCCAAGATCTGAAAGACCTCCGGACGCCACTTCGCAAATTTGGCCAAATCCGAGGCTTCGAGGACCTCATCGATTTTTTCCAGGAGTGATTGATCGACCTGGTTTTGTTTCAGAAACCGGACGATCTCATACGTGGTCGATTCGACCGCAAGAACTTTAAACCGTTTCTCGAGATAAATCCTGATAATTTCGGAATACCGGAGGTAATACTCTTTGAGCTTGCCCTTCTTCAGCAAATCCGAGCCGTATAACCGCTCCAAATTCAATTTAGCCTCTTCCTCCGCCGTCAGAGGCGGGCCTTGCTCGATCCTTTCGGCCACTTTTTTCCTCACGATGCGATAAATCCATAGACCTAAAAGAATGACACCCAGCGAAGTGATGATCACAAAAATCGCCAGCCGGTATTTCCGCGGTATGGAAATCACCGATTTAATACCTCGAATATCGGTTTTGGTCTCCCCTTCCGCAACACTCTTGACCGTCAAATAGATCTTCTCA
Source organism: Candidatus Omnitrophota bacterium (assembly GCA_028713205.1). Classification (GTDB taxonomy): domain Bacteria; phylum Omnitrophota; class Omnitrophia; order Omnitrophales; family Aquincolibacteriaceae; genus JAQTOZ01. The sequence continues at coordinate 12,083 of JAQTOZ010000004.1, forward strand.
GTCTGGATTTTGCCCTTTTGCCCCTTATCGTCGGTATAATCGATACTGATCGGGTCCAGAATAAATTCTCCCAAACGATAGGCCGTAAGCTTCATCCGTTTGCCTTCAACGACCATGCCGTCTTCTTCACGTCGCAAATCTTCGATTTTTTTGATGGACAGAATGTCGCTTGCAGGTGGCGTAATTTGCGATAAGACCTTGATGGAGGGCACATGGCGTATGGTTACGGTATAAACAACGGGATCTCCGATCGTGATAAAGGCTTTATCGACCTCGGCTTTGAGCGAAATCGCCGGTTTCTCAGCCCCAAACGTCTGCCATGGGGCTGTCACCATAAAAAGGAAAGTAAACGCCAGCAAGAGCCGATTCCTGACAACCCATCGGCCCCATTTTGCAGTATGAGAGCAATTGTATACCGTTGCCATCACATCCTTCTCTCACGGATCTTGAAAAATTTCATGATCGGTTCCACATAGGAGCATTCTGCCGAAATATCGATCCTATCAATGCCGAGTGTTTTCAACAGATGGTCGAGTTTCTCATTCCGGGCGACAGCCTCTTGCTGATACATCTGACGAAGGGATTTTCTGGAAAAGTCGGCCAAGGATGATTGCCCGGTCTCACAATCCTCGACTTCCACCAACCCGATCGGCGGCAGATCTTCCTCCCGGCGATCCTTGAGATGGATCGCAATGACATCATGGCGACGGCTCAGAATTTTGAGGGCCTTCTCGTAGCCTTGGTCCATAAAATCAGAAATGAGAAATATGACTGCCGTACGCGTCAGGAAGTTGTGGAGATACTCCAAGGCCTTGCTCAGATTCGTCTTTCGCCCCTTAGGCTTGTAATAAAGGATTTCGCGCACGACGCGCAGGACATGCGTTTTCCCTTTCTTGACCGGGATGTTCTTCTCAACTTCGTCGGTGACAATCACCAATCCTGTTTTATCGTTGTTCTTAACCGCCGAAAAAGACAGCAAGGCCGTAATCTCCGCGGCCACTTCGGCCTTTAAACGTTCCCCCGATCCAAAATATTGCGAACCCGACATATCGACGACAAAAAGAACGGTCAGCTCGCGTTCCTCCACAAATTTCTTAACAAAGGGATGCTGGGAACGAGCCGTGACGTTCCAATCGATGGTGCGGATATCATCCCCCGGGACATACTCGCGGACATCGGCAAACTCGATCCCCTGCCCTTTGAAGACAGACTGGTATTCCCCTCCGAAGAGGTCATTGACCAGACGCGTGGTGCGAATTTCGATGTGTCGGACCTTTTTTAAAATCTCCTTGGGGATCATGGAACCTCAACTTGCTCGAAGACCTGTTGAATGATGTTTTCCGAAGTCATTTCTTCCGCTTCCGCCTCGTAGGTAACCAGTACGCGGTGTCGCAGGACATCAAATCCGATTTGCTTTACATCATCCGGAGTCACATAACCGCGTCCCCGCAAAAAGGCATTGGCTTTGGCGGCCAGCGTTAACATGATGCTGGCACGCGGCGACGCCCCATACGAAATAAGCGGCTTGAGAATATCCAGTTTGTAATGTTCCGGCTCGCGCGTCGCGAACACAAGGTCAATGATGTAATCCTTAACCTTCTCATCCACATAGATGCGATGCATGATTTCCCGCATGGCAAGGATCTTTTCCGGATCCAGAACCGGATTCACGGGGATTGTTTTTCCGCCGGACATGCGCTCCAGAATTTCTTTCTCCTCCTTCTTATTGGGATACGTCACGATGAGCTTTAGCATGAAGCGGTCCACCTGGGCTTCGGGCAAAGGATAGGTGCCTTCCTGCTCGATCGGATTCTGCGTCGCCAAAACCAGGAACGGCTTCGGCAGAGGAAACGTGGTATCGCCGATCGTCACTTGCCGTTCTTGCATTGCCTCCAGAAGAGCGCTTTGAACTTTTGAAGGTGCACGGTTGATTTCATCGGCCAGAATAATGCTGGCAAAAATAGGTCCCTTCTTGGTCGTGAAATTTCCGTCCTTGGGATTGTAAACCAGCGTCCCGATCACGTCCGCCGGCAATAGATCGGGCGTAAACTGAATGCGTTGAAATTTGGCATTCACAGCCTGCGATAAGGTCCTCACCGACAGCGTTTTGGCAAGTCCCGGCACACCTTCAATTAAAATATGACCGTCCGCCAGCAAAGCGACCATGAGCCGATCGACCAGGTATTGCTGCCCGACAATGACCTTACCGATCTCCCGCATCACTTCCTGCATCGTCGCATTCGCTTCTTTGACTTGCGCACTGACTTCACGTATGGACTCATCCATGATATTTCTCCTCCTTCACAGAAAAGCTAGGGTTAAAATCAATTCAGTTGTTGCGCGTAAAATTAAATCAGCCGTTCCTGAACAATCCGTTTTCCGCTGACGTAGTTTTTGATTTCATTCTGTAACCCGTCAAATTCGGAATCAGAAAGACCGCTACCCGAAAACCTCATTTCGCTGAGTATATCAAAGAGATGCCGCAGGAATTCACGTTCTTGCCGTGAAACTCCTAGCGCTTTCAAATCCTCAAGGACATCCGGAATAGCGGTATGCCGCATATCAACTTTGTAATATTCCGTGACGAAATTCCGCAGAAACACGCTGAACTCTTGAAGCAGATCTTTTGTCGTTTTACCTCCGCGCGCCTCAACCATAGCTTCGAATTTCGCTAAGGCCGCTTCCGCCTTGAGATCGATCGCGTGCTTTGGGACATCTGTTTTTCGGCCGAACTTCATGAAGAAGATGATTGCGATCACGAATAGTCCGATGACCGTCCCGGCACCCGCGAATATCTGATTCAATAGTTTTTTCGGTATTCGCTTGCGATGAACCTTGATGAGTTGGTCCTCAATCTGAAAGCTACCGCCTTTTTGCGTCGACGGGTCGATATAGCCCAAGGTGAAAGCCCGTATCCGTCCTTCGCCCGAGCGCACCGGTAGAAAGGTTAATGAAAATGTTTTTCTTACCCATGGCTCCCCGTCCGATAAAAAGGATTCCTGGGACTCCCCCTGAGTTTGAAGCTGAAGATTATCCATCTTCACCTGCGGAAAAAGGAATGCATAAAGGGCCTCGCTCTTGGGCCATTGAATCTTGATGTTCATAACGACCGCTTGGTCAACTTCCGATTGCGTGGCGCTTAAGGACACATCACAGGTTGGCTTGGCATAGGTATCACCCGCGAGGATCATTCCGAGAAGTAAGAGAAACGGTAAACTTCTAAAATGCAACATAAGCTATTATTTTACCGGGACTTATGGCAGCAATCAATGACTTTAACGGAGCTCCAAATAATGAAGGGCGAAGATCGCAGGACCCTCGCCCTTCTGCATTCCCTTAACTCTATCGCATTGCGGCTTGCCTGCAATGTCCGGACGTTCGAGATTTACTTCTTGCTCTTGTCCTTATCCTTATCGTCCTCATCGACCACTTCGTAATCCGCGTCGACGACCGAATCATCTTTGCCGTCTTTGGCCTTCGGTTCTTCCTTCCCTTTGGAGGCCTGCGCCTTTTTGGCGGCTTCCTCATAAATCTTTTGCGCCAAGGTATGGGATGCCGTCGACAACTTCTGCGTTACCTGCTGGATCTGCTCGACTGAATCCGATTTGAGCGCTTCTTTGGCCTCTTTGAGGGCTTCTTCGACACGTTTCTTTTCTTCATCGCTGATTTTGGAACCGTGTTCTGCAACGCTTTTCTCTGTGGCGTAGATAAGATTGTCCAACTGATTTCGGGCGGTGATCATCTCATGCTTTTTCTTATCGTCTTCCGCATGCGACTGCCCTTCTTTGACAAGCTTATCCACTTCTTCCTTGCTCAACCCGGACGAAGATTCAATCCGAATCTTTTGCTCTTTACCGGTCCCAAGATCTTTTGCCGACACATGAACGATTCCGTTCGCGTCGATATCGAAAGTTACTTCGATTTGGGGCATGCCGCGAGGCGCAGGCGGAATTCCCTCCAGATTAAACAATCCCAAAACCCGGTTGTCCGAAGCCATTTCTCGTTCCCCTTGCAGAACCTTTACGGTTACCGCCGTTTGATTGTCCCCGGCTGTCGAGAAAATCTCGGACTTTTTGGTCGGAATCGTCGTGTTTCGTTCAATCAGCTTGGTCATGACACCCCCCAAAGTTTCGATGCCCAGCGAAAGCGGGGTGACATCGAGCAATAAGATGTCTTTAACATCCCCTTTCAAAACACCGCCCTGGATCGCGGCGCCCACCGCCACAACTTCATCGGGATTAACGCCCTGATGAGGGTCCTTGCCGAACAATTCGCGTACTCTGTTGACGACAGCCGGCATGCGGGTTTGGCCTCCTACGAGGATAACTTCATCAATGGCCTTTGCCGTAACGCCGGCATCACGAAGCGCGTTCGTGCAAGGCTCAACGGATTTCTCAATCAAATCCCCGACCAGCTGCTCAAGCTTGGCACGCGTCAAGGTGATCAAAAAATGCTTGGGCCCCGAGGCATCCGCCGTGATAAAAGGCAGATTGATCTCGGTCGATTGGGATGTCGAGAGTTCGCATTTGGCTTTTTCCGCCGCTTCTTTCAAACGCTGAAGCGCCATGCGGTCTTTGGTCAGATCGATCCCTTCGGATTTTTTGAATTCATCGACAAGCCATTCGATGATCCTTTGATCAAAATCATCACCGCCCAAATGCGTGTCCCCGTTCGTCGCCTTGACTTCGAAGACTCCGTCTCCGAGTTCCAGAATGGAAATGTCAAATGTGCCACCGCCCAAGTCATATACCGCAATCGTTTCGTTCTTCTTTTTATCGAGTCCGTACGCAAGGGCTGCCGCGGTCGGTTCGTTGATAATTCTCAATACCTCGAGTCCGGCGATTTGTCCGGCATCCTTGGTGGCTTGACGTTGGGAGTCGTTAAAATAAGCAGGCACGGTAATCACAGCTTGTTTCACCGGTTCGCCCAGATAAGCCTCCGCATCCGATTTGAGTTTCTGGAGCACCATCGCGGATATTTCCGGCGGCGTATAATCACGCCCTTCCGCGGGAATATTGAACACGGCTTCACCGTGTTTGCCCGCTTTGACTTTAAACGGCACGAGTTTGATTTCGTGCCCCGCTTCATCATAGCGCCTGCCGATAAAACGTTTGGCACTGAAGACCGTGTTTTCCGAATTTGTAACGGCCTGTCGTTTCGCCGATTGTCCGACGATTCTTTCTTTGTTTTTTGTGAATGCCACCACGGAGGGAGTCGTTCGATTGCCTTCGACATTTGCGATAACTTTGGGTTCGCCGCCTTCCATAATGGACATGCAAGAGTTTGTCGTTCCTAAGTCGATTCCTAGAACTTTCGCCATTTTATGTCTCCTTTGACATTGATATTGTTTTCAACCATTAGTGCTTTAATTTCTGAAAACCCCAAAGCGTATTACACACAATTCGCTTCGCATTACATCAATTATCATGCCAAACGATCCAAGTTGAATCCCATCGTAAATCATGTATTTGAAATAGGTTACAAATGAGGATTATTTGGATGGTTCTACGAAGTCAAATTGTGGGTCACTCTGGCACACGCAAACTGTATCAACACGAAGCAGGGCGAATTAATCCCGCTTCAGATTACAGCTTATAATCGTCAATTTTCCGGTACAGTGTGCGGCGCGAAATTCCGAGCTTCTTGGCAGCCAATGATTTATTGCCCTTCACGCTTTCGAGCGTTTGAACGATCATTCCTTTCTCCATATCGCTCAACCGTCCGGAGGCACCGGCGATCGCGTTCGACGATCCTTCCCGATCGGGAACCCCGCTTCCGCTGCGTATATCTTCCGGCACATTATGCAAGGTTAAGGCAGGGCTCGAGCTGAGGACCACCATGCGTTCCGCGATGTTCTTGACTTCGCGTATATTCCCCGGCCACGCATACTCCGTCAACGCGCGCATGGCGTCTTCGTTAATCGCCGTGATCTTCTTCCCGTTGGCCTGGGCATAGTGTTTTATGAAATATTCCACAAGCGGCGGAATGTCTTCCGGACGTTCCCTCAAAGGCGGGATCTTAAGATAAATAACATTGATCCGGTAATACAAGTCCTCGCGGAAACGCCCCGCTTTGACCTCGTCGATCAAGATTTTGTTCGTCGCGCATAGGAGCCGAACATCCACTTTGATCGGCTTCGTTCCGCCAACGCGTTCAAATTGGCCGTCCTGGAGCACCCGCAAGAGCTTGACTTGGGTATCTCGGGAAATCTCCCCGATCTCATCTAGGAAGATCGTCCCGTCGTGGGCCCTCTCAAAACGTCCGACACTGCGCTCGGTCGCGCCCGTAAAAGCCCCTTTCTCATGTCCGAAAAGTTCGCTGGTCAGCAACGTCTCGGTTAGGGCCGCACAATGCACGGCCACGAAAGGCTTGTTCGCACGCGAGCTGAGCTGGTGGATGCGATGCGCGATCAACTCCTTACCGGTTCCACTCTCACCTTCGATCAAAACGGCAGCGGTTGACTGCGCGATTTTATCGACGGTCTTGAGCAATTCTTTCATCTTGGACGATTTTGCCACGATTTCGCCCTGCACAAACTTTTCCTTAAACAGGGCCTGTTTGAGCTCGCGGTTTTCCTCTTCAAGGTCCTGGTTCGCCAGTGCCTTTTTAACCTGAAACTCGAGCTCTTCGAGGTTGACGGGCTTGGTCAAATAATAGAAGGCCCCTTTTTTCATGGCCTTGACCGCGTCTTCAACAGAACCATAAGCTGTCAGCAAAATCACTTTTGCATTCGGATTGTGATGCCTGATTTTTTCCAGCAAACCGATGCCATCCAGAGATGGCATGCGGATATCGGCCAACACCAAATCCGGCGCTGACTTCAAATACTCCTGCCAGGCTTCTTCTCCGTCTACCGCCGGAACGACCTCGTAATCCAGGCCTTCCAGGAAATGCACCAGTCCTTCTCGTGCGTTGGCCTCGTCCTCAGCGACAAGTATCGTTGCGTAAAGCGACATTGGAAATGATCTCCTCACCCTTTCTTTTTACGGTCATGCAAATTGAAAGGTTATGCCTTCTTGGTACTTAAATCATATTTGGGAAGCTGAAGCTTGGGAAGCCGCATGGGCAGCAGGACCGTAAACGTCGTCCCCTTCCCGATTCGACTTTCCACTTCAATGCGACCGCCATGCTCAGAAATTGCATTGTAAACCGTCATAAGCCCCAAGCCGGAGCCTTCCTCTTTTGTCGTGTAGTAGGCTTCAAAAATATGCGGCAAATCCTCGTCGTCGCTCCCTTTGCCGTTGTCCTGAAATTTGACCATGGCAATTTTCCCCTCATGGGAAACTTCGATCCGGAGACGTCCGCCGCGCGGCATGGCTTCCATCCCATTTTTGATCAAATTGATGAAGGTCAAATTCAGCCGGTCTCTGTCCTGCAAGAAAAGAGGAACGGCCTCGTCCGGTTTGAAATCAACTTTGATCCTCTTGTCCTTCAGCTCGGGCATTAAGATATTGAGGGATTCTTCAAGGATTCTGTTGATATTCTCCAGACGATATCGCAACGGATGACGCCGGGTCGCTTTGAGAAAGTTCCTCACGATACGGTCCAGCCTCTCGGTTTCAGCCGACATGACATTGAGACTATCTTCAATAACCTTTTTCTGGGATTTCGTGAGGCCCTTGATCTCTTTTTGACAAATCTGGAGATGGATCGAAAGGGAATTCAAAGGGTTCCCGATCTCATGCGCGATACCGGCCGCCAGGCTGATCAATGCCTCGATGCGGGCCATGCGCTCCTGATCGATCAGCGGGGCTTTTTCTCCGCTAAGGTTGGTCATCATGACCAGAACATAATCTTCTCGCGTACCGACGACCGGCGCCAGAATAACCCCCAAATCCAATTCATCGGGCGACAAAACATGCACATCCCCGGCCACGCGCTCTTTGACTTTGCCGATTTGTTCCCTCAGGAACCGTTTCAGTTCCGAATCTGAGATTTGCTGGATGGTTTGGGGCTTCCCGGACGCCACGGACTCAAATCCCAGCCATACCGAAGCCTGATAATTCACATAACGGATTTTTCCGTTTCTCTCAATGAGAATGATTCCTTCGTTCAATTGATGCAAGGTCTCCCGGTACAGACGGTTTTCCTCGGCCAAATCGAGCAGATAATTCTGCAGAGATTCTCTATCGATTCGGTCAAAACTTTTCAGGACCCGCTGAATAAACGGATTTTTAATTGGCATGTTGACCGCTCTTCGCCTTCGCGATCCGTATAAATTGTTCCAACAGCGCCGCATCTTTCTTCCCCGTGCTTGATTCCACACCGCTGGCAACGTCGACCGCGTAGGGATGTAACTTGGCAATGGCATGTTCGAGATTATTCACGTTCAACCCGCCCGCAAGAAAAAGCCTCCCTTGGACATACGGCCTGCCTTCGATCAGATTCCAATCGAACGGAATCCCGGTTCCGCCTTTTTCTTCCTTCGAATAGGTGTCGAAGAGAAACGCTGTGACATTGTATTCGTCGATGCGCTTCAGACTCATGGCATCCTTCACTCGGAATGTTTTGATCACATCGTACCCTTTGTTCATGAAGGATTCGCAATAAAGCGCGGTCTCATCGCCGTGAAATTGAAGGATTTTGAGTCCCAATTCTCCGGCAATCGCTTCCACCTTCTTCTTCGGCTGATTGAAGAACACACCGACGAAGTTTTTAAATTTCGGAAGACTCTGCATAATCTCCCGCACCGTGGCGATATCCACGCGCCTTTTGCTTTCCGCAAAGATAAATCCGAGATAATCGGCCCCCAACTCAACGGCCAGCTGCGCATCGGCCACGTTTGTATTACCGCAAATTTTAACTTTGGCCATAAGTTCCCCCCGAACCTTTAATCCATTTCCGGTCGCGTCCCAGCAATTCATTCATCGTACTGACAATATCGCGGGATTTCATAAATACGGTACCTGCCAAAAAGGCATTGATCCCCAAGCTTTTATACTCCATGATCTCTTCGTAATGCTGCAAACCGCTTTCGATGACGATGGGAATCCCCTTCGGGACATGCGGAATCAATTGCTTGGCCGACCGTGCGTCGACTTCCAGCGTTCTCAGATTGCGATTATTGATACCGATGATCCGAGCTCCCGCATACAAGGCCTTGGACAGGTCCTCGTCCGCATGGACTTCAACGAGCGCTTCCATTTTGAGTTCAAGGCCCAACTGGATCAAATGCCGCAATTCATCATCCGTGAGTATCGACGCAATCAAGAGAAAGGCATCCGCTTCGAGCAAGGCCGTTTCATAAAGCTGATAGGATTCCAGGATAAAGTCCTTGCGGAGTATCGGCAACGACGTGACTTGGCGGACCGTCCTGAGATAGCTGGGCCGTCCTTTGAAATAATGGGGTTCCGTCAAAACCGAAATGGCAGCCGCTCCCCCGGCTTCATAGGAATTGGCAATACGCAGAGGTTGAAAATCCTCACGTAAAATACCCGCACTGGGCGATGCTTTCTTGATCTCGCTGATAAGATTGACCCCGTGCGGGGCACTGATCGCCTTTTTGAAGTCGCGCGGTTTGGATCGCTTGAAGGAAAGCACGGCCTGTTGAAGCCGATGGGCAGGAAAACGCCGTTTGAGCTCCTCAAGGTCTTTTCTTTTTTGTGTGATAATGTCGTCGAGTATCATTTTCGATTCGATAGTTTTATGAGCCCGTTCAGGGCTTTCATCGCTTTGCCGGATTCGATTGCATTTTTTGCAAGCCGGATCCCGCTGTTGATATCCTTCACAACGCCCGAGATCATCAATCCCGCAGCCGCATTCATCATAATCACGTCCGTCAAAGGACCTTGCCTTTTCCCCGTTAAGATGCGAAGCGTCAATCGCGCATTCTCCCTGGCCGTACCGCCTGCATAATCATGCCCCTTCGCACGATTAAATCCGCATCGTCCGGGAACGATCTTCCCGTACCGGATACTCTTATTCCGGATCAATGCGTAACCCGTCGACCGTGCCGTCGAGATTTCATCCAAACCGTCTCCGCTATGGCACACCAAAGCATCGCTTTGCGCGAGGCGGCGAATGACATGCGCGTAGAGATCCACATCCGTCTCTCGCGACACTCCGACCAGTTGTGCCTCCAGCTTCAGCGGATTGAGCAACGGTCCGAGGTAATTGAAAATCGTACGCGTTCTGAGCGAGCATCGTAGCCCCTGAACGGTGCGAAACGAAGGATGATAAAAGGGGGCATGGAAATATCCGATACCAAAACGGCGAATCGCATCAATCATCCTTCCTTTGGGGGCATCCAAGCGAACACCCAGCGCAATCATCAAATCGGAACTGCCGCACTTGGATGAAATCGCGTGGTTGCCGTGTTTGGCGACTTTGCCGCCGGCGCCCGCAATCACCAATGCGGCCACAGTCGAAATATTGAAAGAATGGCTGCGATCACCGCCGGTCCCGCAAGTGTCCATTAAATGAGGAATGCGCACCGTCTCAACCGGTTCCAGATCCCGGATGGCCCGGATACATCCGATGATCTCTGCCGCCGTCTCGCCCTTGTCGGCCAATAAAACGAGCAGGGCCTTTGCGGCGCCATCCTTCAAGGATCCCCGAAAGAGCGCGCCGAATATTTGTTCCGCTTGAATTTCAGTCAGGCTGCGCCCCTCCAGCAGTCCGGTCAGAACGCCTGCGATATCACCACCGAAACTCTTCGCCCCTTTTCTCATCGGATTCCGCCAGGCAGGATACTTTCAACACTTCCGTGACAACGATAAAAAATTCTTTAAAATTTGCATTCCCTTCTCCGTCAAAACAGACTCCGGATGGAATTGAACACCCCAAGTCGGGTGTGTCCGGTGCTGCACTCCCATAATCTCACCATCCTGTGTCCAAGCCGTTAACTCCAGGCTCTTGGGAAAGGAACACTTCTCGATGACAAGTGAATGATAACGCGTCGCCGGAAACGGATTCGGCAGGTTCTTGAATATCCCCTGCCCTTTGTGATAAATTTCCGAAATCTTTCCGTGCATGATTCGCCCCGCCCTGACGATCTTTCCGCCGAACGCATAACCGATGCATTGATGCCCCAGGCATACACCCAAAATAGGAATTTTGCCCGAAAAGGTCTGAATGACCTCGGTGGAAATTCCGGCCTCTTTGGGCGTGCACGGCCCCGGGGAAATGACAATCTGCCGCGGTCTGAGCCTTCTGATTTTAGCAATCGTGATTTCATCGTTACGCCACACGCGCGGGTCCGCGCGGAGTTCGCCCAGATACTGGACGAGGTTATACGTAAACGAGTCATAATTGTCGATGACCAGTAGCATTAAAAGTCCCTCTGCCGTTCGACCGCCTGGATCAAGGCCTTGGCTTTGTTGACGGTTTCCTGATATTCACGCGCGGGCTGCGAATCCTTAACAATGCCGGCCCCTGCCTGAAGATACATTTGCCTCCGGTCGACGACAATCGTCCGGATCGTAATACACATTTCCATGTTCCGATTAAAATCAAAATAGCCCACACAACCGGCATAGGCTCCGCGCTTCTCATGTTCCAACTCGTCGATGATTTGCATCGCACGTATTTTAGGCGCCCCGGTCACGGTCCCCGCCGGGAAAGTCGCCTTCAACAGGTCGAAACAGTTTTTGCCCTTCCGAAGTTTTCCGACGACATCCGAAACCAGGTGCATCACATGGGAATAACGTTCGACACGCGCGTAATTCTTGACTTTGACCGTGTTAAATTCGCAAACCCTGCCCAAGTCATTGCGTCCCAAATCCACCAACATCAAATGCTCTGCCGTTTCCTTAGGTGAACGTCGGAGGTTCTCCTCATATTTCTGGTCCATTGCCTGGTTCTCCCCGCGCGGTCGCGTTCCGGCAATCGGTCTTACCTCGGCAACACGCGTCGAGTTCCTTACCAGGAGTTCCGGTGAAGAACCGATCATCCGGAGGGTGCCGGCGCGAAAATAGAACATATACGGTGACGGGTTGATCGATCTCAAGGCACGGTAAATATGGAAATCGTCCATCGGTAAATTCATCCTGAATCTCTGGGACAAAACAACCTGAATACAGTCGCCCGCCCGGATATATTCCCGGATGCGCGCAACCTTTTGCTCGAAATCTTTTTTCTTCATATTCGACCGGATGTCAATCGGTGTCGGCCGTCGCATTTTCATTTTCGGGCGTAGCGGTTTGCGCAAACACCGGACATGCACCCGGATCTTTTTCAACGCGCCCTGATAGAGGGCGGTCAAACTTTTGTTGGCCTCGATCGGTACCAATTCGACAAAGTTGAGCGTTTTGCGGAAATGGTCAAAGACCAGGAAACTGCGTGTCAGAAAAAAAACGGCATCGGGAATCTTGGGCCCTTTTTTGCATTGCAGCTTGACCTTTTCAAAGTGTTCGACGTTCTCGTAACCGAAATAGCCGACATAACCGCCGCAAAAGCCTGGCAAATCTTCGGGGTTGGCGAGTTTCGTGCCCTGGACAGAAGACTCCAGCACCTCGATCAAATGATCGCTTGTCCGCAAGCGTGCCTTGCGATTTCCTTTCTGGATCACAATCCTGTCATGGTAAGAACTCAGCACCGCCGCCGGTTTGAATCCGATGATCGAATAGCGTCCGACCTGTTCTGCATGTTCGGCCGACTCCAGCAAAAAAGCGTTAGTCTCTGCACTCGCCAGTTTCAGGAAACTCGAGACGGGCGTCTCCAGATCCGCGGGGACACTGATCTGTACCGCCACCAGGTTCCCTTGCTTGGCCAGCTTTTTAAACGATGCGAAATCCGGCGTAATCATTTTTTATATGTTTTCTCAGGATCAAAGACCTTTTCCTGCGTGACCTTGACAATGTTTCCGTTTTCGTCAAGGAGGTGGACAAAACAACTGCGGTATCCCAGGTGACAGGCGCCGCCTTTTTGCTTCACACGAATCAGCACGGTGTCGCGGTCGCAGTCCGTCAGGACCTCGACAACGTCCTGTGTATGTCCCGAAGTCTCACCTTTGACCCAATACTGCTGGCGGGAGCGCGAATAAAATACGGTCTTTTTTTCTTTGAGCGTCCGCTCAAAAGCCTTGAGGTCCATATAAGCCAGCATCAGCACTTCCCCACTGTCTGCATCCTGAATAATTGCCGGAATTAAACCTTGCTCGTTCATCTTAAAAGGTGTCATGAGTATTGCTATCTCCTTATTTTTCAAATAGTTAAGGTAAAGATTAACAGTTTTATCGACGAAATTATCTACGAGTATGCCATATTTAGCATGTGTGTCAAGTAGTTACACTCACAGAGACACCTCACGCCGCCGGGATTTATGAATATGAATGCAAGGACTCGCTTCACAAAAACGGAGAGATCAACGCTATCTTCTTAGCACGGTAATCGCTTGCGGAATAAGCGTCTTACTTCTTGGCAGTCTTACCCGGTAATTCCTGCTTCAAAATCTCGCGCCGCGCTAATAGAACTTGCGCGTAATGGGACTCATATCCGCCCATCTGCTTACCCACATTCGCAATCGCGGCTTCGATTTCGGGTAAACTCATGCGGGTCACTTTCTTACGTTTCTCTTCCTTGGGTTCGGCAGCCTTGACGGCGCCACCGGCTGCCTCGGGAGTCTTTTTTTCATCCGCGGCAACAGCCTTCTTCTCTTCCTTTTTTTCTGCCACGGGCGCTTCTTTTTTTTCCTCGACTGCGGCTTCCTTCTTTTCCTCATTCTTTGCTTCGTCTGCCATTTTCCTTTTCCCCTTTCGCGAGTTTTAGATATGAAATCAATTCAAACCACGGAATTATTTTATCGGCATGTTTCACGCATTCTTCAGGCTTTTTGTCGGGACCCTTTCCAGATACGCCAGGTTTGCGACATCGATACGCACGATTTCGCCCTCATTGACAAACTGCGGGACCAGGATTTTTAAACCGTTTTCGAGTTCAACTTCTTTGTAGGTCGTATCGGTTTGGCCTTTGACACCCGGAGGTGCGCTCGTGACCTTGAGCTCGGCGATCTTGGGAAAGATCACGCTGATCGGGCGGCCTTCCACAAACTCGACGTCAATTTCCATGTTTTCTTTCAGAAAAACCTCTTGTTTGCCCACCGAATGTGCCGGCAAAGAAAATTGCTCATAGGATTCGGTATTCATGAAAACGAATTGTTCCCCGTCCTTATAAAGGTACTGCATCTTGACATGGTGGAGATCCAAATCTTCAATCGTCTCCTCGGCCCGCAACCCCTTTTCGACATGATGCCCGTCTTCAAGGTTTTTCGCCTTCAGATGGACTGTTTTACCGAATTTCCCCGTGCCGCGTACTTCCTGATGCAAGACCTTGCATATTTTGCCATCCAAGCGAAGCACATTCCCGACGCGGATGTCGATTGCAGGTTTCATCGGTCACCTCCCGAGTGTACTCAAGATCGCCGTGCCTTCATCCGTCACGGATCCGAGCACCTTTGTCTTGTGGGAACCAAGATGTTACGAAATAGGCCGGAGGTAATCAAGGTTCGATTATTGAATAAAATCAAGCCCTTAGGACCTCCGGGAATCCTTAGACAGGCTCAATCTTACTCGCCTCGTTATGCAAAAGCCAGTGCATTTATCCACGTACGAGCCCTATGCGATGGCAAGCCCCGTTTCGATACGAGATTCTTCCATGGACCGTACAAAGCGTATGAAGGTGCGAACATTCCCTTTAAAGAAGTCTTTGCTCAGGACCAATTCGAGCCCAAGTGTTTTTCCCGTCCGGCCGGTTAGTTTCAGCGATATTTCGTCGGGCAAAATGTTCATCGGATCCTTCATTCCCGCGGTTGTGACATCGGCACTCACCGTGATTTGAGATTTGTGTCCGTCCGGGTTTTTCAGCTCAAAAGAAATCGCGAAGTCCCGCGCAATTTTCCATTTTCCGGAAAGGATAATCGATCTCTCAACCCGGCGTGCCGCACCTTTTTCGAGTTTGCATTCCATACTCACCTGATACCGGATCTCCTCGTCATCCGATAAAATTCTTGCCGATTCAAAACTACCGAGAAAGCGAAAAGCCGATACCGTTGCTTCTCCGCCTTCGGTGGCCGCGACAGACGCGCCGAGAGAGTACGTCAGGCGTCTCCTGTTTGCGATTTCCCAATGCCCTTTAAAAACCAGCTCATGCGTGCATCGTCGCACGCCCTGCCGGTTTATGCCGACGTCCTTCGAAATCCTGCGTGTGGAATAGGTATAAACGACTTCATGATTTCGGTTGACCTCCCAGGCACCCCGGAACGTCAGTTTGTCGCTCTGACCGAAGTCACGCTTCACGTAAAACACAATCCGGTTCTTTTCATCCAGTGACCATCGGCCCGCGAGCTTGACCAGCCCGGTCACACTCCGTTTTTCACTCTCTCGAATGGTTACGGCCAAAACCAGTGCCTCCGGTTCTGCGGCCACCAGCGAACCGATCAACGATGCTTCCTTGTTGCGGCCCCGGACGCGGTAGGAGATCTCGTGGTGGTCATCGAGCCGCCACTCACCGGTTTGCGTCTCAAGCGCTTTGATGATTTTCGCGATTGTCTTGGTGCTCATGTTGATAGCTTTTTCGCGTTTCGTTGCCGAAATCCGGCGTATCCATCACGTGGTTTAATTCCCCTTTGAGGGAAATGAGGCTGTGGGCGTTTCACGACAAGATAGGATAGCGCTGCGAAATGACCGGGACAATATAAATGTTCTCCGTAAACCGTAACGGCGGGAGGGATTACCGGCTTCTCTTTTCTAACCCGCGACTCTTTTCAAACCACAAATAGAGTATCGGAAGCAGCAATAAAGTTAATACCGTCGAAGAGATAAGACCTCCGATCACAACGACGGCCAAAGGCTTTTGCACCTCGGCCCCCGTTCCGTGCGCAATGGCCATGGGAACAAAACCCAGGCTTGCGACCAGCGCCGTCATAAGAACCGGACGCAACCGCGTTTTCGCACCGTGCATGACGGCTTGGGTCAGATGCAGCCCCTTTTTGCGCAGATCGTTGATGGTACTGACCATCACAATCCCGTTCAGCATCGCGACACCAAAAAGAGCGATAAATCCGATCGCCGCCGAAATGCTAAACGGCAAACCCGTCAGAAAAAGAGCGATAATGCCGCCCGACATGGCAAGCGGTATGCCGGTAAAAACCAACAGGGCTTGTTTGAGGGAATTGAACGCGCTGAACAATAGGATGAAGATCAGGAACAGGCAAAGCGGGATGACGATCATCAGTGTCCTGCGGGCATTCTCGAGATTTTCAAATTGGCCGCCCCAACTCAAGGAGTAACCGGCCGGTAAGCGAACGGCCTTTTCAATCGCACGTTTGGCCTCTTCGACAAATCCCGCGATATCGCGACCGCGGATATTGGCCTCGACGACCACACGCCGCCGCGACGATTCATGGCTGATTTGCGCGGGGCCCTCTTCAATCGCGATTTTCTTCGTCAACTCGGCCACGGGGATCTTGGCGCCCGCCGGAGTTGTGATGAGCAAGCTTCCGACCGCTTCGGGTGTTTTCCGGTATTCCGGCGGATAGCGCAATACCAGATCGAAACGGCGTACTCCCTCGAAGACTTCGCCCGCCGACTTTCCTCCGAACGCAATCTCGATTGTCCCGAGAACGTCCGCAACGTTCAATCCGTATCGCGCGATCTTTGTGCGGTCCACTTCGACGTTCAGGATCGGAAATCCGGAAATTTGTTCCGCCTTGACATCCTTCGCACCCCGAATCGAGGCAAGCACACGTTGGATTTCTCCGGCCGTTCTCTTCAATTCTTCGAGATCGTCACCGAAGATCTTGACGGCGACATCGGACCGGACACCCGAAATCAGTTCATTGACACGCAGTTCAATCGGTTGTGAAAAACCAATCCCCATGCCCGGAATGACGCTGACCGCTTTTTGCAACCTCTCGATCAAGGCCTCTTTGTCGTTCACCTTATCTTTGAGCATGATGGTCGTATCGCTGTGTTCGGGGCCCATGGGATCCGTCGCGATTTCGGCCGTTCCGATCCGCGTGAAGGCCAGGCTAACTTCCGGAAATCCCAGGACAACCTTTTCCAGGACTTCCGCCAGCTTGGTGGATTCCGTCAGGGATATACTGGGCAGCTTGATCGATTGAATCGAAATCGATTCTTCATCCAGTCTCGGGATAAAGACAGATCCTAAAAACGGCATAAGACAAACGCTGACGGCAACGATCCCCATGGCGATGAGGCACGTCTTTCTCTTGTGCGCCATGACCCGGTCCAGCAGCGCCGCGTAGCGCTGATGCAGGAATTTCATGATTTTGTTTTCTTTTTCTTCCACATGGCGTCCGAGAAAAAAGGAACATAAGACAGGGATGAGCGTCAGCGTCAGAAGCAATGACGCGCTTAGCGCCATCACGACCGTCAGGGCCATGGGCTTGAACATTTTCCCTTCAATGCCCTGCAAGGTCAGGACAGGCAAATAAACGATCGTAATGATCGAGATGCCGAAGACAACCGGCATGGCAACCTCTTTGGCGGCAAGGGAAATCTCTTCTACATACATCCCCGAGGTGATGGGAATTTCATCGGATTTTTTCCGCTCGGAAAGGCGCCGAATGATATTTTCCACCATGACAACGGCCCCGTCCACGATCAGCCCGAAGTCGATGGCGCCCAGGCTCATCAGATTCCCCGATATCTTGCCGGCCGCCATGCCCGTGATCGCAAAAAGCATCGAAAGCGGAATCGCGGAAGCAACGATCAACCCCGCACGTACATTTCCCAACAGCACGAGTAAAACCACCATGACCAAAATCCCGCCCTCGAAAAGATTCTTTTGAACAGTGTGAATGGTCCGGTTGACCAAATCCGTACGGTTATAGACCGTGCGGATATCCGTACCTTCGGGCATGGTTTTACGAATTTCCTGGATCTTGTCATGTACGCGTTTGGAGACGACCCGGCTGTTTTCCCCTTTCAACATAAACGCCGCACCCAAGACCGCCTCTTTCCCGTTTAGCGTTGCCGAACCGGTACGGATCTCCGGCCCCACTTTGACTTCCGCCACATCACGAACATAGATGGGCGTATTTTTTACGGTTTTGATCACAATTTTTTCGATGTCCTCGATTTTTCCGACCAGCCCGATTCCCCGGACAAGATATTGTTCCTGACCGTGCTCAATATACGAACCGCCGACGTTCGCATTGTTGGACTCCAGCGCTTTAAAGACATCCTCAAAGCTGATCCCGTGTGCAATCAGTTTTTTCGGATCGGGTAATACCTGATATTGCTTTTCATATCCGCCGATCGTGTTGACTTCGGTCACTCCGGCAACCGTCCGGAGCTGAGGTTTCACGATCCAATCCTGAATCGTTCTGAGTTCGATCAAATCATATTTTCCGCCTTCCACGGTATAAAAGTAGATTTCACCCAGGCCGGTTGCGATCGGACCCATCACCGGAGTCCCGACGCTTTCGGGTAACTCATCCCGGGCTGATTGAAGCCGCTCAAGCACCAGTTGTCTTCCGAAATAGAGATCCACAGAGTCTTTAAATACCACGGTCACCTGGGACAGGCCATAACGTGACAGCGAGCGCACCTCCTCGATGTCGGGAAGACCGTTCATGGCGACTTCGATGGGATAGGTGATAAGATTTTCAACCTCAAGCGGCGCCAGACCGGCAGCCGTTGTATTGATCTGGACCTGGACATTCGTGACGTCGGGAACGGCATCGATCGGAAGTTTCATGGCGGACCAGCATCCGAGGCCGATCATGATGAGACTGATGACGACGGCCAGGATGCGTTGTCTTAACGAAAACTCAATTATTTTTTCAATCATGCTCAGTGCCCATGTTCATCATGAAGTTCTTCTTTCATCAATTCCGATTTCAGGTAAAAGCTGCCTCGTCCCACCACTTTTTCACCCTCCCCCAGTCCCTCCAAAACTTCAATCTGTTCTTCCGATTGCCTGCCGGGACGGATCTCCCTGACATGAAATTCATCACCGGCTTGTTCATCCTGCACAAACACAACCGTCTTCGCTTCAAGGGTCTGGACGGCATCATGGGGGATCACAAAAACAGGCTCACCGGATGGCTCTTCGATTTGCCCGGTCACAAACATTCCGAACTTCAACAAATGCTCCTCATTTTTAACCTGCACACGAATTTTGATCGTCCTCGTCGTTTCATCCACGCTCGGCGAAATAAAGACAATGGCCCCTTCAAAATGTTGGTCGGGATAAGCCACAGAGCCCACCCTCACTTTCTGTCCGAGTTTGATTTTGGAGATGTCTTTCTCGTAGACATTAAAACTCGCCCGCAACAAGTCGGGATCCGCCACGGTCACGATCGACGTCAGTTGATCGACGGACTCGCCCGGTTTGACATAGCGCGCCATAACGATCCCGTGAATCGTTGAATCTAATGGAATGGTTTTTCCGCCTTTCGTCTCAACCGAAGCCAACGGCGTCCCTTTTTCCACGGTTGCGCCGATTTCTTTAAAAAACGCCTTCAAGATTCCCGGCTCCGGCGACGTCACATGTGCGACGGTTTCCGTTTCCTTCGCAATTTCGCCGGACACCTCGATGAAGTCCCGAAACGGCTGCGCATGGACCGGAAGGACCTCGAAGTCAATTAACTTCCGGGATGCCTCGGACATACGGACGATGCCTTCCTCGTCGTGTTCCGGCTCCGTGTGAATGTCCTTCTTCCCGCATCCGCAACCGGTCACCATGACCGTTACGAAACATAGTATGATGAAGATCCTCATGGTTTGACTCCTTCCGGAATGGGTGTCGCTTGAATGGCCCTTTCAAGGTCCGCCACTTTTTCTTTGTAATTTTTTAAAGCGGTAAAGTACGCAAGCCGCGTTTCTTTGATGGTCTTAATGTTTTCAAGATAGCCCAGAAAGGGCATTTCGCCTTCTTCGTATTGGATCGTCACTTGCCTTAAAAGTTCATTGGCCCCTTCCAGGGCCTTTTTCTGAAGCGCAACCTGCTTGTCGGTCAATTCGGCATCCAAAAATGCGCGGTAAACATCGAGGCCGATGTTTTTTTTCAGAGCTTCTAATTTGATTTCCTGTTTTTCTTTCTCCGCTTTCGCTTTTTTGATTTCACCGAGATTAAAACCCCAGAGCGGATAGGATGCCGATAACAGGATGGCGGTATCGTTCTCATAGTCTTCGGTCGTACGCTCGACGCCGATGGACATTTGCGGAAAGACCGTTTTGAGCAGTGCCGCCCAAAATCCTTTTTTGCGTGTCGAAAGGATTGTCGTTTCATTTTTCAAATCGACGCGATTTTCGAAAGCCCGCGCTTTCATGTCCTGATATTGATACTGCAGGGGTTCGTACTCGAGCGCATCCGACAACTCCAGCGCATCATCGATCGAACGGCCGATAAAAAGGTTCAATTCCCCTTTGGCGGCCTTCACATCCCTTTGGGTAATGAGCAGCTCGTTCTCGGCGCGCGAGACCTCGATCCTTGCCCGGGTCACATCACTCTGCAACGCATTGCCCGACTGGTACCGGGTCTGGACTTTGGAAAAGAATTGCCGGGTCGCGTTAAGATTTTCTTCCGCCGTCTGGACGGCTTTTTCAGCGGTAATGATCGTGCCATAAATCGTGATCACGTCCCTCCTTATCTCTGCCCAGACGAGGTCAAGATTCCCTTGGCTGACTCGATAGTCATCGCGCGCCATCCTTCCCCGGAGAAACCGTGTCCCGATCGGATCCAGAGGCTGGCGAATGGAAAATGAATCGATTTTTCCTTCCCGGATCTGTTTCTCGTCTTTGGCATGCTTCTTCAAACCGCCGATGTCGATTTCCGCCTCTGGGGACGGCAATGCCTCGGCCTGTAGCCATGCACCGTGTGCGGCCAAGATATCCTGTTTGGCCTCCTGCATGACCGGATGATGCAGGTATGCAAGCCGCAAGGCTTCTTGAAGGCTCAGAGGTCCGTTGCCGGCCGGTTCAGCGGCCACCGGCCCGCTGACCGCAAGCATCAATAGGAACAACCAACGTATATTTCTCATAAATAGTCTTTCTCCGACAGCTTGTCGCCTTTAAGCTGAATACGGATATTCAAATTGCAGTTTTTCGAGATGACAGGTGTCTCTGCCTTTAACAAGCGTCACCGTTGCCTTAAATCGCGTGACGTCGTCGAGTCGGACGCTCCCTTCGAGATGTCCGGCCGTGCGCCCCGGAATAAACAGATGTTTTGTGTTCCATAAATTTAACGTCCAGTTTTTACCGGAATCCGTAACGATGTCGACCGTTGCATAGTAGGAAAAATCCTTGGGCTCCAGATGATGATCGAAGGCATAGAGCTGAATCAGCCATACCCCGCCCTGCGGGATAGCCACAAATTCAAGATACCGGGGCACACCCTCGTTGATCTGCACCATGGGGCCGCCGTGCGGTCCATGTTGTTCGAGCGTTGTGATTTGATGACGGAAGAATGAGCACCCGGAAAATATCAGTAAAAACAAGCAAAGCATAGACGATTTTGTCATGCGATTCCCCTTTTTCGGACAGATTGATCCCGATTTCGGGATTAGAAGCAAACGATCCGTTTAGAGGAACTTCGGTGGCCGGAAAATCGCCGTTACCGGAGGCGTGATGGAAACATCCATGGCCTGGTCCGGATAAGGATGTTGAGGGACGAATAAATCATCAAAAAAAGACACGGACGGCGCAACCCACTTGTGATGCATCAAATGGCACATAAAACAGCAATGAGATTGGTCATCCTGCGAATGGCAAATCAGCACGCAAGCAGCGTCGTGCGCAATCGCGGGTTCAACCGCAACGCACTGAATGACACCGGCAAGCGCAATGATTCCAAGAAATAAATGGATTCGCTTTTTAATTTTCACGGGATCCAGAATAGCACAAACGATTGTTTGGATCAGTCAATTTTTTTGAATCGATCAGTGCCCGGAATACAAAATTTCCCGGGATTTATCATGGCGAGAAGCCATCTCCATCGGCGATCTGATTCTGCCCTTCTTGCAGGCCGGCGGGCATTCGGCTCTTCAATGTCCGTATCAAATGAAAAGATTGACGTTACCGTTCTCCGCATTGGCAAGGTCCATGGCCACCCCGCCCGCTTCGACACCGTCGATCAGCTCTTCCATTTTGATCCCCATGAGATCCATCGACATGGTGCAAGCGACCCGCCGGACTTGTCGATCACAAAGAACATAAAACTATAGAACATTGACTTTCTTCATCGCCTCTTGAATGCGGCCGAGACCTTCTTCGATTTGTTTGATATCGAGGGCATAACTGAGGCGAATGCGGTCCGGCGCACCGAACCATTCCCCCAGGTACGTGATGACTTGATAGTCTTGATAGAGAAGACTCAAAAACTTCCTCGCATTTTTACACTTGGGCAGAACGTAAAAAGCCCCTTCGGGCTTCCAGAGATCGAATCCCAGATTTAGGAGTCCTTCATAAATATAATCCCGCCGCTGGCGCCAAATCTTCTGCTGCCGGTGAATATATTCTTTGGGTGCTTTCATCGCCGACAGCGCCATGTCCTGTCCCACGAGATTTGTGTTCATGGAGGTATGTGTTTTCATTTCACACACCCCTTCGACCACCGATTTGTCGCTGCTCCACAAATAGCCGACGCGGACACCGCACATGCAATAAGTCTTGGAAAAGGAATTGACCGTAATCACATGATTACCGTGAATATGGTAATTTTCGCGTTCATAGATCAGATCTTTGTACACTTCGTCGGAAACCACGTAAACTCCGAGCTTCTGCGTCACCTTTTCGATGGTCTTGAGTGTTTCGATCGCTTCAACACGCCCCGTCGGATTGGACGGCGAGTTGATTAAAACCGCTTTGCACTTCCCTATCTTTTTTTTGAAATCCTCGATGTCGATACGGCCGTCGATAAGATCCGTAAAGACCGGGACCATGCCCGCCATTTGGATAATGGGCAGATAGGAATAATAATAAGGCCGCGGCAGGAGCACCTTTTGGCCTTTTCCCCACGAGCGGAAAATCAGGTCCAAGGCCTCGGAGGCCCCGTTGGTAATCACGAAATTTTCCGCGGTCGAACCCGGATACTCGTGAGCCAGCTTCTCCCGGAGCTTGATCTCGCCCTGAATCAACCCGTAGCGGAGGTCCCGGGTCAAATCGACGCCTTCGAACGTTTCTTTGGGGGGCGGAAGGTCCGGCTGCCCGGAGCCAAAACTGATTACCCCGGGGCCTTGCTTGCCGATAAAATCGGCGGGACTTTTCAATTTAAGAATTTTTGTCATTGATAAAACCTTTCCCCTCATCCATTTGTGGCCATAACATCACCGAAACCGTCATATTCTCGAGGATGCCACTCAACCAAAAGGGTTGAGTGCTCGCCCTGCCGGCTCGGAGTGGGATACGGGAATCTTGAATCCGTAACCGCAACTATAGAAGATGTAATGCATTATATTGATTCTTATTAATTTCGCTACGGTTTTCGCTACATGGATTAGAGACCGCTTAATTTCAGCGCTTCCATGGGCCCCGATTCGGTCGGGTGTGAATAATAATCGTTCATCACCCGTTCGTCCATACATCCCGTAATTTGCATGATGTCTTTCTTCGTAGCAATGTCATATTTTAGGTAGTTGGAACTTTGCGCTCATAGACAAGATGATTAACAAGATGGCGGATGGCTGAAAGAGGATGCCGTACAAACATTCTGGGGCCTGAATACCGCATCACCATTATGATCCTTTGCCGCTGCTCCATCCTATAACAATGGATCGGGCACTTAGCGCAAACAGGCTTGTCCTCCCCGAATACGCAATTGTCCAACCGCGCATATGCATATCTTAAAAGCTCTGAGCACGGACCGCAGCAATCACGCCCCTCATAATCATGATTGTTTCCCCGGCAATAGATACGGATCATGTCTCGAAGTGTTTGTTTTTCGCGCAACAATTCGTTTCCCATGGTGATCGTCGAGAATCTTAAATCTTTTGAATGGGATATTGCTTCATTCTTTCAAAGATGTCGGCTCGTTCCGCATCATTGGCCAAATGATCAGTCATCGGATAAAGAATCGTTTCTTCTTTTTGATTATGCGCGCCAAGCACGGTCAGGAGCGTGGCTTCTTCAATTTCCGTACGCAGGTTCTGTCTTTCGACCTTCTCACGGATCGCACTGAGCGTTTCACGGATCTCTCGATGTTCCATCCTCATCACGACCGTCGGTCCTGAATCCCGCATCCCCGTTTTTGCTTCAAAAAGCGGAAAAAGCAATTCTTCTTCCCATACGATATGCCGTTCGAGTCCCCATTGAAATGTTTTAAACGCATCGACAGCTTGCTTAACAGCCGATAATTTCAAAGTTTGGTAAGTGCGAAACAATCCATCTAAACGGTTATGATCATCTTGGAAATATTTTGAGATTTGCGGTATTGACATGATCACACCCCTTTTCAATTAAATTTCCATGACTCGCTTTCTTTTTTACCTCTTGATTTCGATTTCTTCATAAAACTCTACCAACTCCGACAAACACGTTGATTCGAGGTTTAACAACAAACTTTGTTTGGTCTCTTCCCATGTGCTGTGGAGCAAACAAGGCTTTCGACAATTACATTTCGAGGAACCCAAGATACACGGCTCAAAGGTTTTCTCTCCGTCAACGGCCTTGATGATTTCCAAAATACTGACCTTATCAGGTTTCCTGCAAAGACGATAACCGCCGCCATTCCCAGGGACGGCCTCAAGATAACCACCCCGAACAAGCGATTGAAATACCTTTCGTGCAAAAGACTCTGGGATCTTTGTCTTCCGGCATATTGACTGCGCCGTTTTATTAGACCCGTTTTCTACCGCCGCAAGATAAAGAAACGCCCGAATGGCATATTCACAACCCTTCGAGTAAAGGCGAAACATATATTTCAATCCTTCCATCATGGATTTTAATGTCCATGATGCAATTAATTCTACCCCTATGATTGTTATTTGTAAATGGATACAACTCAGAGGAACCTGATCCCCCGCGCCTTATGGAGCGCTCACTTAGCAGGATTGCTGCAAGTTTTGGCTGGGATTAAAACTGGGGAAAAAGTGATGGAGCGGGATACGGGATCCCGCATACCCCATTTTTTAAGTGGAAGAACTGCAATAAGTTACAAACAGACGATCCTTAAATTAAAAAAACCTACCACCTAATTATGTGAACACTATTGAGTTTCAGCTAAACTCCCCCGCCTGGCCGACTTTCGGAGTTGGTTGGTGACTTCGGGCGAGGTGGAAAGCCTCAAGATTCTGACAAAAGAACTTCCATTGATTATTTCTTAATTGCTCATATGCCCAGGCTCTACATAGCGGAGTGCTTCACATAATAGATAAAAAGCAACACGGGCCAGGAAAAATCTAGAAGCCCTGTATAGAAACATCTGGATTACGGCCGTAATCGTCGGCCACGGTAATAGCATACCACCCGTCGAGACACTTCCCCTAAGACAACCTGTCCAGAATCTCGGGCAGCGAAACCAACACGAACGTCGTCTGCCGATCGGATAATGCGTACGGGATAATAAGCGTATCCCCATGGATCATGGCGCCGCACGAATAAACGACGTTGGGAACATACCCGGAACGGCTTTGAACTTTCCAATGAATAAGCGGTTCGCTCAATCTGCCGAGTACGCGCGAAGGGTCATCGCGATCAAGCAGAGCCGCGCCGATCGAATATTGATGCAGCGGGCCAACCCCATGGGTCAAAAGAAGCCACCCGCGATCAGTCTCGATGGGAGAACCGCAATTTCCGATCTGCACAAACTCCCAGGGATACAAAGGCTCCATGATCGGGACGGCTTCACGCCAGAAATGAATATTATCGGAATACATGAGGAAAAGCCGCTCATTGTCGTTCCGGGAGATCATCGCGTAACGGCCGTTTATCCTGCGCGGGAACAAAGCCATCCCTTTGTTGACCGCCGCTCTGCCGTTCAAGGTAATCATTTTAAAATGAATGAAATCCTCTGTCTCCATGATCTGCGGGAGTATGACCTTTCCGTCATACGCCGTATAGGTAGCATAGTATTTTCCGCTTCCGTCATCGCCCTTAAAGAAAACGAAACGCGCATCCTCCATGCCGTTCTGCTCACTGGGCGACATCGGAAACAGAACACGCTCTGAAAGCACAAACCGCGGATCGAAAGTGGCTTCGTAATTACATCGCGCGAGCCATAGGATCTTTTCACAGGTAAGCCTGTCGGTTTGAGTTATCGGATGATGATCGAGAGTATAAGTATTGACCTTATCCTGCAGCTGCGCCATGGTAAACTCGGCCGGTAAAGGATCTATCAAATGTTTTGAGCAGTCATTCGCCAGACCCATTTCATAGAGTTTTCCCATGAAACATACCTTATCATACCGAGCGTTGGGTTTTGGTTCTGAGGTACAAGCGAAACTGGAAGCCTTATCGATCGATAGAAAACCCCGGTGATCAATGATCCCCGAACGGAATACCAAGGCGGATATGTGCCCTTCACTCGTCGCGCGTAAAGAAATAATGACACGTAATGAACCGCGGGGTATTCCGCACTGATCGGGATGCGCAACAATGGAGGGATTGAAGAGCGCCGTTGATTCATACGAACGTTCACCGATAAAATACGCTCCGATGAGGAGCCTGTGCGCTTTGGATGGCTGGAAATCGGAAGGCATACATGCGCGGATGGCTTCAAATTGGCGTTCAAGGCTGACATCAAAATCATGGTGCCGTGTCGAAAAATCGCCCATCACTTTCTTTAGCTCTTCTTCGGCGGCGGATTCGTCAAGCTCCATAACGCGCGCAATGATCCGCGGAACGCGTGATTGATCGGCGGGGATACACGGCCGGATGATGACACGCTCACGATCAGGGGTGATGACTATACCGGTATCTTTTATCATTCCTCCAATGGCTCCTTCAGGCTTTCGAGAATATTTTCCATCTGCGTCATTTCGGTCAGAGACAGAAGAAATGAAAGAGTCGATTCAGCACCTTGATTAAGATTTACCCGGTTAATATGCAGCCCGTCACAGCATCCACCCGTCACCGGGCTATATAGGGGAATGCCTAGATCATTGCGTCCGAGGAACCACTGAAAAGCATTTAGGGCCTTCTCATACCACGTCCTGTCTTTTGTGATGCGATAGGCTTCGAGGCATGCTGAAACGGTGGCATAGGCTTCTATCGGTTGCTGGTCAAAGATAGGTTTGACCCCGCCGCGACGATATTCGCCATCTGAGCCTACCGGCTGAAACTGACCGCGAGTCGAAGTCTGTATCTTTACGAGCCAGCTTAGAGCCTCGATTCCCGTTTTCAGCATTTCTTCATTGCCCAGATCGTGTCCACTTAAAAAAAGAGCGTGGGGCAATTTGGCGTCGCAATATGTCAAAGATGACTCAAACCATCGCCATTCAGCGTCGCTATTTGCTTTGTAAAGATCGTGAAGCCGCGCAACAAGTGTTTGCATACAGTTACGGGCGAGTCTGTCTCCGTGGAAGCGCTGCAAATATTCATGTATCCCGAGCAATATAAAAGCCCATGCGCGCGGCGAAGTAAATGATGCCGAGGAAGCAAGAGCTTTCTCAAAAAGCTCAACCAACATTTGCACATATCCTTCGTTTTTAGACCGCCCTATGCAAGTGCCGATAGCCCACAGCGCCCTTCCGTGGCAGTCTTCGCTGGGCATCTCTTTTTTCCAATTTCGCTGGAAAGTCAGAAAATTTCTGAATCGGCCGATTGAAGGATCCCACGCGTAGTTAATAAACCCAAGGTAGCAACTCGCGAGATCATTGATCTTAAGAGGATTAATGATGCCGAGGTTTTCAAGCAGTACGGCGAGAATAAGTGCTCGCGCATTGTCGTCTGTGCAATAACCTTCGGAAAAGTTGGGGACATTGAATGTGGCATGCTGAAAGACCCCGATGGAATCGGTCATCCTAACGAGATGATCCAGCTTGATGTCGGGCAATACGTGAATCTGTTGTTCAAGAGGGTACATTTTTATCTTCATTTTCGACGGGGGATATCTCCTAATCCTGGATTCTTCAAAGATCGACGCATATTTAAACAACACATTGGGCCAGGTCATTTCGCGGCCCAAAAGATAGGCATTCTTGCGCATCGCGTTACGTTCACTTTCGTTACCGATAAGCCTCATAATCGCCTCTCCCATCGCGTTCGAATCGTTGAACGGCACAATAATACCCTTACCGTCGCTCAGCAGTTCGGCGGCATGCCAGTAGGGGGTCGAGATAACCGCATTTCCTGCACCGAACGAATAGGAAAGCGTCCCGGAAACGACCTGCGCTTCCTCATGGTATGGAGTAATGTAGATATCAGCGAGTACGAGCAGCTCTTTGAGTTCTTCAGGAGATACAAATCGGTCATGAAAAATAACATTCCCCGAAATTTTAAGATCATCGCAAAGGCGTTGTAAAAAAATTCTGTATGCTTCGCCCTCATGCCTTAACAGGTGGGGATGCGTAGCTCCGACGATGATGTATACCACATTCGGATATTCTTTGATGACTTGAGGAAGCGTGCGCAGGACAATCTCGATTCCCTTATGCGGTGCGAGTAATCCGAACGTCAGGAGCGCAGTCTTGCCTTCGACCCCATATTGGTCTTTGTAAAAATTGGGATCGATAAAAGGAACGTCGGGTATCCCGTGCGGGATCAATTGTATCTTAGATCCGTGTATCTTATTTACCTCCTGAAGTATGTCGACGGCTTTTTGAGTCATTACAACCACATACTCGGATAGGGCGATCAGTTCATCCATAACACGTCTTTGGCGCGCCGATGGATTTTGCAGTACCGTATGCAAGGTAGTTACGATGGGCATCTTCAATTGACGCAATAACGCCAATATATAACCGCCTGCGTCGCCTCCAAAAATACCGAATTCGTGCTGAACGCAGACAACATCTATATCGTTCAGGTTGAGGAAATCCGCTGCCGCTTTGTACGAGGCTATGTCCTGCTCCTTGATCTCGAGACGTACCCGCTCAGGGTAACTGTAGCCTTCTTCGATGTCTGTAACAGGTATCGCGAATACTTGAACGGACGGGTTTTGAGCTGCAAATGTCTCGCAGAGGTCCGTGGTAAATGTCGCGATACCACAATGCCTCGGAAGATAATTGCCGATAAAAGCTATCTTCTTGATATTATTGGCCATAATTTTTATTTTTGACTATTTCCGTTTCCTTTCTATATCTCGTTCGTGACATGTTCCTATCTGTACCTCGATTAACTTTAATCCCTTGTTGCTTGTGTTGCGCAATTGGTGCCATTGTCGATTATGCACTATCTTTACTTTGCGGCTATCAAGGAATACCCACGTTTCGCTTCTGTGTCGATGCCTTTGCAAACTTGTTTTCTCGAATGGCTTGAGATATAAGAGTTTAACCTTAAATCCGTTTCCTTTTACAAGAACGATATACCATCCCCACGCCTTAAGAACTTTTTTCATTTATTACCCAAGTACTCAGCGTTTTGTTCTATGATAAGCTAGTGGCCAATCATAGTTTGCATGTCCATTTTAAAACTGATTATATCAAGGAAGAGCGAAATACTGAAGAAGTAATCAGGGAAACCTCGTCGATCATTACCCACTTAGTAAAATCCTTGAGGATCATCCAGTCGGAATAAACGAATACTCGGATAAATACCCTGGAAATAACTGCAGTACGAAATAAGTACATGCCTGAAATTGATGAGCGAGATAGGCCGGGTATGACCTCATAACCCGTAATCAGACAAAAGGACATTCGTGAATTTTCGCTACGTAAACCGAGTCTGAAACCCAATTCCTGGACTGGGGTTGGCTTGGACCAGCTTGAACAACCTCGTATTGTAACAGGAAGATTATAAAGAGATTGCGGCAGGATTGCTGCAAGTTTTGGCTGGGATTAAAACTGGGGAAAAAGAGATGGAGCGGTATACGGGAATCGGCGTCTCCGCACCGATAAGCGAATCTTTCTCAAGATTCATCGGTGCTCCGGTCGGCCATCCGCCGGCTCGAATGCGTTCAGTGCTCCCAGGAGGTCGCACCTCTATTGAAAGGGCTCGCCGGCTCCTATTCGATTCCCGTGTCGAACGCCGTAGACGGCTTTCCTTGTGATTTAATTCTGTTTGCTTCCCGCACCGAATCCGTTCGATTCGGTGCGCTCCAATCACACCGCGCGTTCCGCGTTGTGTATTGGAGCGGGATACGGGAACCTCAACTGAATTTATTATAATCGCAGATGGCTTATAATGTTATGAAAATTTGCGGAAT
>JAQTOZ010000122.1 GCA_028713205.1 Candidatus Omnitrophota bacterium
CCATCCCTGGAGGCAACGTATCCTCGCTCCCAAGCAAGAGAAGGCAGAAGAACTCTTAACAACACAAACCTAAAATAGGACACTTCTATTTTGGTAGAAATAGGACATTTCTATTTTGGCTGGACATTTGGGCGCATTTCTTGTTGCCTATCAACATCAAGTGCGGTAACCTACCTCCCTTAAAATGAAATCTGCAAGGAGAAATTCAGAGCGATGCTTTCGATTGTCTGCCCTTTTTATAATGAAAAAGAGAATCTGCCGATACTCGTTGAGCGTATCGGGAAAGTCGTAGCGGGTCTCCAGGAATCCTGGGAAGTCGTTTTTGTTGATGACGGTTCCACGGACGGCGGCCCCGAAACCATGGCAACTTTGATCGCCCATCAACCGGGTTTCCGGCTCTTGCGTCTTGACCGCAATTATGGGCTGACCACGGCCCTTTACGCGGGCCTCCGGGCGGCACAGGGCGATGTGCTTGCAACCTTGGATGCGGATCTTCAAAATCCCCCCGAAGAGATTACCAAGCTTTTAGCCTTTCTCAAAGAGGCGGATATCGTCACCGGCGTCCGCGCAAAAAGGCAGGATACGTGGCTAAAAAAGATCAGTTCGAAAATCGCCAACACCGTTCGCCGCGCCGTCACGAAGGACCACATTCAGGATATCGCTTGCACCCTGCGTGTTTTTAAGCGGGAAACTCTTGAGGCTTTTTACCCCTACAACGGCATGCACCGGTTTTTTCTGGCCATCGCGGAACGTCAAGGGTTCAAAATCAAACAAGTCCCCGTCACCCACGCGCCGAGACTGTACGGAAAAGCAAAATACGGCGTTTTAAACCGGATCGTCGGCCCGCTGTCGGACCTTTGCGTGGTACGCTGGATGTTTGCCAAACAAATTCGATACCGATTCAAGGAAGGGACCGTATGAACAAAACACATCTGGCATGGCTCATCATCGGTTTTGGCGGGCAAGGCCTGTTCTTCGCACGTTTTCTCGTGCAATGGGTTGTTTCGGAAAGACAAAAACGCAGTGTCGTTCCAACCGCTTTTTGGTATCTCAGTATCGTCGGCGGAGCCATCACCTTAACGTATGCCATCCATCGCCGCGATCCGGTCTTTATCGCCGGTCAGTCCATCGGCCTTTTTGTCTACGCCCGGAATCTCTGGTTGATATACAAGCACGCCGAAAGGAGTAAATCTTGAATGCTCGCCGTATTTCGCTTTATGTCGTCTTTCTAGCCTTCGCACTCATCCTTGAATTCTGGAATCTTTCGCGGGTCCCCTTGTTTGAACCCGACGAAGGACGTTACGGCGACATCGCCTTGACCATGGTCAAAACCGGAGATTGGCTCACGCCGAAAATGAATTACATCATCCATCTCCACAAACCACCGCTTTCCAGTTGGGCCGTCGCAACAAGCTTCAAAATCTTCGGCCCCTCGGAATTCAGCGCGCGGTTACCGGGTGTTCTGTTGGGACTGATCATTTTTTTGGGCATAATCCGGCTCGGTCAATTTCTTTTTAACTTTGAGACGGGCATTGCGGGCGCCTGGATCTTGCTCACCTCCACGCTTTTTCTGGTCGTCACACGCCTTCTGACGACGGACATTTACCTTTGTTTTTTCATATTTTTGGCGATGTCTGCTTTTGCCCATCTGTTTTTTGGAGACCGCCACCGCCTCGCCTATTTTTACCTCGGGATGCTTTCGATGGGCTTTGGCATGTTGACGAAAGGCCCTGTCGCTTGGATGATCACCATCATCCCTTTTCTCGCTTTCGCCTTATGGAAACGGAAAAGACTGAATATCCCGTTGAAACACTGGCTGCTCGCCAGCGTCCTGTTCCTCCTCATCTCCTTCGGCTGGTATCTCTTAGTCATGTTGCGGCAGCCGGGCATGCTGAATTACTTTCTCAATTACCAGCTGATGCAACGCATCGGCAAAGGCGCGTCCGGCCGCGCGCATCCCTTCTATTATTATCTTATCGTGCTTCCGCTCGGATTTCTGCCGTGGACCGTCGCGATGCCCGCCGTCGTGGCCTGGTTTACCGACCGTAAAAATGTATCAAAAGACGAAACGGACAAATTCCATTTTTTGGCCATCTGTTTCATTATCCCTTTCATTTTGTTCTCGATTTTCCGGACGAAACTCGCGACCTATATCGTCCCCTTGTTCCCGCCGATGGCCCTGATGGCGGCTCGTTTTTGGTACGGACTCAGCCACAAGGTCATTCCGGTCAACCGGTTGATCCGTGGTACCGGCTGGGTCATGGCGGCCATTCAGATCCTGATGATGTGCGGCGGTATTATTTTTATTACGCTTCGCCCCAAATTCATCGAAGGGATCCAGCCTTTTTATATCAAGGCGATGGTGGGGGTTCTCATCGGCGCAGCCGCAGCCATGGCGATCGTTATGTTCAAAGGCAAACTGGAATGGCTTTTCCGCACCCAAGTGGCCAGCCTCATTCTCATGAGCATCGTGGGTTTTACGGCCTTGCCGGACATTCGTTATCTCAACACCAAAAACTTCTGCGAAAAAATTCTCCGGCTACGCCACCCCGGCGATATCGTCATGATGTACGAAAGATACTTTTCGAGTCCGCCTTTCTACCTGGGAGAACGGATCTTAAGCGTCGGACTTCCGCTGCGGGAAACTTTTGAAACCAAGGACGAGCTGAAAGGTTTTATTATTGAAGACAAGGGGGCAATTCGCGGGCTAATTGCGGGAACAAAACGTGTCTTTATCTTAACCAACCAGGACGGCTACGAGAGAATCAATTCTTTGTCGCGCGGGCCGATTTACATCTTGCTGAAGCAAAATAAAATCCTGCTTCTTTCCAACAGGCCGGAAGCCTCCTAGCTTCGTCGCACGCCACCGGCAGGTCACGGTTTACTTTGGCGCAAGTTTTTCTTTCCACATGTCCGCCGGCATCGAATCGATGATAGTTTCTGCAACCACGCGATGGCCGGCACGCGTCAGATGGGCATCCGTTTTTCCGTAAAGAAGGGCCCCGTTCTTCGCCTGCTTGCGCATCGCCTCCAACGGATCGATAAACGCCAGGGATTTTTCCTTGAACAAGGCTGCGAGCATCCGATTGGGCTGTTCCAAATCGACGGAGTCGAAGGGAATATTGAAATTGCGCAAGAAAGAATGAAAGTCATCCTGTTGGACCTGATAAACCGCCGGGAGAAACACAAAGGTGACCGGGGTGTTCTGGTTTTGGAATTCGTCCCGGATTTTTTCGCATATTTCAGTCTGAATCCGCCACTTGGGAGACCCCTTCTCCGATTTGAGGAAAATTTCCGGAAAGTAATTGGCGGTCAATCCCACGCGCGTCAAAATAAATTGCATCCGGTATTTCACAAACACAAAAAGCTGGGAACGCCGCTCAAGGAAATTGTTCAAGGGATAAAGGAGTGAATCCACCAATTCGTACGGGCTAAGATTTTTGGGCATCCGCAAAGGGTGCTGCATCGCCTTCGCTTTTTCCTCAAAAGACGCTTCGATCTTGTCCACCAGATCATTGCCGATGTAAATAAACACGAAACCCAAATCATACTTTTCCCGGCGAAGCGCGCGCTTGGTTTCATAATAATATTGATTCGGATTCCAGTCCGAAACACCGTCATTGGTAGCGGTTACCCGCAGTCCCGTTTTTTCGGTAAGCAACCCCGCCAAAACTTGGGGAATCGTATCTTCACACTCGACCTGCAACGCCTCAATGAACGAATCTCCGATCGCAATGATTTTCGCAGTGCCCTCCGCAGGACGAGGATTCTCCGCCCACCCTCTGGGGATCCGATGACCGTCGGCATCGGTCACAAAATGCACGGGTCCTTCACCGGTATTCACTTTCGAATCGGCATTCCCGGTCAGATACCATCCGGTCAAATCGTCATACCGCCAAATCGCCTGCGGATTCATGACAACAAGCTGCTGGGGATAACAAACACGCACGAAGACCTCGCCGATGGCCAGACAGAGACCGAGCGACAAGGCTAGAAGTAAAAACTTTTTGACGAACTCTTTCATGGTCTCACCTCAAAAAATACTTCCCGGGACTTGCGATGACAGGTCGCGGATGGCAAAGCCGGCAAAAAATTTATCTTCGGGATGCCGCATTGCTTTTGGACGAACCGGCAGGGTTCTGCGACAACGATTGAAGTTTGTCCATCAACGCCTGCGAAAGCATGCCATCCACTTTCAAGCCTTTGCTCTTTTGGAAGCGCCTGATCGCGGCTTGGGTCTTTTTGCCCAAAAGCCCGTCAACGGTGCCCGGATCAAACCCGAGTTTTTTAAGGGCCGTCTGCACGGCTTTAACGTCCGCCTGGGATATCTTGGCGGGATCGATCAAGGTGGGCTTATCTTCGACCGGTTTCGAGGGATCTTTGCCGGTGATGGCCGGAGCGACAGGCCCCACGGGACCGCTTGCGTCTTGCGCCGCCGGAACGCTTGGAGTAATCACTGCCTTTAACCCGATCATCGGATCGCTCTTGCTTTCTTCCACGGTGGCATACGCAATATCTCCCTCGACCATAGCCACACGCCAGGTCCCCGCAGGAAGGCTTTCCCCTGCCGCCGTGAGATAACTCAGATCCACGGCATCACCGGTTTGCGGCGTTCCCGGCGATTCGAGTTTGATTTTGACATCCGAACCGGAGACATCGATCACCGTTCCCTTGATCGTTTTGGAGGCACCCGCCGTTTCCGGTTCGTTTTTCTTTTCAAGGACCGCCGGATTGATCGAGGATGCATTCGCAATAAAAATTTGCATGCCAACCGTCGGGTTGATGTTATTGCTGATCACCTCTGCGGTAAACAGACGCCCGCTGATGTTGATGATTCGATAAATGCCCAAAAGGGCATCCCCGGTCCCCGAGCGGTAAGTCAAGACAGCTTCTCCTTCGAGATTCAATGCAACATCGGAGTCAACTTCCGCTTTGATATTCGATCCCAGCAGGTCGAGGATCTTTCCCGAAACTTTTTCGGCCCGGGCCGGAGACGCCAGAAAAAGGAAGCCTACCCCCATCACCGTCATCGCTGAAAACAACTTTCGAAACTTCGCGCATGGCATGAATGAATCTCCTCTCGGGTTCGATAAAATTTTATCCAACGGCTGTTTGCGAACGATCAAACGGAGTCTCGCTCCGTCAGGCCTTGGACATTTCGGTTGACGGATGCTTTCTGCCGGATTTGTCTTGAACTGACGATCTCAAAAGCTGTGCGTACCTATAAATAAAATGGCCGAAGATCAATCCGAGGCCAATCGAAAAAAGGGTGTCCGACGGCCAGTGTTTGTTGAGGGTGATGCGTGAGAGCGACGTCATCAGCGGCAGCAGGAGAAACACCCAGCGCCACATGGAACGTCCGGCAACATAGAAAAGGAATGCCGCAGCCCCCGCCACAATGGCCACATCCCCGGAAGGGAAACTTTGAAAAACGCGTTCATCACGGGTCAATCCTTCGATATTAAAAAAACAAAACGGGCCAAGCTCTCCGTACGGCCGCGCTCGCAGAAAAATAAATTTGAAGAGCGTGGTCACCCCGGCTGTCAAGGCTCCGGACAAAAGCATGCCAAATCCCAGATATTTCCAGGTTTCACGGCGGCCCGCCACACCCACGAAATACAAGAGGCCAAAAAACAACCAGGGATTGATGTTCCGTCCCATCATCCCGCCGGCCTGGGCAATCCGGTTGACGGCGGTTCGGCTGCCAAGCGTCTGGAGATACTCCAGAAAAAGCGGGTCGAAAAAGAAAACAGCAACGGCCGCCGCGGAAAAAAGGGCCAGCAGCAAAAGCGAATAGCGCCAAGAGTAGCTGCGCAGGTACTCCGCCAAACGGTTGAAATAGCCTTTGCGCAGTTCGAGCACAACGCAAAGAACCATCAAAACAGCCGCAATCACTTTCGGATTAAATCCCGGGAGCAAATTATCCATATCGTTTCCGATCTTTTAGGTTATGATGTTGCCGTTACCGAAATCCTTTTTCAACAAATCAAAGGTAGTAATATATGGAAATTCGGATGCAGTTAAAGAACTTTTTACAGCGCACCTTGATTTCCGCCGCGATGACCGCCATTCTTCTGGGTACGGCCTTTCTCTTTTTTTGCGATCATCCCTTGAATTCCGATGAAGGCGCCGTTTTAAACGCCGCTTGGAATCTCTGGCACGGCCAAAAAATGTATGTCGATTTTTTGGATTTTACGGCACCGGGCGCGGCTTATTACGTCCTCATCGGCTGGAAACTCACCGGACAGCCGACCTATCTTGTCGCAAAACTGGCTTCTATCTTGCTGTGGCTTTTATCCGCGCTCGGCCTCATGCGTCTCTTAAAAAACCTGTCCTGTCGAACACCCATGGCATTTCTTGGCGTGCTTCTTTGGATGATCGCCTGCTCTCAATGTCCTTTG
The DNA here is from genome assembly GCA_028713205.1 of Candidatus Omnitrophota bacterium. Lineage (GTDB taxonomy): Bacteria > Omnitrophota > Omnitrophia > Omnitrophales > Aquincolibacteriaceae > JAQTOZ01. The sequence continues at coordinate 6,402 of JAQTOZ010000122.1, forward strand.
ATGAATCATAATGTGTATAGCAGCATTTCGGCTATCTGGCTCCTTTACTATCTCGAGAAGCACACGCGACGCCCTTGCTGGCGCGACAGCCTCTTTGCCGGGATCACGGCCGCCATCACACTTTTCTTTATTCAAACCAAAGGGTCCGCCGTATCGCTGGCGGCCTTCACCCTCATCCTGGCGTTCTCCCCCAAAAACCATCGCATCAAAAACGGCGCTTTTTATCTCGCGGGGTGGATCACAACCGCGTGGATGCTATTCAAGACATGGCCGTTGAGAACACTGTGGGATGCCTGGTTTGTCCTGCCGCTCAAAATCGGGTACATGTCCCGCACTTTCCATGTTCCGGATGTGATGGCCCTGGAAATACTGACGACGCTTTTACTGCTCCTGGTTGCCGTTCGCAAAAAAGAAAAATGGGGTTGGACTCTTTTTGCGTTTCAAGCCGCCCTATTCCTGAGCCATCTGAATCTGATTTCATTCGGCCATATGGTCGTCAATGCGTTCCCGTTTCTGATTTATGCGATAACCCAGGCCGACCGCTTACTCTTAAAATCCCCCCCTAAAATCCGGGCCGGGATTTATCTGTCTTGTTTATTCCCGGTCCTATTGTTCATCACGACAACGGCAAAAACCCATCTCGCAGGTAATAATATTTTATGGACTCCGCCGATGCTTGAAAAAAAGACGGGCCCCTTCGCTTTCCCGGAACTTCGTCAGGCAAAATATATTTATGCGGGACCTTTTTTACCCGGTCTATATGCGGAATTGGGCAAACCGAATCCTTTCAAATGTACCAACGCAGGGACCTTTGATCCGGCATGCCAGCAAGACACCCTGAGCCGGATTCAATCCGTAAAACCGGAATTTATTCTGGTAGACTATCGTATGGTTGCCAAATACGGGTATAACTGGAACAATCCGATGGACCAATACATCTTCAAAAATTACCGCTATTGCGGGCAACTGCCCCCCTCCAACATTCAACTCTTTGCCCGCGACCGCTGTCCCAGCCGTTGAAAAGTTTGGTTCGCATAGCTCCGCTTGTTTTTCAGCTCTGGATAGCGCCTCCTAGCAATCATTCGATCTCACAAACCGCACCTAATAAAAAGGGTTAATAATTCCTAAAATCCACCGATCATCTATGTATCGATATGATTTGGACTTATAAGCGGTTCCCGGCCGACATGGGTCACCGCGATTGTTTTTAAGCTAAAGCCATATCACCAATGAAGGGAAAACCGCTGTGAATAAAAAACTGGGGAGAGGAATCAGCGTTCTCCTGCAACTCTTGTTACTGTCCTCTCTGCCTGCCATCGCCCAGGAAACCCGAAGAGACGTCGAATACCTGAAGACGGAAGCGCGCGAAGAAAGACAGGTTGCGGAATCGGCCAAAAAAGCCAAGGAAAAAGCGGCGCTGGAAGGCATGAAAAAACTGACCTTCCAGGACATCCTCAAACAGCCGGATGATATCGCCATGAATTACGCATACGCACGCGACCAAATTGCGAGGAACGACCTCTTGGGCGCATCAGCCACCTTGGAACGCATTCTTCTGATCAATCCCAATCTCCATCAGGTCCGGGCCTTGCAGGGCGTTGTCCTCTTCCGCTTGGGCGCACTCGAAGATTCGCGCATCGCTTTCGACTCATTGAAAGAAGTCAAATTACCCGATTCTTTGCGTGTGGAAGTCGATAACTATCTCAGGGCCATCAAGCGTCAAAAAAGGCGGACTCATTTTTCGGCACGCGAAACGTTGGGCTGGGGCATCGACTCAAACCGCAACGCCGTCGCGTCGTCCAAAACACAACTCTATCGCGATGTGGCCTATCCTATCGCCGCCCAAAACCGCGCGAGACGGGATACCCATTTCCTGAATATTACCAATCTTGGCGCATCACACGATTTAGGCTTTCAAGCCGGGCATGAGGTCTTTGCCGATTTCAGCTATTACCTGCAGGAACAAACCCAGGTGAACAGCCTGGACACGCAATCCTTTCAGTATGATCTGGGCGGAACATATAAAAGCAAATGGTTGAATTTCACGCCGATGTTTTACGCCTATCATGTTCAGCTCTCCGACCAAACATTCTTACGAAGCCAAGGCGGCCGATTTTATTTCGACAATACTTACTGGAGTAAGAAACTCCGTCCTTTTATCATCACGAGCATCGAAAGACAGGATTTTAACGGCGTCAGCGAAAGCCCGGACTCCTACGAACGCACCGGCCCCCAGTTCGATCAGACCGGCGGTTTCTCCTACATCCTGACACCCACCATGCGCTGGACAAGCTCGATCACGTACCAAAACAAATGTGCCAAAGAGAAATTCGATGCCTATCACAATTTGAAATTGGAAAATTCCCACACATGGCTACTCGGCAAAGGCCAGTTTCTGATCAATACCATCACGGCAGAATTTGATCGTTATAAAGAAGCGGATCATGACGTTGTCGGACGAATACGCCGCGATCAGGTCTTGAGCTACCGGGTAACTTACGGAGCGCCGCTGACCTTTTTTTTGATCGGGAAAATCCTGCCGAGACCTTTCCAGGACATCACGCTATCGGCAAATTACGAATATTTCCGCGAACTCGCGAACATCACCAATTACAGCTATACGGATCATAAATTCCAAATCCTCTGGACCAAACGTTTTGACTTTTAGTCATGGAAATCCGGCCCTTTCTTCATCTTGGGCTTTGTTTTTATCTCACCGCGTTCATACCCTCTGTTTTGGCCGAAATGCCGATGAGCGGACCGTCTCCTATGGCGACACAGGCTCAATCCGCGGACTTAATCGGCGTCGCTGCGGCAGTTAAAGGCTCGGTGCAACTTTCAAGAGAAGGCTCTGTCGGTAAAGTCATCGAAAGCGGTGCAAATATCTTTCTCGGCGATCAAATCAGCACCGATGATAAAGGGCGCCTGCAAATTCTGCTGCTCGATGAAACGGTCTTCACCATCGGCCCCAATTCTGCGATGACCATCGATCAATTCGTTTACGATCCCGCAAATCATGACGGTGAAATCAAAGCCAAGATCGTCAAAGGCACTTTCCGGTTCGTGACCGGCCAAATCACGCATAAAAAGCCGAACCGCATGCGCGTGGATTTACCCGCAGGCAGTATCGGCGTGCGCGGCACCATCGTCGAGGGACAGGTTGATGGCATGCACTCATTTGTAGCACTGATGGGACCCGGCGATGGGAACAATGCCG
>JAQTOZ010000123.1 GCA_028713205.1 Candidatus Omnitrophota bacterium
GGCAGAGTTTAATGACGCGATGATTCTCAAAACGGATTTGATTCTCCGAGCCATCCGTGAAAACTGGGGTGAGATTTTTATTTATTCGGATATCGATGTTCAGTTTTTCCGGCCGACCCGGGACATTATCTTCAAACTGATGCGCGGCAAGGATCTGGTGGTTCAGCGGGACAGCCCGCTGGGGTTCGTCTGCGCCGGTTTTTTCGCGGCGCGCGGCAACCGGAAAATTTTAAGATTGTGGGAGAAAATCAGGCAGAAGGCTGCGGAGGACAGGACCACCAACGATCAAATCATTCTCAATGATATTTTATGGAAACGGGCCGGTTGTCTTTCTTTCGGTGTGAAAAGAGTGATGGGCTTTTTGGAAAGGTGTTCCCGGTCGCATGACCGGTGTGAACGCTATGATTTTTTTGGCAATGCTTTTGGCGTGCGATGGACCTATCTTCCGGCGCGGTTCTACAGCGGCGGGAATATGAGCCATCAGCATTGGAAGCCCGGTGACCGGATGGAAATCCCGGCGAATATTGTTATGCATCATGCGAATTGGACTTATGGCATCGCCCATAAAATGGCACAGATGCAGTATGTCCGTCAATGGGTCGAACAGGGACGGATGGCTTCCTCGATGCTCCCGGTAAGCCCCCCGTGGCTGCGATCCTAACGCGCTTGAGAACAAGTGGGTGACAATTTTGCGATGAATGAAAGACCCAAATTATCGATCATTACGACGGTCCTGAACGGCGAGAGGTTTATGGCCGGTTGTTTACGCAATGTGATCGATCAGCGTTGTGACGGGCTTGAGCACCTTGTGGTGGACGGCGCTTCGACCGATCACACCGTGGACATTGTTAAGCAATTCGCCGGACGGTATGCGCACATCCGCTGGATCTCCGAAAAAGATAAAGGCCAGAATCATGCGATGAATAAAGGTCTGCGGCTTGCGCAGGGGACGATCGTCGGATTTTTAAATGTCGATGATTTTTATGAGCCGGGTGTTTTAAACCGGATTCTGAAAATCTTTGAGCCTTTGGAGGAACCCGTGTTCCTTGCCGGGAATTGCAATGTCTGGAACGATGAGGGCAGGATACGCAGTGTTTGCCGTCCGAACCGGCTGAAATTCAAAGACTTGTTGCTGGGATATGAGATTTGTCCGCACCCCGTGAACCCTTCGTCGTATTTCTATCATTTATCGCTTCATGAAAAGGCGGGATGGTACGATGAGGACAACGTTTGCAATGGTGATCTCGATTTTATCTTGAGAGCGGTGCGGTATGCCCGCGTGATGTATCGGGATGAACTCTGGGGGAATTTCCGTTGCATTCAGGGAACAAAAACTTACCGGAATATGATCACGACAGGCACCCAAGTGTTCGACCGGCCTATCCTTGAGCGCTATCGAAGGATGTTGCCGTTTGTCCAGCGGATCCACGTGTATACGGTTTTGACAATTTATCGCATACGGTTTGCTTTCTTCGCTGTCATAAAAAATGTTTTAAGGGCTGCCGTATCCCTTGGCCGTTCGAGAAAAGAGTGTAGCGGTGGCTCGGGTTTCTTTTTTCATAAACGGCACCGCGCTTGGCCATAGGATGCATCGCATCAAATGACGGACGAACTCCGGGAGTTGAAATGACGATTTGGGTCGATGTGACTTTTATGCAACAAAAAGTGTGCGCATGGGGGGGGACCACGCGCGTCATTTTGGATTTTATCCTGGGGTTTGCGGGCGACCGGGGGGTCCGTTTTTGCTATTTCGATGCTCGACATCATAAGTTTATTCGGATATCCCGCGCTAAAATTCTAAGAATTCATCGGGCTTTTTGCGCCAGCGGAAAAAAGCGGTCCCGGGAATCGATGACCAAGACTCTGCCGTGGTGGTTGGCGGACTTGAAACAAACTGTCGATGATTTCAGAAAAAAACTGGTTTTGTTCCTGAAACCGGTGAGATTTACGCACGAGGACACGATCTTTTTTCCGGCCAACTGGCATTTGCACCGTGAAGAGTGGAAGTGGCTCATGGCGTTGCCCGAGGGACAACGGCCGGGGCATATGATCCCCTTCATTTATGATCTTTTCTATATGAAAAATCCGGAGTTTGCCGGGCAAGGCTGGTGTGAGCTTTTTCAGGAATGGCTCGATCACATGTTGCGCGATGCGAGTCTGTTGTTGACCTGTTCGAAATCGACGGAGAAGGACATTCGGGAATATGCCCGGGCACGGGGACTGCGGGTGCCCGAGATCCGGCAAGTGAGATTGTCGGACGAGATCCAGATCGATGCGTGGGACCGTACTCCGGAAAAACATTTGCCCGATTTTATCGAATCAAAAAAATATGTGCTTTATGTCAGTACCTTTGAGATTCGCAAGAATCATGCGCTTTTGCATCGGGTGTGGAGAATGCTTGTCCGGAATTTTCGTGAAGAGGAAGTCCCCGACTTGATATTGGCGGGAACGCCGGGGTGGCTGGCGGAAGATATCTTTGCGGATATTCAGCGTGATCCTTTGATCAAAGGCAAAATTAAAATTCTGGAAAATATCGGCAATCGCAGCTTGGTGCGGCTCTATCAAAATTGTTTTTTTACCGTCTACCCATCGCTTTACGAGGGGTGGGGATTGCCGGTGGCGGAAAGCTTGAGCCTGGGGAAGTTCTGTATTGCTTCCCGGTCCGCGTCGATTCCTGAAATCGGCGGTGATTTGATCGACTATCATGACCCTTCCGATGCCAAAGGCTGCTATGACCGCGTTGTGCGGTGTTTGATGGATCCCGAATATGTGAGAAGGAAAGAAGCACAGATCCGGCAGGGGTATCAAAAAACGACGCTCCAAGCCTTCGCGCAACAAACGCTCGTTGCCTTAAGGGAAGGTTCTCAGCCCCCGCGCCTTGGCATGGAGTCGTCAAAATCGTTAAGGATCTATCAGCTGTTTCATGACCAAGCGAGCCAGCAATCGCTGATGCGTTCCGAATACTTGGTGCCCTTGGGTTTGAAACCGGGCATGGAGGTTCCTGCGGGGATGGAGGTTTTGGACCAGGTCCCGTATTCCACGAATCAGCTGGCCGAGACCCGTGCATTCTTTTATGCGATGAACCATCTGGACTCCTTGAGGTATGTCGGATTTACGACTTACCGGCACAATCAAAAATTCAATTGTGTCCGCATCGAAGCCCTGGGAGAGGCGCGGGTCGGAAAATGCTTCCGGGATGTCAAGACGAAGCTGATTGCGTTCAATCCCTATGCCGGTTTTATCGATCATTCGGATGGTGTGGACAAACTGAACGGAAAATCCCGCAAGGGTTTTACGGATTTTATCTTTGAATGGTTAAAAAAAGAATACGATTTGAGCGAGGCGCAGAAAACCGGGATGATCCGGACGGCCAGGACAAAATATGTGCCCTACTGTAATGCCTTTGTGATGCCGGTCGATGAATTTCGCCTGTTTTTCGGTTTCATCGATTCTTTTGTCCGGTATCTTGACAAGACCGTCGGACTCGATGAGTATTCCTTGGGTATTCCGGTCGGCCGAAAAGGAAGGGAATGGGGGGAATATTGCGAACGGATACTCTGTTTTTATTTGTTGTATCGGTACGGCGGGGATTACAACATTGCCTTTATTGACCGGCACCAGGGGATTCATCGACTGGACCGGAAACGGGTTTTCCCGGGATCGACCGGCATCCGCCGTGTTCGAAGTTTCCTGGGGTTCGGGCCGAGGAGTTAGATGATTATCCGGAAGTGATTTAAAGATAAGATTCGGGGTATTGAAAAGATGAATTGTTGCATGGTGCGGCCATTTAAAAAATCTTACACGGAAACCTTTATCGATGCTCAGATCGAGGGTCTGCCGGAAAGGATCCGTGCGTTATCCTGGCCTTGGGCCCGTTATCCTGCCGGGAGGACCGCGCCGGCTTTCGGTCCCATCGACCCCGCGAGACACGACAGGGCTTGTTCTATCCGCAACGCCATGATCGATCTGGGTTTTGCGACGTATCTTGCGACGCAAAAACCGGATGTTGTCCTTGCGCATTTTGGCCCTACGGGAGCGACGGTGTATGACCGGTGCTGGCGCAACAAGATTCCCTGTGTGGTATCTTTTTACGGTTTCGATGCGTATCGCCGTGATATCCTTCAAGAATATGGCGCCGTCTATCGCCGAATGTTTGAAAAAGTAAGCGCCATGATTGTGGTCTCCGGAGACATGCTTCGGCAATTGATCCGATTGGGTGCGAGTTCTGAGAAAATCATCTATAATCCTTGCGGCGTCGATACGGAGTTCTATCATTTGCCGGATGTGCCCCGGACCAGCCCTCACGTGATCACTGTCGGAAGGTTTATCGAAAAGAAGGGCCCCCAGATGACTTTAAGGGCTTTTCGTGAGGTCCTGTCCTCTTGTCCGGACGCAAAATTGACCATGGTGGGTGAAGGCGTCATGAAAAAAGATTGTGAGCGAATGGCTTCCGGGTGGGGAATCTCGCGCTCGGTCCGGTTTCCAGGGAAATGCTCCAGGCATGAAATCCGTTCGATGTATGCGAACTCGCGTGTTTTTGTTCAACATTCGATGACGGCGTCTGACGGTGATTCGGAAGGCACGCCGGTTGCCGTTCTCGAGGCTGCTGCGACGGGCTTGCCGGTGGTTTCCACGCGTCACGGCGGTATTCCGGAGGCCGTGCTGCATGGCGAATCCGGATACTTGGTGGACGAAGGAGACACCCATGCGATGGCGCAGTCGATCGCGGGGTTGTTGAAAAGCAACGAGCTGACGGCCTCTTTCGGGCAGTGCGCGCGCCGGCATATCTGCGCTCGGTTTTCATTTCATCAAACGATGCCGGAATTGCGCAGGATTCTCGAAGCGGCCGTTGAAAATAAGACCAAATCCGATTGATGGAGGTCGGGGATTATGTACATTTCGGTCATCGTCCCGTTTTATAATGCCGAGCATTATCTGGAGGCCTGCATTCAATCCCTCCGGACGCAAACATTGGACCGACATCGGTTCGAAATCATTTTTGTCAATAACGGATCGTCAGACCGTTCCTGCGATATTGTCCGGCAATATCCCGATCTCCAGTTGCTTCACGAAAAAAAGCCGGGATCCTATGCGGCGCGCAATTGCGGGTTGCGCGTGGCCCGGGGCGAGATCGTTGCTTTTACGGATGCCGATTGTGTCGTTGCGAAAGACTGGCTGTCCCGGATTGAGGACGGCATGCAAAGGACGAGGTCCGCGCTTGTTTTAGGCAAGCGCTTGTTCCCGCCGCATGTATCGAATTGGCTGCGCATTTTTCAGCATTATGAGAATGCCAAAGTGTCCTATGTCGTCGGCCTCAAATTGCGTCCATACTTTTTCGGATTTACCAACAATATGGCTGTCCAGCGGGAAGTCTTTGATCGCGTCGGTATGTTCCGCGAATGGAAACGGGCGGCGGATACCGAGTTTGTTCAGCGTTGCATTGCGCACGATCCCGCGATAGCGATTTCGTATCTTCCGGAAGTTCAAATTACGCATTTGGAAATCACCACCGTCACGAAATGGTTGTGCAAAATGGGCCTCTACGGAGAATCGAACGAACGGGTCCGGCGTCTGTTCAATTACCGCAAACTGAAATGGAAGGACAATTGGCAGATTATCTGTTCCTGTGTTGAAGAGATTCGCACGTCGATTCCGCACATGATCCCCGTGCTTTTGTTGATGGCTTTGAGCGATGTGGCCTATCGGTTCGGGGTCTTGAAGGGGATGCTTTGTGTATGGATGCCCTTCCGGCGTGCAACATGAAACCTGAGCTCTCCGTGATCGTCGCGGCGTTTAACTGTGAAAAGACGATCATGGCATGTCTTGAGGCCATTCTCCAATCGAAGAGCGTTGTCTATGAACTGATTGTGGTCGATGACGGGTCGCATGACAACACCTGTCAAAGGGCCGGGAAATATGCGGATACGATCGTCCGGCATCCCCGCAACATTGGGCGTTTTGAAGCACGTATGACCGGGATGCGTCATGCCGAAGGTGCTCTTGTCGTGAACGTGGATGCGGATGTCTTGATCCGGCACGATAGCTTGAGATTGATCCGCGATTATTTTAAGGCCCATCCGGAGATCAATGCCGTGACCGGCCTGCTTTCCAAGGAGCATCCGCACTCCGACTATTTCAGCCAATATAAAAACTTGTATATGCATTATTGCTTTCGAAGGTTGCCTGACCAAGTCTCCTTTCTTTACGGGTCTATTTTTGCCATTCGACGGGATGCGATCGATTTCAGCGGGGTCTCGGTCCGCGTGGCGGACGATACGGAACTGGGGCAAATGCTGGTCTCCCGTGGCAAGCGTATCGGCATGCTGAAAGAGCTGGAGGTTATCCATCTGAAGCGTTTTGATTTCGGATCCTGGCTGATCAATGATTTCCGGATCCCTCATGATTGGGCGAGGATCTTTGTGAAATATCAGGGATGGAAAAAAATGGGACAGTCCAAGAGGGGATTCGCGCACGCCTCGATGGGGCAGATTGTCAGTATGATTTTAGCGGTTTTGATATTCTTGGGGCTGGTGTCAACGGCGATTTACCCTGTTTGTGTGCCGGGACTCACCGGTTTTTTAGCGTTCATTTGGGTGATGCTTAATCGTGACTTCCTTCGTTACCTTCGGGTAGAAAGGGGAGTGACATTTGCCGTCGCGGGATTATTTGTTACATTTATGGACCATTTGGTTATGATGGTAGGCGTGATCACAGGGGTTTGCTCCCTGATCTATGCACCCATCGGTTCGAAGACGACCCGCGGTGCGCTTTATCGAGACAAAACATGACAGCCAGGCAACATGACAAGCTTTTGATTCTTGGGGCAGGACCGGCAGGGATCGGGTGCGCCTATACACTGGCGGAATCGGGGTATGCCCCCCGGCTGATTGAAAAAGAACGGGAAGTCGGAGGGCTTTGCCGGACGCTTGATTATCACGGCTATCTTTTCGATATTGGCGGGCATCGCTTCTTGACAAAGTCGAAGGAAGTGAACCGCTTATGGTCCAAGGTGATGGGCTCCGACATGTTGAGAGTCAGCCGCCTCTCGCGCATTTATTACAAGAAGAAATTCTATAACTATCCGTTAAGTTTCTTTAATACCTTCTGGAATTTCGGTCTCATCGAAGGTCTTTTGTGTGTCGCGAGCTATTTTTGGTGCAAACTGTTTAAGCCGGGTGATGAGTTGACTTTCGAAGGTTGGATCACCAATCATTTCGGAAAACGTCTCTACGAAATTTTCTTCAAAACCTATACCGAAAAAGTGTGGGCCGTGCCGTGCAGGGATATTTCCGCCAATTGGGCCAAACAAAGAATCCGCGGATTGTCTTTGAAGGTGGCGATCCAAAATGCCGTGATGGGGATGAAAGGCAACAGGCCCAAGACTCTTGCCGATAACTTCCTCTATCCCCGGAAAGGGCCGGGTGAGTTCTATCACCGCATGCAGGCTGTGATCGAAGCGAAGGGGGGCCAGTTTTTATTTGGCCATGAAGCCGTCAAGATCCACCATCAAAACGATAAGATTGTTTCGGTCGAGGTGGAAAAATGCGGCAACGGCCGACCGGAGATTGCCGGGCTCGATTATTTGTTTTCAAGCTTGCCGCTGCCTGTCCTTGTTCAAAGGTTATGCCCTGCGCCGCCTGCGCATGTCATCGCCGCCGCAAAAAAAATGCATTTCCGGAATTTTATGATCGTGAATGTCATTTTGGACAAAGAGCAAGTTTTCCCCGATCAATGGATTTATGTCCATTCTCCCGAAGTTAAATTGGGAAGAATCCAAAATTATAAAAACTGGAGTCCCTCGATGGTCATGGACCTGCGCAAGACGTCGCTGGGACTCGAGTATTTTTGTGATGTGGACGACGAACTCTGGGGCATGAATGATATCGATCTGATCCATCGGGCTATTTCGGAATTAGAAAAGATCGGGATTGTATCCCGCAGTCATCTCATTGACGGATTTGTCGTCCGGCAATCCGATGTTTATCCCGTCTATTCTTTGGATTACCAGGAGAACATTCAGGTATTGAAGGACTATCTAAAAATGTTTTCGAATTTGCAAACCATGGGGCGAGCCGGATTGTTTCGCTATGACAATTCCGATCACGCGCTCCTGACGGGGATTTACGCCGCCAAAAACTATTTGGGTGACGGGCCTTTGGACCTTTGGCAGGTGAATACGGACGAGAATTATCTGGAGGCCTGAGTGGTGCTGCGGCTTTGTTCGGCGAGGGTTTCGGTGATCTTAGAAAGTTGTATGCGGTAGATCGGGGAATCGGGTTGTTGCTCGACCGCTTGCTCAAGGTAGCCCTTGGCTTGATGCAGTTGTCCGTCTTGCATGGCCATCAGTCCTAAATGGTAATAAGCTTGCGAAATTTGCGGTTGCTTCGCGATGCTGAGAAGATACATTTTACGTGCCTGGGGTTGATGATCGAGTTTTAAATAGGCATAGCCCATTTGAAAATAGATTCCTTCAACTTCCATCTTTTCCTGCAGCATGGTTTTGAATATTTGCAGTGCCTCCTGCCATTTCTCGGTTCGCATCAGGGTCAAACCAAGATAAAAGCGGATTTCGGGTAAGTGTTCATCCATGGCCATGCCTTGCTTGAAATAGGTGACGGCCTTTTCGAAATCGCGTTTCCGGGCGTGCGTCAGTCCCAAGTTGAAGTAAACTCCGGCATTCTTTTCCCCCGCGTCGAGCGCTTGTTGCAGATATTTGATTTCGTTGTCGACCTCATCGTTGCGGTGAGCGATGGAAGCCAGGATGGAATAAAGAGGCGTCGCCCCCGGATTTTTTGCATGGAACCGTGCGACGACTTCCTCGGCTTTCCGAATGCCGTCCGGATCGGACGATGACAAATAGATCGTCGCAAGGTTGATATAGGCCTCACGAAACTTCGGCATGAATTTGGTCAGCGTATCGTAGAGCATGGCGGCCTTGTCGGATTGACCGTTGTTTTCATAATAATAAGCCAGGTTGGTGAGGGCCTTTTTCATGGTTTTCCGAAGCGGGATACGGTTCGGGTCATGACCCGCCAGCCACCAAAGTTGTTTCTGGTCGAGGCTCTGTACCGGCAGAAGATCCTTCCATAAAGTTTCCGCATTTTCCCATAGGCTCAAGCGGGTATAGGCCAGAGGACTCAAGATCATTGCCAGTCCGAGCAGCATGATGAAGCCCAAACGTTTGAGAGGTTCCAGGAGACAGAGGACCAATCCGATTTGTCCGATCATCGCAAGATAAAGATGCTGTGTCGCGAGCGGAATGGGAAGCGCGATGACCGGTGCGATGAAAATAAAAAACCATAAGATCCAAAAACCGGCTTTTTTTCTTCGGGACAGGGCGTAAATCATGGCTAGAAGTTCAAAACAACCGATGAATGCAAAAGTCTGAAATTCGAAGGAGCTTCCGAAGACCTGCCGGAGCGGCGGGAACGAATAATAAAAATGGATGTTTTGCGGGAAGAAAACGAATTTTAGATAGGATGCCAGATAGGGGGCTTGACGGGCGATATAACCGGAAATCGAAGCTCCGTGAGTAAAGTAATTGAGAATGATCGGGTAAAACGACAATGTCAAAATTCCCAAGATCAAGCTC
>JAQTOZ010000124.1 GCA_028713205.1 Candidatus Omnitrophota bacterium
GTATCGACGGTAGGCATCGACGAGCACGTGATAAGAAATTACATTAAATATCAGGAGAAACTGGATTCAGGTCAAGCAACGCTTGACCTGTGAAGGAACCCCGGGCTCTGCCCGGGGGGCGACCATTCTGAGATCCTTCGCCCTCTGCGGGGCTCAGGATGACAGTAAAAAATGAATGTTTTCTCCTATTCATTGCGCGATCCGAACCGTAGCCTTATATCTTTTGCAAATTTTTAGGAAGTCGATATAATTGTGCGGCCTGATTACCGGCCGGATCTCTTTTTGGATGCTGGTGTAGCTCAGCTGGTAGAGCAGCTGTTTCGTAAACAGCAGGTCGTCAGTTCGATCCTGACCACCAGCTCCATCTTTTCGGTTTGTCCCTCCCGCTGACTCCGTCTAACAATCTGCCGGGCCTGTTTACCGCTTGCGGCGCAGGTGTGACGGAAGGACCTTGAGAAGGTCGCGGTATTTTGCGACGGTGCGGCGGGCAATGACGAGCCCTTCGGCTTGCAGACGTTTGACGATGATCTGGTCGCTCAAAGGTTTTTGCGGGTCCTCTTCGTCGATCATCTTGCGGATTTTTTCCATGATGCTTTTTTGGGATTCCACTTCGCCGCTTGTCGTTTCCATTTTTGTCGAGAAGAAACTTTTATACGGGATCGTTCCCTGGGGCGTGGAAATGTACTTGCCTTGAATGGCCCGGCTCACGGTCGATTCGTGAATGCCGATTTTTTGGGCGATGTCCTTGAGGCGCAGGGGCACCAAATGGGAAAAGCCGTGTTCAAAAAAGCCCGGCTGGACTTTGACGATTTCTTCCGTGATTTCGTGCAAGGTCGATTTGCGCAGCTTCAGGGCGTGGACGAATCCCATGGCGCGCTGGATTTTTTCCCGGAGGAACACTTTGGTTTTTTCATCCGTGTTCTTGTTGCGTAAAAGCTTCCGGTAATAGGGATTGATCCTCAACGTGGGGATCGATTCATCGTGGATTTCTATTTTGAACTTGGTGTTTTTATCTTCCGTTGTTTTACCATCCTCTTCATCTTCACCGTCCGCGAAGGAAATGGTCCCGTCCGGGGTCACCGCAATCGGTTCCTCGATGTAAAAAGTCCGTCCCGGTTTTGGTTCGAGGCGTACGATCATCTCGGCGGCTTCTTTGACCTCTTCGACATCGGTGGAAAGAATCCGCGCGAGCTGTTGCCAATCTCTTTTTTCAAGGAGAGGCAGGTGTTGGGATACGATTTCGAGGGCCAACGCGGAGTCCGGTCTTTTTCGCTCCAACTGAATCAGAAGGGCTTCCTGTAAATTGAGTGCCCCGATTCCCGGCGGGTCCAGTGTTTGGATTTGCTCAAGGACCTTCGCGACTTCGGGCGTGTCCACCCGGCAGGCAGCGGAAATTTCCTCGAGGGTTGCCTTTAAGTAGCCTTCCTCGTCGATATTTCCGATGATCTCCTCGGCGATTTTTCTTTCGGTTTCGGAAAGACTGAGGAAGCGGATCTGCCACATCAGAAAATCCGAAAGACCTTCGGGTTTCGTGATCAGCGTTTCCTGATAATCATGACGTCTTTTGACGTCTCCGATGTCGCGATGGGTTACCGGACTTTCCTCATACTCGTCGCCTAGTTCTTGTTCGATTTTTTCGAAATGTTCGAAGGACTCTCCCAACTGTAATTCTTCGGTGCTCTTCTCGCGGACGGGCGTTTCTTCGGCTTGTTCGGCCTCCGGCAGGGGGTCGTCCTGCCGGCTGGCGGCAGATTCCTCCAAAACCGGGTTTTCAGCCATTTCCGCTTCGATCGCCTGGGATAGTTCCACAAGCGGCATTTGAAGCAGTTTCAAATACTGCCGGATCTGGGGTGAGAGGATTTGTCTCTGTGCTTGATGTTGTGAAAGCCTCTGATCCATGATATTAAAACAATAGCATGATTCTAACTTGTTGTAAAGTTATGATAACAAATAAGTTAGAAAGAGATTGACATCGCAGACCTTGTCCCATAAAATACCACGGCATTGTACATTTGCAAAGGTAAGCCCTGTCAATCTAAGTCCGGAGAAAACCACGCTTAGTGGTTTTTTTTATACTTACGGGGCAGTAACCCGAGGAGATCCGTATCTTGACTGAAAAAGGAAAAAACGAGGCCATCGATATTACCCCCGCACCCGTGATGGCGCGGGGCTTGCGAAAAAAAAGTGTTCCCGCCGGATTGTGGACCAAGTGCCCGAGTTGCCAGCACGTTTTATTTAGCAAGGCCCTCAAAGATAATTTTTCGGTGTGTTCCAAATGCCATTTTCACTTCATCGTGGGAGCGAATGATCGCATCCACCAGCTGTTGGACGAGAAGTCTTTTACCGAAATGGATGCCGGCTTGAAGAGTCTGGACCCCCTTGGTTTTGAGGGCGTCAAGTCTTACCTGGAAAAACTCAAGCAGGACAAAAAGAAAACCGGATTGATCGAAGCCTGCGTGACGGGGCAGGGAAAGATCAACGGTCATGATGTCGCTTTCGGGGTGACGGATTCGCGTTTTATCATGGGCTCCATGGGATCGGTCGTCGGAGAAAAGATTACGCGCCTCATCGAACATGCGCTTGAAAATAAACTGCCTTTGATTATCGTGGCGGGATCGGGCGGCGGCGCGCGCATGTATGAGGGGGCCTTGAGTTTGATGCAGATGGCCAAAACATCGACGGCGCTGGCGAGGTACAAAAAAATCGCACGCCCTTTTATTTCGGTGCTGACCAATCCGACCATGGGCGGTGTGATGGCAAGCTTTTCTTCCCTCGGGGATGTGATCATTGCGGAACCGGGGGCCCTCATCGGTTTCGCGGGACCGCGCGTCATCGAGCAAACGATCCGTCAAAAGTTGCCGGCAAATTTTCAGACTTCCGAATTTCTCATCGAGCACGGACTGATTGATATGGTCGTGGATCGATTTACCCTTAAATCGACTCTGACGATGCTTCTGGAATATTTTCGGGGCTGAGGAGAAACGCATGGCGACGGTCGTTTTGAAGGACGTTTCGAAGTTCTACAGTGACAAGGTCCGTGCGGTCAATAAAGTCAGCTTGGAAGTCGACGACAAAGAGTTTATGGTGCTCGTCGGGCCTTCGGGATGCGGGAAATCGACCACGCTTCGCATGATCGCGGGGTTGGAAGAGGCCTCCTCGGGGGAGATCCTGATCGACCACCAGATCGTCAATGATGTCCCCGCCAAAAATCGCGATATCGCCATGGTCTTTCAAAATTACGCCCTTTATCCGCACATGACGGTTTATGAAAACCTCGCGTTTGGATTGAAACTCAGACGCTATCCGCAACGGGAGATCGAGAGACGCGTCCAGGAAGCGGCCGAGATTTTGGGATTGTGCCCGATGCTGAAGCGCAGGCCCAAGGAACTGTCCGGCGGTGAAAGACAGCGTGTGGCCGTCGGACGCGCGATTGTGCGCAAACCCAAAGTTTTTCTCTTTGACGAACCGTTGAGCAACCTGGACGCCAAATTGCGCGTCCAGATGCGAATGGAACTCCAGAAACTGCATAACCGTTTGCAGTGCACGATGATTTACGTGACGCATGATCAAATCGAGGCGTTGACCCTCGGGGACCGGATTGTGGTGATGAAAAGCGGTTCGATCCAGCAGATCGCGGATCCCGTAACGCTTTATGAAAGTCCCAAGAACCAGTTTGTGGCGGGTTTTATCGGGTCTCCGCCCATGAATTTCCTCAAAGGGAAGGTCGTTTCTCAAAGCGGCGATTATTTTTTTGTCGACCGCGCGATCAAGGTGCGGCTCCTGCCGCAGCATTATGCGAAGATCACGCCTTATCGCGGGAAGGATGTTGTTTTTGGCATCCGCCCAGAAGATATTTACGACAAGATTTTCGCACAGGACGCGCGGCCGGAATTTACGGTCACGGCCACGGTGGATGTGGTCGAACCGATGGGGTCGGAAATCTATCTCTACATGAACGCAGGGAGCAATGCGTTTGTGGCGCGGGTGTCCAATCAAGATACGGCAACCGTAAACCAGGATCTCCAAGTGGTTTTTGATATGAGCAAGGCGCACTTCTTTGATCCCGAAACTCAGAACGTCATCTTTTAGTTGGAAGGCGGATGGCCTGCCCGGTGGGGCCTTTGTCATAAAACTGTGGAGATGAAAGGATGAAAGACGGGTCGTCGAAGGTTCAGAATGGACGCGTGAATGTGACATGATGCGGTTGACGCGAGCCCAAAAGCAGATCATCTTCGTTTGTTCGCTTCTCTTTGCTTTTTTCCTTTTCTATCAAGTGATCCATTCGCTTTCTTTACTCCCCAATACGGTCATTCCCGAAGTCTATCTGGGTCATGTGGCCATTGCGCTGACCGGTTTTTTCCTGGTGATCTTTGGCGGTTGGCTGAGTTTTTCCCTCGTGGGCGGAGTGGTGTTCAGCCTTTTTGCGGCGGTGATGGTGATTTTTGCCGCAACCCTGTCGAAGGCCTCCGTCTTCGCATGGTTCCTGATTGAATACGGCATCCTTTGCCTGGTCCTCTTCCGGCTGGACGAGTTTTTCGAAAATCGAATCGCCGATTTCGATGTCGAACGCGAAAAGTATCAAAACGAAAAAAACGACCTGGAGATTTCCTATAAAGCCAAAGGCGAAGGGATCAGCATTTATTTTGAGAAATACTCCACCTACTACCATTTGAGAAAATTGGCCGAGGAACTGGTGACTTCGCTGTCGGTCCACCAAGTCTCCACCATGGTCGTGGAGCGTTGCCTCGAATTCATTCCGCGCGGCGATATCGTTTTGATGGCGATTGCGGATACCGATGGGCACAGTTTTTCCGTCGTGGCGTCCAAGGGCCGTGAAGGCAGTGCCGAGGTCAAAAGCAAACAGGGGGACTTGTTTGATTTTTGGGTGATCCGGAACCGCAAACGGCTGATCGTCAACGATGCCCATCAGGATTTCCGTTTTGATATCAAACAAACGGCGCGCAATGAATTCCTGCGCAGTTTGGTTGTGGTCCCGTTGCTCAATGAAGGCCGCGTCGTCGGGACTTTGCGGATCAATGCCGCGCAGCGCGAAATATTCAGCAATGAAGATCTGCGCTTGCTCGATGCCCTCGGCACGTTGGGATCATCCGCTTTGTCCAATGCCATGCTGTTTGAAAAGACCGAGGAATTGGCCATCCGGGATTCGTTGACCGGTCTGTATGTGCGGCGTTACTTTTTTGACCGCTTGAAACAGGAGCACCGCCGTTTTCTTTTGACCCAGCGTCCTCTGTCGCTTTTGATGTGTGACCTGGATTATTTTAAGGAGTGCAATGACCGTCACGGACATCAGGCAGGGGATCTCATGCTTGTCCGCGTCGCGGAAATTTTAAAGAGCAGTACCGAAGGCGCCCTGGTTTCACGCTACGGCGGTGAGGAATTTGCCATTTTGCTGACCGAGACTTCGAAAGAGGATGCGGCCGTGATTGCCGAGAGAATCCGGCAAAATGTGGAAAACAACGTCTTCGCGGTCCGCCGTGAAAAAATCAGCATGACGGTTTCGGTCGGTGTCGCCAATTTGCCCCTCGATACGCTGGACATCGAGACGCTTGTGCGCAAATCGGACCATGCCCTTTACCAGGCCAAGCGGGAAGGGAGGAATCGCATATGCTTAAGCAAATCGTGATCCTCCTGGTTTTCCTCGCGACCGCGGTCCTGGTCTTTTATCAAAGCAGCCACCTGACGCTTGCTTATTATGTCCTTTTCCCGCTTTTGCTTTTACCCGTATTCTACTTTTATTCCGCGAAGCAACGCGTTCTCCTATGGGGGACCGTGGCGGTGACCCTCGGTCTCTTCGGCTTGGGGATTTGGAAAATGCCTTCGGTAGCCGTTCTCCTGTTCGGCGGTTGCTGTACCCTGGTCCTCGGCGTCTTGGTGGGATACCGGGAACTTTGGGTGAAACGGCTCCGGGAGGAAATGGCACGCAGCCATCGGGCGCAGGAGGATTTGGAGGGGTTAAAGCAAAAACATTACACGCGTCTCGAAAGTTTGCACCGTTTGGAGAAACAGGTCTCCAGCCTGATGGAGCTTTTTGAGATCGCGAGAAACTTCAGCGAATGTTTGAGTTACGAATCCATGACGCGTCTTTTGCATGAAGTGGTGATGCCGGAGCTCCCTTTCAGGAGGATGCGGTTTATTTTGCTCGGCAAGGGGGACCATGAAATTACTTTCGAGCGGAATTTCGAAATCACGGCGGAAGAAGCCAAGGAATGTCCTCCGGATTTTACCGATGAGGAAATCGAGGCGTTTTCGAAAGCTCAGAAACACAAGGAAGTGACGAAAAGCCCTATTGCCTCGGGGGTCAAAGGGACCGGTCCCGGAACGGAAGAACAATGGATTTTTCCGTTGGTGATCGAAGGCGAGGCCGTGGCGCTTGTCGTGATCCAGGGCGGTCAGCCGGAAGATCTGGTCCGGTACGAAGTTTTGGCGGCCCATCTGGTCTTGCAGGTCAAAAAAATTCGCCTCTATGAAACCGTCCGGGAACTTTCCATCATTGACGGACTTACGGGACTTTACGTGCGGCGGCACTTCCTGGAACGGTTTAGTGAAGAGTTGCGCCGCAGTATCAAATTCCGGCACCCGTTGGCTGTTTTAATGTTAGACATCGATCACTTCAAAAGATATAATGACGAATTCGGACATTTGGTGGGCGACGCAACTTTGAAAGAAGTGGCTCTTTTGCTCCGTAAAAATCTCCGAAAGGTAGATATCGTAGCGCGTTACGGCGGCGAAGAATTTATCGCCGTACTGCCGGAAACGAGCGTGGAAGGCGCCAATGAAGTTGCCGAACGTATCCGTTCGGGGATCGCGCGGCATTGTTTCAAAGTGTACGATGTGATGGCGCAAGTGACCGTCAGTTTGGGAATATCCCATTATCCAAATGATATCCCCGCAGAGAAGCGGGAAAACTATTATGCCGACCTCGGGTTCGATTTGATCCGTTTTGCGGACCGGGCCTTGTATCGTGCCAAAGAGGAAGGCCGCAATCGCATTTATCGGTATCAGGATCTATGAAAAGAATGTTGAGCAAGTCTTCTCTCCGAGCGGGTTTATCCCTGCTGTTGATTTCTGTTTTTCTTTTTTCCGCCGCCGCTTTTGCCGCCGATGCGCCCGCTGAAAATCCGCCCGAGACCGTGAAGAAAAAACAGTCCTCGCGTGATTTCCCGATGACGGACATCTTCAGCAAAGCGGCCAAAATCGAGGTCGTTGCGGATAATTTGGAATATCAGAAAGATACCAAGAAGATGATTGCGCACGGGAACGTGGTGATCAGTTATCAGAAAACCAAGATCACCTCGGATTATGCGGAAGTGGAGCAAGAGACCAAAAATTCTTATGCCAAGGGACATGTGCTTATTTTTACCAACGAGCAACTCACGGCGGAAGGCGAAGAAGTCTATTATAACTTTGACCAACAGACGGGAAATTTCCCCAACGGGCGTTTGACCACATTCCCTTGGTACGGGCGGGGGAAAGAAATCCGCCAGGTCCGCCAAGGTGTGCTGGTTGTCAAAAACGCGCGTCTCACGACTTGCGATTTGGACGAGCCGCATTATGAACTCCTGGCTTCCAAGGCGACGATTTACACGGGCGAAAAGATCCTGGCCTGGAATGTTCGGATCGTAGCCTTGGGTGCGACGATTTTCTGGTGGCCTTATCTCGAAATTCCTATGGACTGGGAAATCCCCCTTCAAGTGTCCACGGGCTACAATTCCGACATGGGGGCTTTTATTTACACGGCCAAAGGCATTGTGATCAGCAAACATCTGTACGGAAAATTATTGGCGGACTGGCGTTCGAAACGCGGCTTCGGCGGCGGGGCGAGGCTGGAGTATGATTATGATTGGGCCGCCAAGGGTGATTTGATCGGCTATTGGAGCCAGGATCGGCGTGCCCCCAATCCCTTGGATGAAAATCCCTACAGCGACCGTCAGGACCGAAACCGGGACCGGGTCACCTGGCGGCACCGCACGAATCTGGACCCTTATTCCCAGTTGATTACGCGATATCACCATGTGACCGATGAATATTTCCTGCAGGACTTTTTTGAAAAAGAATTCCGCTCCGATATGGAGCAACACTCCTTTGTCAATTTGACGAAAAATTCGGGCCGTTACGGGATCATGATGCATGCCGAGAAGAAAATGAACGATTTTGAGTCGGTCATCGAGCGGTTGCCCGAAGTCCGTTTCGACTGGAAGAACCAGCCTTTTGTGAAGCCGTGGTTGTATTACGAAAGCCAGACAAGTTTTGCCAATCTCAACAAGACCATCGGTTACATCGATTATGAAGAAGCTGCTTTGCGTACGGACTCCTACCATGAATGGTCGGCGCCCATTCGCTGGGAACAAATCACGCTGACACCCTACGGCGGGGTCCGCGGAACGGATTACAGCCGCGAAATGATGGAATCTACTCCGCGGTTCCGGACGGCGCTGGCCTACGGTGCCGATTTGCGGACGCAGTATTACAAGACGATTCATACCAATTTCGACAAGGCCGGGTTTGAAATCAACAATTTGCGCCATGTGCTCGAGCCCAGCGTCCGTTTGGATTCCGTACATCCGAATACGGTGAGAAGCGAAGACTTGAGCTATTTTGATAATGTCGATTTGATCAACAGCAATGACGTGGTGACCTTGGGCTTGGAGAACAGGATTCAGACGAAGCGGATGATCCGCGGCAAGATGCGGCGCGTGGATATCGTCAGTTTGAACACCTTCATGAGTTATGAAACCCATCCGAACATCCCCAATCAGGATTCCGATCATGCCTTTACGTCTTTTAGACCGGAACTGGTTTTGCGTCCCTACGAATGGTTGCAGTATCAGCTGACCGGCCGGTACGACATGAAGAAAAACGAGTTTTTGACCTTTAACCAGGACATCATCATTTGGCTGCCGCAAAATTTCCGGTTTCTTTTCGGACAACGCCTGTCGCAGGATCCGCAGGTTTTCACCACGCTCAATGAAATCGATTCGGCTCATCAGTATATTTTTGAGGTGGCCAAAACGCTGAATCCTTTGTGGGAGGTGCACGGGTATGTCCGCTGGGATGCCCAAGGGAGCGAGCTCGAGGAGTGGCAGATCGGCGCCCAGCGGGATTTGCACGATTTTATCTTGGATTTTGGTTATAACGTTCGCAATTCTTCGATACGCAATAACGGGAAAGAACTCTATTTCAATTTTTGGATGAAGAATTTTCCTACGTTCGGTCTCCGCGCGGGACGGGGGCGTGCCAGTTTTGCGCCGCCCCGGATCGGCGAAACCGTGGCGGGGGCGAATCAGTATTTTGTCCAATCGGAATTTTTCGACGCCGATTACATGTCGCAGTCGATGCCGACCGCGAAGTAATCCGGCCCGGAATTCCGTTTCGCAACTTATCTTAATCCTGGAGGAGAAGTTCACGTGAAGATTGGTATCATTGGTTCCGGCTATGTCGGTCTTGTGACCGGTGTTTGTTTCGCGCATCTTGGAAATGATGTGATTTGTGTGGACAATGACTTGCAAAAGGTCGCCATGCTCAGAAAAGGCAAGGTCCCGATTTACGA
>JAQTOZ010000005.1 GCA_028713205.1 Candidatus Omnitrophota bacterium
ATCGCGCCCAAGATCCCGCCCAGGAGGGCACCCCAAACCGCGGTGTTCGATGCCCCGAGTTTTTTGACCCCGATAACAACCGCCAGATATTCCAAAACCTCCACGGCGACGTACAGAGCGAATAGAATAATCAGAGTGCTCAGATTCACGGCCGCAAATTGGGTCATGAGCGCAAAAATCAAGGCCCCGGCCAAAATCATGAGCGTGCCGCCGCCGGCAAACAAAGTCGCTAAAATCCCGGCAATGCTCGACAAAATCAAAATGGCATAAGCGATGGAAATCACAAACCCCTCCCGGATCCGCTCGCCGTTTCGGAATTGAATTCATAAGCCGCCCAAACCTCATCCTTGCTGTTCATGGGATGACCGGTCAAATTCTGATCAATCCTTTTTTTACTTAATTTTTTCGGACAACACATTTTGTGCAAAACGTTTCAAATAATAGGAAAGCCACACCGTCGCAAGCAACCCCGCGATCAGGAAAAGCCACTCTTGCCAGGAACGTTGATGAGCGCGCACCCCCAAGTCGGAGATGCTTTCGAATAAGGTCCCCAGATAGGTATAAACAGAAGCCGACGGGATCGTTCCCAAGACCGAGGCCCCGCAATAGTGCAAGGCCGGAATACTTGTGCTTCCGAAAGCGTAATTTCCGACTAAAAAAGGGAAAACCGGCGAGAGCCTGGCCAGCGCAACGATTTTCCAGCCGTCCTTCTGTGCGGCCCGTTCGAGTTTCACAAACTCCGGCCTGGCGCCGAGTCTTTTTTCCACGACCCCGCGCAAGAGGTAACGACCGATCAAAAAAGCGCCCACAGAGCCCAGCCCGACTCCGCACAAACTGAGCAAAACACCCTTCCAAAAACCGAAAAGCACGCCGCTTGAAAACGTAAAGACGATCGATGGAATAAAAAAAACGCAAGTCAGTGCGTAGACCAAAACAAAAATCACCGCACCCAAACTTCCGAAAGAGCCGATCCACGTCAGCGTTTTTTCAAGCAGCCCCGTGCGGTTCAAATACCAGGCGAGGCCGCCGATCCCGATCAGAACCAAGCCGCGCAGAAGGACCTTGAGTTTGCCGGTCATCGGTGCCCCCTTTGAGCGTTGCCCCGATTGCTCCCGCAAAGGGCATGAATCCATTGCCGCATCCACCGGACAAACAAGGAAGCACCCCTTTCCCAAAAACCGGCCACTTGGCCCGGCCATGTCGAATGATGAAAGATAAAACCGCTTTCATTCACTTCGAAAGACACGATATCGTCCCGCCACCTGAGCGGCAATGGCGCAAAAAGTTCGTGACGAACCGAATACTCTTTAAAGTGGAAACTCATGATTTCACGACGATTCCCCGCAAAAAAAAGCCTGCCGTTTTGCCAAACACAAGGGCCCCACACAAAATCGGGATCCCGCTGAGTTTTTTCGCCGTAGGTTTCTTCGATTTGACGGATCCATTTTTCGTCGCGATCGTCACAATTGTCGGTGCCCACCAATCTCTGATAAAAACCCTTGATCTTGCCTGCCCGCTCGAACTCCCGCACCGTTTTTCCGAACCCGTAGCCATGGCGCATCGTTTGCCCCAATTCATCGAAACAGCAGCCCCAAGGCGCTTGAAAGGCCTCTCGATAATAAGGATTTTGCCGGTACAACGTGCTGATCAAAGGCACATTCCGGTAAAGCGTGCAGGACCCGACCACGGTATGCGGATAACTCGAAATAACGTCAAAGGTGTCCAGCATCTCATCGGTAATAAATCGACGGATATCGCCCCAAATAATATCGAAATCACAATGCCCCCAAAAATCGCGCCCCTGCAGATACGCCTCAAAGACATGACCGAAAGCAGGCCGGAAATCGCACACTTTGAAACCGTCCGGTATCTGAGGCTCCGTCCCGGTTTTGGCTTTAATGAGCTCTTTTAAATCCGCGATTGAAATTTTGACAAACCGGATATTCTCTCCGGTCTTGCGCTCAGGCAGACAATCCGTAAAGAACAGCCAATCGACATTCCGGTTCCATTCGCAAGTCTTCAAACAAATGTCGAACCAGTTGGGCACTTTGCCAAAACAATGGCCGATCAACACGATTCGGTTGCTCATGGATTCTTTTCCCCGGAGACTCCGACGCGGCGATGTTCAGATTATCCACGCCCGGCATTTTATCTTCGATGATTCAAAAGAAGAAATAATACGGATGGTCACATTAGTTCTGGGATGAAGTCCTGTCTTGACCGCCACCGCCATAAAATTGCGAAGTGCCCCCCGACGAATAAGCGGGGCCTTGATAACCGCCGCTACCGCCGTAAACTTGTCCCATCGTCCCGGAAGAATGGGGCTTGCCAGGAGGACTTCCGTTACCGCCGTAAAACTGCGTGGTCCCGCCGGCGGAATAGGCATTGCCTTGATAGCTACCGTCTTGACCGTAAATTTGCGTGGTTCCGCCGGACGTATAAGCATTGCCCTGATTGCTACCGTCTTTACCGTAAAACTGTGTCGTCCCGCCGGACGAATAGGCATTGCCCTGATAACTGCCGTCTTGACCGTAAAATCTTGTCGTCCCGCCGGACGAATAAGCCGTGCCTTGATAGCTGCCGTCCCCGCCGTAAAACTGCGTTGCCCCGCCGGCCCCGGATGAACCGTAGGCCGTTCCTTGATAACCGCCGGTGGACTGCGTGGCCGTACTGCCCGAAGTATTCGAGGAGCTTTGCGAACTACCGTCTCCTCCGTAAGGCGGATATGCGGCGTCCGCAAATGGCGACAGCGGCATCGCCAAGGCCATCAAGATCATGGATATGAAAAAATTTTTCACGCAAAATCTCCATGGGACATCATGAACATGATACGAAAACTTGCATCTGATTGTCCGAACACTACAAAGCCCCGAACTCTCGGCATAGAGCCTTCCGCCATCGTTCTGACTCTCCACCCAACGGCGCTAAACCGTCTTTTCCGGAGTTTCAGCCGGAAGTTCAACCGGAGCAGCAACCGGAACCTCAGCTACAGGTTCGGCCGGCAAGGACTCCAACGAAATAAGTTTTTGTTTCGTCGTATCCAATTCGGTTCGAGTAATCACCAACTCGCTGCTGATTTTCCCCAACTCCTGTTTCGTCAATTCAAGACTGGCCTGAGTATCTTCCAATTTTTTCTGCACTTCCGCTGTCTGAGCACTCGCCGTCAATAGCTGGGCGTCCTTCTGTTTCAGAATTTGATTGAGCTCGCTCACTTCGTTTTGCAATTGCTCAATCTTTTTGGAATCGCCGCAACCGCTCGCAAGAAAAGCTGCCATGACAAATCCCAGCAGCATCCATCCACTTTCCCTGATCCTCATCGTAATCGTTCTCCTTTCGCCCCGTAAAAACACGGGCCTAGATCGCATTTTGTTCAACGGTCTGTTCCTTTTCGTCTTTCTCGACTTTCGATGTCTAACCTTGAGCCGCTTATTCTTTTTATTCTTTGTCACGCACCTTATTTAATTTTCCGCACACCCGGCAAAACGGCTTCGGTAACTTTGGGAGGATGCCCGTAAAGGCTTGCGTAAATTTCGTTGTACCGGTCCTTGCCGCCGATCAAACCGCATACCAGCGGCATGACCTTCCGGGCCTCCCCACTCATGGCACGGGCAATATTCTGGATGTCCCATTGCGCGTGAGCGTCTTCTCTCAGGCGCGAAATGTGATAAAGCTCGCGGGCATTCACCCGCATCAACACCCGTTTGCGATGGGCATTGGTCAAAATATAAGGGGCCGCCAGCGGGACCTCCCGGCGGAGGGTCTGATAGGCTTCATTCGTTTTCTCGACCATGGCCCGGAATGGCTCCTCCAGACCGGTCTCCCGAACGGATTCCGGCACCGTAATCCCCAAGCGCGGATCGTAGGCTTGCGCAGTCGTCGTGGCCATGCGATGCCGTTTCAGTTGCCCAAAGCAAGCGGCCGAAAGTACGATCTGATAGGTAAGGTTCACATACTCAAACTCACGAAGCATGGAATCATAGAGTTGCAAATTCCGGAAGACCGTCTCAAAAATTCTTTTCCGGTCGGACTCGGACATGGCCTTCGCCATCACCTTGCATTGCTGGTAATCAAGATCCGAGGAAGTATGCAGAAGCGCCGCCGCAACAAGGGTGTCGGAGTCTTCGTTATACTCAATAAGCTGTACATCCGCACGGTCCTTACCGGACACATCGCCGGGTGCCTTCCGGATCATGTCCCCGGCGAGTTCTTTTAACTCGGGATAAGTTCTAAGATCGCGATCGTTGGCCGAATGAAATAGCACAATGGAAGGCGCCACTTCCGAAATTGCGCCGTAAACAGCCCGCCCGAGTTCTTGAATTTCAGACAACGGATGGGATGCAAATCTTCGCAACATAAGCTCCAGGTTGCGGGCATTTACGGTCAACCCCACCTGGGATTCCGTGGCCAGTGCCGTGATATAACGGGCATCTTCCTTGGCCCAGCCTTCCAGCAGATTGTGATTTTTCTCATCCTTCGCAAGCTGGACGTGTTTTTCAAAAACATACGTCTTTAACTTCGCAAAAAACTGATGGTAGGCCTCATTCTGCTGCCGGATCATCTCCGTAAAAATGGCTTCGTAGCGGGTCCCCTTGATTTCACCGGGGATGACAAAATCCTTGTCCAGGGTGATATACCGCTGGGATTTTTCGGTGTAGGAACAAAGCCGGAACTTCTCGAGCTCTTCCATGGCAAGCCGCGAGACCCCCAGAATATCCAGATTAAACACCGCGTGTTCGGCTACCGAATGGTGTCCCATCTTAAAAATGATCGTTTGGTTGGACTTGCGTGCGCGTTCCACTTCGTTGCGCGAATCGTCCCGGAGTTCATTGACCGGCCGCGGATCCCTGCTGATACGGGCATAAGCGGCGGACAGCACTTCCGGTGTGACGTCCATGCGTTCGCGGCCCTCTTTTTGCAGCTCGCGCAATACGGTTGTGTCCACATTGTATCCGGCCAAGTAAACTTTCATGACATCCCTTTCTAAGATCGGTTTGTTAAAAAATCCCGGCTACCGGTTTGACTCCGCCGGAAGGCTTAAGCCGTTTGGGTCCAAATCCTTTTTAACTCGTACGCCTTCTTCTTGTCTTCGGACGCCGCTGTTTGGTTCCTCAATTTTTCGTAAACACCGGCACGCCGGAAATAGGCGGCCGAGAGGTTAAAAGCGTCGGTTTGCCCCGCCCGTTCGATGGCTTGGGTGTAATCCTGCAAGGCGTCCTTGAGACGTCCCAAATTTTCGCGCGCCCATCCCCGGCCGTAATAAAGCTCGGTCAAATCGATTTCCGTCGGAGACTTCGCCAGCTCAAAGGCCTTATCATAATCCCTCAACGCATCTTCATGCCGGTTGAGCAACGATTCCGCATAGGCACGGCCCTTGTAAAGCGTGTAATCATCCGGAGCGATTTCGATGGCCCGCGTCAAGTCGGCGATAGTTTTGTCATACTTTTTCTCCGCAAAAAAGAGAAAAGCACGGGATTCGAATAAGGACACATTTTGAGGGTCCTTCGCAATGGCTTTGTTATAATCGTCCAGCGCACCCCGTAAATCGCCCATCTTCCATCGAACCATCGCCCGCTCGCTGAACACCTCCGCATCCTGAGATTCCGTCCCAAGATACCGGTCATAGGCCGCCAAGGCCCCGGCATTATTGTCGGACGCGGCATATTCCCGGGCGGACTGCAAAAGATTTTCGTCCGCAAAAGCTCCGGCACGACCCCCGAATATCACGGGCAGGGCCAACAAAAAAAAGGCTACCCCTTTGATTCTTCTCATCGGCATCCTCGCGGCAAGGGCAGGGCTTTACAATTGTCACGGATCCCGGACAAACAGAAAGCAGCGGTCCCTTCCATCGGTACAGTTATGGATAAGTAAGTGGGATTTTACAACCGAACCGCAATTTGTGGGAGCGAAAAATCCGCGATGCGACGGACATGCTTCCTTTGGAACAAAGCACTCCCTGCTTCCGGTCAGGCCCCGGAACGGCCTTGCTTTCGCCATCGGGGGATGAGAAAAGGAGTGTCTTTCTTATAGTCCCGGTAGGCGGCCCCAAAACGTTTTTCGAGCTCTTTTTCTTCGATCAACTTGATTTCTGCAAGCAACAATAGAATAAAGAACCCTGCGGCCAAAAATGCGCCGTAACGATCGAATAAAAACGCCCATCCGAGCAAATACAGAAAAAACCCCATCATCATGGGATTACGGACATAACGATAAGGACCGTTTTGCAGGAAATTTTTCGTTGGAATTGCCGGAACCGGCGTCCCCTTGCCGAAAACAAGCTGCCAGAATACGGCCGTCAGCACCCAGGGGACCCCCAGGACAAAACAAAACGACGCAACCGAACGGGTCCATGCAATCGGAAGAACGGCACCTTGATCAAGGGACCTGCCGGTCAAGAAAACAAGAGCCGGTATGCCTGCAAGGAAAAAAGCCGCGCCCAGCAACGTTGATATTAGCCGTACGGCAAGGCTGTGATGCTTCTGAGCTTGCGCAACCAGCCATGCAATGAATGGATTCACTCGATTCACCTGCAATCAGGGGCTTCGCGCTTCCCGTCCCGCTTTCGCGCGCCAATTCACCATACGCCTTTCGGCGGGACGGGTATAGTTTACAATTATCTCCTTAAGCACCAATGTCCAGACTTTGGGGCTTCCTACCTCGGCGAGGTATCAATCTTAAAACTGACAAATAGATAATGGAGCTTAAGGTTTATGCCTTACCGCTTTTCACCAAACGCTCGGCCTCAAGCCAGTTTTCGAGATCTTTGCCTTGCACGCGGCCTTTTTTCTCCCAAAGTTCCTTGGCCTTTTTCTGAATACGCGCAGTGACGTCTGATCCTGAAGCACTGCTGGTTTGAGATTTGCTCCATCCGGAATTACTTGAATCCTTTGCCATTTTCGATTCCTCCTCTAAGTTAACCGCCTGATTGTGTTTACGATTCAAGACTTTCCCCAAAACGGCGGATATCTTGAATCATTGCGTAGGGACGTTGTTTTGTGTTTTCATACGCCCGCCACGCATAAGACCCTATAATGCCCAAACCAAAAAGGTTGAGCGCGCTAAAAAAAGTAATAGAAACAACCGTTGCAGAGAAGCCGGGGAGGCTAACCATCCCCAATATCCTGCTGCACATGTCTAAGAATGCATAACAAACCGAAAGACAAATTCCGGCACCGCCAACCCATAATAGCACTTTAATCGGTAAATCAGTAAAGACGAATAGACTGTCGGATAAACACTTGAATCTCTTTCCCAGATCCCAGGCAGATTTACCGCTGTGTCTTTCCTGGCGATTATAATATACCGTTTTTCTTCTGAAGCCAGCCAAAAATATCAGCGAGATAAGCGAACTGTGGGCCTCGTTCAGTTTTAAGGTCTCCCCCGCAAAACGTCGGGTACATCCAAAAACGTCGACGCCGCCTTTGGGAATTTCTTTCACAATCAATCGCTTGATAATGCCCAGGGTCGCAAGCGAATCCGTATGATACGCAAACGGGATTGTCAAATCGGGCACGATGCCGCTCTTTCCGGACATAAGCACACTGGCCAGAAAAAATGAAAATACGGCTAAGATCATGGGGATGATCTGCTTTTTGCCGTAAATAGAACCGATTTTTTCCGTTATCATGACACCCACAAAAATTTAGCCGCCGACGCGTTGGCTTTGCAATGTCTTCTGGAACCAATGGACACAAATCCGCTCAAATTCATCCGGATGGCTGTCGAATATTTTTTCAGCATGCCCGGCCCCCGGGATGACCGCGATTTCCTTCGGTTCCTTGGCCGCTTTGAACAACCGTTCGCTATGCGAAGGCTTGATCAGCCAATCCTCCGCCCCGTGCACAAACAAAACAGGGGTCGGAGAAATCCGTTCAACGACGTCGATCGGCCTCACTTTGGGCAGGAAGGGATTTCCGGGACGGATCCCTTTGCCTTTGCCCTTGGGACCCAAATTCAGCCGGAGATCATTCAACATCTCTTTTTCCCAAAAATGAAAATCGATTTTCCAAAAATCACAGGGCGCGCTCACCGCCATCGCGCTATCGATCAGCCGGTTTTGACCGGCCTCGATCAAGACAATGGCTGCTCCCAAAGAGAACCCGATCACACCCACGCGCGGATACCCCTGGTCCCGCGCATAAGACACAACGGCCTTTAAATCCAGGCACTCGCGGCTGGTCCATGAAAAAAGTCCTTCGCTTTGACCATGCCCCCGGAAATCGAAACTCACGACATCAAAATCCCGGGCCAATCGCTCCGCCATGGCTCTAAAAAGGTAGGCATCTTTATTGTTATAAAATCCATGCGCCAGGACAACCACCTCCGGATGGCCCGTTTTCCGGTGGTCGATCGCAATTCGATGGGCATCTTCGGTCACGATATGCATTTGGATTCAGGAGTACTTTCTTCCGGAGTTGCGGGGCTTGATTCTATTCACGGCAGTTTCGGAAGGAATTCGAAGGACCGGTTGGCTTTGAAGACCCGGCCCGGTTTGATCGCCGCCGCTTCCAGCGCGGTAAACTTCACAATGAAGAAATCGTCCGGCAAATTGTTTTCGGCATCCCGGGCGGAGTAAAGGCCTTTGGTCCTTTGGATGATCCGGTCCGCTTCATACGATATGAGTTTTCGTTCCCACAGCTTTTGCGTTCTTTCATACTCCTCGCCCGAATCCATGATCGTGCAAAGCCCGGTCAGACGGAACCCCCTGAACTCAACGTCATCCATAAAGGATAGGGACGCCTGAGGGATCTCTTTTAAATTGGAGTAGGTTTGCGTAAATTTATAATCCAGGAACAGGACTTCGTTGGGCGCGACAATGTCCACAAGCATCTTAGCGGCCGAGTTCGGCTTCCATTTCTTGTTGCAGGAGGCAACATAGACCACCTTGAGATGTTTTTTCTTGTCTAAAAAACAATCAAAAATTTCCTTAAAGGTCATGACCGCCTCCCGGTCGGATACCGGATTCTACCGCCTTTGGCTCTTGTGACGTAAGCGGAATTTTACCTCTGAAACGGGATTTTGTGGAAAAAAACACCATCGCGGTTGACCATCATTCATTCGTATCTATTTCGCCTTCTAGCAGTGGCGGAAGATGCAGGCGGACAGGGGCGGCAGGTGGAGATTCAGTGAAAACGGCCGTCCCTGCCAGGCAACGGAATCGGAGTGAAGGCCGCCGCAATTGCCCAAACCGCAGCCGCCGTATTCCCGTCCCTGGCTATTGAAAATTTCCTGGTAATAGCCGTACCGCGGAACGCCGACACGGTAATTTTCACGAATAACGGGCGTCATATTAAAGACGAATACGAGTAACTGGTTGTAATGCCGCGACCAACGCAGGAAGCTGATCACGGAAGAGTCGACATCCGAAAAATCGATCCACTCGAAACACTCGCTACGGAAGTCCCCTTCATAGAGGGCAGGGTTTTCGCGGTAAATCCGGTGAAGGTCGCGCAAGAGAAGATTGATCCGCGTGTGCGGCGCGTACTGCAGAAAATGCCAATCCAGGGATTGTTGCACATTCCACTCGCTACGCTGGGCAAATTCACTGCCCATAAAAAGAAGCTTCTTACCGGGATGCGCGAACAGATACGCCAGAAAGACCCGCAGGTTTGAAAATTTCTGCCAGTCATCGCCGGGCATCTTTTCCAGCAAGGCCCTCTTGCCATGCACCACTTCGTCGTGCGAAATCGGCAGAATGAAATTTTCCGAGTACGCGTACCACATCGAAAAAGTCAGCATCCCCTGATGGTATTTGCGGTAAACCGGATCTTTGGAAAAATATTCCAGGACATCGTGCATCCAGCCCATGTTCCATTTCATGCTGAAACCCAGCCCTCCCGTATACGTGGGCCGCGAGACACCGCCCCAGGCCGTGGACTCTTCGGCGATCGTCAGCACGCCCGGGAAACGCGCGTGCACTACCTCGTTGAATTTTTTCAGGAATGCGACCGCCTCCAGGTTCTCGTGCCCGCCGTACACATTGGGTTCCCATTCGCCGGGCTTGCGCGCGTAATCCAGATACAGCATGCTGGCCACGGCATCCACCCGCAGTCCGTCGACATGATATTGGTCCAGCCAAAACAAGGCATTGGAAATCAGAAAGTTGCTGACCTCGCGTTTGCCGAAATCAAAAACCAGCGTACCCCACTCGCGGTGCTCGCCCTTCCGCCAGCTTTCATAGGCGTAAATTTGCCGCCCGTCAAAGTCCACCAGCCCATGCCCGTCCCTGGGAAAATGCGAAGGCACCCAATCGAGGATCACCCCGATACCGTTTTGATGACAATAGTCAATAAAATACATAAACTCGGCCGGCGTCCCGAACCGGCTGGTCGGCGCGTAGTAATTGATGACCTGATAGCCCCATGATTCGTCCAAGGGATGTTCCATCACCGGCATCAACTCGATGTGCGTATATCCCATGAATTTTACGTACTCCACGAGTTCATACGCTAAATCCCGGTAGTTTAAAAAGCCCCAGTTCTTTTGCCCGTCCCGTTTCCAGGACCCGAGATGGACTTCGTAAATCGAAACGGGAGATTCGAAAAGGTCTTTTTGCATCCGCGATTCCATCCACATCTGGTCTTGCCACGCGTATGCATCGAGCCGGGCCACGACGGAGGCACTGTTTGGCCTCAACTCCGCCGAAAACGCGTAGGGGTCGGTTTTCAAACGAATTTGCCCGTCCACTTCCGATTTGATCGCGTACTTGTAGACTTCGCCTTCTGTCAATCCGGGGATGAAAAGCCCCCAAACGCCCGAGTAACGGATCTTCGCCATCGGATGCGTGCCGGTCATCCAATGATTAAAATTACCGACCACGCTGACACTTTTCGCGTTGGGAGACCACACGACAAAATAAACGCCGGAAACTCCTTTTAGAAGCATCGGACGGGCGCCTAATTTTTCGTAGCTGTGGTAATGAGTGCCCTCCCCGATCAGGTAAAGGTCGAAATCGCTCACCTCGGGGGGAAAAGCATAGGGATCTTCCGATTCCTGCTCAAATCCTGTTTCATCGAAAAACCCTATTTTGTAGGGATTTATTTTCGAGGTCCGTTCACAAACGGCCTGAAACAGACCGTTGGGATGGATTTTTCGCATCGGTGTCCGGACGCTTTTCTTCTTCGACAGCCGGATCCACGCTTGCGTCGCACGCGGAAGGAAAGCCCGGACCACGACACAACGTTCCTCTTTGAACACATGCGGCCCAAGAATTTTGAACGGATCGTTCTCATCAAAACAAACCACCCGTTCCATATCGGATGGCAGCGGAAGCCCTTTGTCTTTTCCGGACCGGCTCGTCTTTTTCCGTTTAGGCCGTGAAAGCATTCGTGTCCCTTTTTGTAATCGGCTTGCGCCCGTAGAGGGCTTTCATCAAACACGGAATTTTACAACCGAATCGCAAAATTTAGGAATAAAAAAACGATTACGCAATAGGAATTGTGTTCTTTTCTGCTGAAACTAAGAGGCGTTTCGCTCAAATGCTCCGGCTTCTGGAAAACTAAGCCCGGCTCGGGTGAGGAGGCCTCCGTCATTCCGCAATGAGACGGGTGGATTGCCGAATTGGATTCGCAGCACTACCATTCTAAGCAGATGGCGGATGGGAAACCGCGGCCCCATAGGGGAACGCGGAGGGACCCAT
Source organism: Candidatus Omnitrophota bacterium (assembly GCA_028713205.1). GTDB lineage: Bacteria > Omnitrophota > Omnitrophia > Omnitrophales > Aquincolibacteriaceae > JAQTOZ01. The sequence continues at coordinate 11,636 of JAQTOZ010000005.1, forward strand.
ACGACAGATGCCGTAGAATGGTTGCAAGGAATCCACTGAGGCAAGAGGCCGGCTCATTGCGGCTGCCGGTTTCCTTCACCCGATCCGGGCAAGTTTTCAAACGAACCCTCCGCAATTCGCTCACCGCCTCTTAGCTCTGCCGAACGAAAGAACACAATTTTGGTTGCATAGTCAAAAAAACGGTTTCCCTTTTTCAGCACTTACGGGAATCGGTTAAAAGGTGTAAAATGATTATCGAGTCATTGTGAAAATCATCCCGGGAAAGGAAGCATCCAATCATGACCAAAATAAAAACTGAGATCCAATACGCCGCCGTCACGGACATCGGACGGGCCCGGCCAAACAATGAGGATTTCTGGCGGGCGGTCCCCGAAATGGGCCTTTACATGGTTTCCGACGGCATGGGAGGCCGCGCCTCCGGCGAAGTTGCGGCGGAGATGGTCATCGAACTCTTACCCATACTTTTCAAACACAAATTGCCCGCCGATCTGCCGCTGAACACGCCCCGCATGCGTGCGATCGTCAACGACACCCTGCTGCATGCAAGCCTGCGGATCTTCGAGGCCGGCGAAAAGAACCCGTCGCACCGGGGTATGGGCGCGACCGTCGTCTTTTGCCTGTTCCGTGGCCGGGAAGTTCTCACGGCACATGTCGGCGACAGCCGTGCCTACCTGTTTCGCGCACACCGGCTCACGCGGCTCACCAAAGATCACTCCGTTTTTCAGCTACTCGTCGATCAGGGAGAGGCGGTGGAAGAGGAAGCCTCCGGACATCCGGCGCGTTTTCAATTAACGCAATGCATGGGACACGGCATGCTGATCGAACCGGGGCTTTCCGTCATGGAATGGATACCGCAAGACCGTATCCTTCTGGCCAGCGACGGACTCTTTGATATGATCGACGACGGCACCATCGAAAAGACCCTTCAAAAATACTCGGAGCCTTCCGAGGCCTGCAAGGAACTTGTCGCGGCCGCCAACAACGCGGGCGGAAAAGACAACATCACCGCCCTCGTGATCGACTTTCCCTAAAACGGCACGGGCATCCGGTCCAACACGATTTTGTCCGCATTCATGCGGACGCCTCGGAATGCCAGCGGCGCACCAGCGGCAGCGATAGCCATCCCAAAAAAAAGGCGACGACATGCGACAGGCCGGCGATGAGAAGAATACTTTGGTCATTTTGGAACAGGATCGTCCGGGAAGAAACGGCGAGCAGGCCGGACCCGATGGAAACGGTCAGAATCAATTTTGCGATCTTCGAAATTTTGCTCCACTGCCAAATCGCAAGTCCGAGGCATCCGAAATAACCCGCCGAAGGTCCCACATCACGGGCAACGATGAGGACCGTACCGGTTGAAAAACCGAAGAGATGCAAAGGCAACGCAACCATCAGAGAAACAAACAACAAGGTCAATAAATGAAACCCCCAAAACATAAACGCCGTCAACCGGGCGCCGATCGCATATTCGAGAGTGCCCACGGCCAAAACGATCATGAGAAACGCCTGCCAAAACGCGCGCGCGCTTTCGGTCACCAACGCCGAGGTCAACAAACGTTCCCAGTGGCCGCGCCATAAGTCCTGGGGCGCAAACCCCAAATGCTCCAGCCAGCCGGCCGACAACCTCCCGATATGTGTTTCGGTAAGAAAAGCAATCACCGTCAGCGCAAAAAGGAGCACGACGGTAAACGGGAAAAACCTTCGTCGCGAACTTTTCGATTCCTCCATGGGACATCCTTTCTCATCCGAAGAGCTTGAATTTTCCTTTGTTCTCCGCCGCTTAAACACCCGGCAGCCTAAGTCTGTGCATCCATCCCTCGTATCGTCACGGCTGAACGTTTGCGATCAGGCGCCTGCGGGCCCGATATCGGTCTGACAGTTTTGTTTTCTGATTTGATCCAAAATATTTTTCGCGGCCGCATATTTGGGATTGATGTCTAAAAGAGCTTTATAACAGGCCATCGCTCCGCACGCGTTTCCCTGCTGCGCATATTCATCCCCCCGGGCTTTGTACCAATCCAGCATTTCGCCGTGATGCGGGGAAACCTTCATGGCCTGCACATATTCGCCGTATGCCTCCTGGTACCGGCCGGTCATCACCCAATAGGTCGCCAGCGTGTAATGCATTCTCGTATTATCTTCCGTCACTTGAATCGCATGCCGGAATAAGGTCTCGCTGTTTTCCCAATATCCCGCCTGCCGCCTGGCCATTCCCGTCAAAAGCAACAAAGCGGCCACCCCCGCCACGGCAAAAATTCGGCGCGAAACAACGGATCGTGCCGCGAGGTCCGCCCCGCCCCAAACAACCATGATAAAAATACCGGTAAGCGGGACATAGGTATAGCGGTCGGCCATCGCATGAGCGCCGATTTGCAAGATGCCGATCATCGGCGCCAATATCCCCAGATACCAAAACCAGCCGGTGAACAAGTAGGGCCTCCGTTTAAAAAAAATCAAAACGAGTGCGGTGACCGCAACCAGAAACAGAGCGGCCACGGCCCATTGCCCGAACACAATCCTCCCATAGGGATAAAACACGGCGAGGTCAAAAGGCCATATGGTTTTTACGAGATATTCATAATAGGAAAAAACCGCATTTTTTAATCGGATGGACATGGGCAAAACTTGCGGCGAAGTCACAGCCTTGCTTTGCAGTTGCGCGAGTATGCCCACCCCCACAGCCAGCGCGGAGAGCAAAAAGAAAGGGACTTTTTCCCGCAGCATGCGGCACCATCCGCAAAAATCTTTCCACGGAGTCCCGACACGGCCCAGCGGCCAAAAATCCAAGAGCAACAACACACAAGGGAAAACCACAAACAACTGTTTCGTCATCAGCCCCAGCACAAAAAGAATATAGACGGGTACGATTCTCGCAGGACGGTCATTCTGCTTTACCGCACGGGCATAAGCGCCCATGGCCATGATCCAAAACATTGTCCCGAGCAGGTTGTACCGTTGCGATATCCAGGCGACCGCTTCCACATGAATCGGATGCAAGCCAAAGAGCGCCGCGACGAAAAAGCTGCGCCAATATTTCCCCGTCATGCGATACAGCACGAGGAGCAATAGGAAAGTGTTAGCAATGTGCAGGAGGATGTTGGTCGCGTGAAAACCGGGCGCATTAAACCCGTAGACTTTGACGTCGGCCATCATCGAAATCCAAGTCAGTGGCTGCCAATGGCCGCATTTAAAAGCCCCCAAAGACCAAAGGACGCCTTCCGGGCACAGACCTTTTTGGACATGCTCGTTGTATAACGCATAGCAGGTATCGTCGAAGAGAATAAAATCGGCATGCAACAGGCCGGCGAAGGCATACAGGAGTCCGCCCAGCAATCCGACAAGCGCCAGCCATGGCAGGATTTTTCGTGTCAGGAAACTGCGGCTATCATGCGGCATACGACGTCTGAACTCCTTCCGGTGTCATCCCTCATGTCTCTCCGATTTTTCGGATTATACTCCCGGTCCGTTTTCCGCACTAGGCAGTTTTCGCCGCATCGCGAAAATGTTTTTGCGTCTAAGCCTTGCGCGGCTTTGCCATGAATTTTAGCCTTTGATCGCAACATCGACAACATCCTGGCGAATTGCTCGCTCAAAGCCTCCGGTTTCGGAAAGGACTACAGGCAATTTGTCGGGGGCCCCTCGCTGTCGGTAAAACACACCGCATCGTTTCCCCTCGACAACATTGCCTAAGTCTTTCAGCGAAACCTGCGGCATTTGCTCGCAAATTCGCCAGGATGTTGACATAACTCGAAAGGGGTGAGTTATTCGCTATCGGCCGCCATGAATCCCGGCCGGATTGCCGAATCGGATTCGCAACGCTACCATTCTTGTCATATGGCGGATGGGAAACCGCGGCCCCCTAGGGGAACGCGGAGGGACCCATACGACAGATGACGTAGAATGGTTTCAAGGAATCCGCTGAGGCAAGAGGCAGGAGCTCATGGCGGCCCACATTCGCTGACCGTCTCTTAGATAAAAGCAGGCTTTATGATCAGTAGCGGTACGGGGAAAACGTTATGCCGACCACTGAATGACGTAGCTGTTTTTGATTTGCGCCCAAACGGCCTCACAAAACTCCGCCGCAATTTGCAGACGCCCGTTTTGTCCCACGCGGGCAAACGTGGCATGGATCTGCTTCAGCAAGGCCGCGGCCGTAAAAGATTCGATCAAATTCAAAGCGACCTGTAGGGCCCCGGGCCGGTTGTAATCCAGCGGAATAATATTTTCCCGGATCCCGTATTTTTCTTTCAAGCCATTGAGGAGTTTCACCGTATCCTGGGGCGAACCTAATCCCTCAAATAAAGATGCCTGGATAAAAATACGCTTCGGCGTCAAATTCCCCCATTCCAATTCGGTGAAATGAACGCGTTTGCGATATTCGGTCAACAGCTTCTGAAGCTTGGGGACCCGGACATTTGCCAAGGAATAACGGTCCGCGCCTTCTATATATATATCAAAGGCCGGGTGCCGGTCCAAGAAAGCCAGGAGTTCGTCCAAACGTTCATCCGTCTTTCCCGGCTGAAGCATGGCAAGTTCCTGCGCGCGGATGAAAACGGCGGCCGGTGCCGTCATTTCATGAATCGGTTTCATGCGTGTCTCGGAACGGGAAAGCCCTCTGGACTCCGTCGCAAGAGCAGCTTTGAGTTCCTTCCAGGATGAAAAACCTAAAACACGGGCGGCTTTGGCTTTGTGCCGATTTGAAACTTTCTGGCCCGGCGCCCGCTGTTCCATCATACGGACAACGACCCGCTTCGATTCGGGCGTCAAATAGGAAAACGGTGTGGGTTGGTCCGAGGTCAGGGCAAACCAACGTTCGGGATCGGGACTAAATGTCAGGCCGTCTCTTTCCATGGCTTTTCTGTCAAACGCAAGCCGCACCTTCGGCTCGCTGGGCGAATAACCTTCCCCGCCCGCCACGGCAATCGCATAATCTTCATGCTGGGCAAAATAAGTCCCGGCACGAAGCGTACCCGCCTTGACCATCATTCCCGGAATCGCTTTTTCTAAAGTTTCGTGATGCAAAATTTTTCCGAGGTCCTTACGTCGTGCCTGCCCGTCCGGCAGGCGGGTTTCGGACCGAGTATCTGTACCACTACGCCTCAGGTTGAAAACGATATCTGTTTGTTTGATCTCCTCGATTGAAAGCGGTTCGTGGTACTTCGGACCGGGGCGACTGAGGCGAATGTTGTCCCAAGCACTATCTTCATTCCAATGGCGATGGAAGATCAAATGAGGCGGATGCGAAGAAAAATAGAGCCAGATTATCAACTCCCCTGCACAATAGCAATTTCGGTCAACCCTTTCTGCCTCCTCAATTCCGATCCCCGTCACTGAATACCGAAGTTCTTCCGGAAGATCAGCTAATTGTTCAAGTTGCTCCGGACTAAAAATATATTCAGCAGGGATAACAACGGTATTGGGGGCATCCCAATCAAGATCATCCCGCTGCCGGCTGCTGGCAAGAAGCCGAACCGGGATTTGAGCACGCTCTTTGGCATCCGCCATAGAATACGTTTTGGCTTTGATCCGGGATTGTCCGGTCTCCATCCACCTCATCAAATTCATGACTATTTTTTCCATGGGCGCGTCCTGGGTCGTATGTGCCGCCGCTGCAGCTTTGAGTTCGGATATCGTAACTTTCACAACCGGCAGTTGATAGAGATGCGCCGCTAATTCTTCGGACCAGTCTTTGGTTTCGCTAAAACCACCCGGCCAAGTCGATTTCCCCAAAACAGAAGAATCATCAAACGACGAAGCATGATCCGTAAGCCAAATAATACCGTCCAGCCGGACAAAACCTTGTTTTTCCTCAAAACCTTCAACGCGATAATATCCCCGGTAGGGTTCTTCGGGAGGCTCATACGGAAGATTTTCTTTGACCGGATGTGAAGTCCTCATGCTCGTGGGTCGAACCATGAAAGGCAGACCCGCGATAAGGGATCTTTCACCTGCTGCATCTTGGGCCGGGCTGAAATAAGCCGCGACGGTATCATCGGACAAAAATTCGATCTTGCCGCCGGACACGGCGGTTAAATAATAGGTCAGCATTGACTTGCCTGACCCCACATCTCCGATAATTAAAAACCCCCTCGCTGGCTGATCCGGAGATGCTCGATAAGCAACAAGATTTCCCCTCAACCAATGAGATTCGCTTTCTTTCAACGACAGCAGCACGGGATCCTCTTTGCCGACAGCCTCCCAAAAAATATCAGCCACAGCCAAATCCTTCTCGCCTCTTTCCCGGCGCTCGATCAAGGAACGATATAAATCGCCAAAGGAGTAAAGCTGGTTTGCCAAATCGATAAAAGCAGACAAATCACGGATTTCGGAACGCGTTAGGTCTTGGGGCTTGCGTCTTGGGTCTTGAGTCAGACTTTCCGTTGCGTCACGCCGCATCTCCGAGCGGGCTTCGGGTTCGGTCCGGTCCAGTTCCTGTTTCCGGGCATCGGCAACAATGCTTTCTAAAACGATCGAAATTCCATTCGCGGTACGTAAGAAAGCTTTCCTGTGCTCCGGCCATAACGTTGTTTTGAATGCTTCAAGCTGGACGATGGAATCCATGTTCTGCCGGATTAAAACACGTAAGTTGTCGGGGATATAACAAAAATTAGCGGCGAGTCGTTGTTCGAGATCTCCAATCTCGGCCGCATCTGCTTGTTCAGGATGCAGGAGTAAAGCGCGAAGTCTTAAATACGCCAGTGCATAGCTCAAATCCGCATTCGCGCCGTTAATTTGATAATAAGCCCGCTGCCTCGTCCCGTCGAAACGCTGGAATGGCGACGGGAGTGGCCAAAGCCGGCGCAAGCCCCGCGCTACCGATTTCGCATAACCCGTCTGGATTTGATCTGCGAAAAGTTCAAAATCAAGCAAGGCCTTCACGATCGTAGTCAATTTACCGAGCGTCATGGACTCTCCGGAAATGGCGGCATCCGCCACGTATGCGTCGACAACGCGTTGCCGGTTTTCGGCCAGCAGTTTAAGGCGGCCGGTTTCCTGAAAGAGTGTTTCGCGTAATCTCTCTCTGTCGAATGCTTTTTGACTACCGAATTCTTTTTGGCCCAGACGGATTCCGAATTTTTCCGTGTTATCGGTGACACCCCCCCACTGGAACATTGAAATCTCGAGGTGTTTGGTTTCTCCGAGGGCAAGACTTAACTGTGCGCTGATTTCAACATCCCCGGCAATTAAATTTTCAATCTCTTGTTGCAACCACGCAGGCACACCGTCATCACCGGGCCGCACACTGGGAACGAAATTAATTTTATTCATCAACACCGGATCGCGGACTTCGGACCGGGCAGATTGAGTGTCTAGCGAATAGCGCCCGCCTGTGGCGAGCGCGGCAGGGTTCGCGGTTAGTTTTTCGGTTTTTCCTAAACGTTCGCCGCTATCCGCTATCCGCTGTTTGGTACGCGTCTCCGAGCGTGCCGAAACAGCCTGACCGATGAACATTTCGAGTGAAAGCAGGGAATGCGGTGAACCGCCGATTTGAGCGACTTGGCGCGCGCCGATATGGACACGAAAGCCGGCGACCTCCATGGCCTCTTCGATTTCAGCGCGGGAATAGCGGATGTAAAGCGTGCGTTCGTATTCTGCCTGGGTCAACGGTAAATTGGTCAAAGGCGATGTGGCCAAAATCCATCCGCCGTCGTTGAGTTGACGCCTCGCACTTCTAAAAAACCTGAAGCGGTCCGTCTGGCCGGCGACGTCAATCGCGATCACGAGATCATATTTTTCCTGCGGCTCCGCCAGTTCCTGAGCATCGGCGACAACGGTTTCAACTCCGATGGCCCGGGCAAATTCCGCATTGCGCTCGCTGATGTCCACCCCCTTCACGTGATGTCCGTCTTGAATCAACGCGGCCTCCAACTGCCCGCGTCCCGAACCGAGAGATAGAATTTTTAGTTTTCTGCCCAAAACCTGGCTTAACATATTAATTTTGGCGCGATACCAATTCAGAATTTGCGGATTCAGCTGCACCATACCGACCGGCGCTCCGAGTCCGTCCGGATACTTGCGAAATCCCTGATCATCAAAATGCCGGTAGAATTCTTTGACCTGCTCGGGCGTCGGAACTGGAAATTCGGGTTCGGAAGATGAGTTTGACTCACCCGGCCGCACGATACGAATCTCGGAGCGCACTTCAGGAGATATATCGCGAGCCGAATCCGCAGACAACGTATTGATCCGGTAAATGATAGCGGGCCGATCTGCATAACCGAATTTGACGCGTGCGGCTTCCTCCGGTGTCATGTCCAAATTTACATTCTCGGGCGAACTGAGGATTGTCACTTGATATTTCGAATCCGATTTGAGATAGCCCCCGAGCGATTCCAACACGAGAATTCCGCCGGTGACCAAATCGTCTTCGATATCCAAATTTTGCAAGCGGAACATTTCTCCGTCCCAAGCAACGTCATTGGAATAAGCCTTGTCCGGCGCTTTAAACAGTCCCCAATGCGCTTTGCCTCCGGTCCCGAACTTTTCGAGGTACTGTCGATAGAGAAGTTTGCCTTGGAGATCTTGCGTTTTCGATGAGACGCCGGAGACATAAATAATTTCGCGCGTTTTACCTTGATAATCAAATTGAATCAAATAAACATTGTCTTCTCCGGGCATAAGTTCCGGCCCCCTGATATTCCCCACGCCGATGGCCTGCAAGAGCTCCAGCTCCTTGATCAAAAATGGGCGAATGCCGTTCTGCTGTAAGATAGTCGTCCCGGCGAGTCCCCGCGTCATGGATTTCTTTGCAAGATATTCTGCGACTTTGTCTGCGCCGGCATCTCCTTTGTCAAACTGCGCCTCGTCGACAAAAATAAACCGGTCGGTGTGCGGAAAGAGCCTTAAGGCGTTGGCAATATCGGCACCGCCTGCAATGTAAAGTCCGGTAATCTTCCCATTGACCGCAGGCCGTGGACTATTTCGTTGAATCAACAGCGCAGCTTTTTGCAGATAGACGTCATTGTCCTCATCCCCGACCAGACCGATCCATTTGTCATGACGCATCTCTGAACGGACTTTACCTTTGATTTGAATTTTTTCCGGATCGCGGCCGAAATGTCGCAAGGCCGCGGGCCAGCTGCCGTATACCGCCGTGGCCCGGTTGAGCACCCCCCCCAGTTTGCGGCGCTGCATGGCAGCGGTACTGAGTTCTTCATCGCTCGATCCGTCAATCACCGCCCGCATCGCAGCTTCGGTCCATTTTGTCTCCTTATGAGTTTTCCGGCGACTCATATCTTTGCGCCGTATGGACAAAACATCCGCCGCGGCCCAACCGCGCTTGACGGCATGACGCCTCATTTTCTGCAAGGCACCCCGTTTAACGTCCCGAATGCGCTGAGTTTTCGCGATACCTGTTTGGGCTGCGATTTCTTCATTGGTGTCCAAACGTAGCGTATCGATACCATAATCCAATCGAATCACTTTTCGTTGCTCATCGTCTAAAGTCTTTAGCAGTGCATTGAGATGCCGAAGAGCAATTCCGGAATCCTCGCTCAGGCGGGCTCGCCCGGTAATCCCGCGGCGGAACGCATCAAAAGCAAAACGACGGAAACGCATCAAAGAGGCATTCCCCGGTTTACTCTTGGCTTTCCAAACACTACGGTCCCGGGCAATGCGTCTCCGGATCTGATTCAAAGACCGTGCCGGACGTTCACCCAACCCGAAATGAACGCTCAAATATTTTCTTTCCAAAGGACGGAGGCCAAACCAGATTTCACGCAAAAGCCGCATGCGGGCATTCGCCGGTTTCCGTTTTTCGCGGATCTCCGCAACCATTTGCCTGAGCTCCGCTATGGTCACGCCGACATTTTCCGGAATCTCCGACATGACTTTCGGACGATAAGGCGAACGGCCGAAGCCTTGTTCGGCCAATTCCCTGCCTTCGATCAGATTTTTCAAATTCTCGCGTGCGCGAAGCAATAATTGTCCGAGGCGGCCGCGGCTGTACGGTCTCCCCCGGTAGGCAACTCCCAGCTCGAAAAGCATTTGCGCAAATCCTTTCCTTTTCCGCGCGCGATGACGGTTGACACCGAAACGCAATTCCAGCATCAATCGCTGATTCACGGGCAATCGTTCCCATAGCTCCGGGGTAATCGCATCTACCGGAACTCCGATTTTTTCGGCGATGAGCTCAAGCCCGGGCCGGGCAGCTTTCAAACGTTGAATCGCGTGATAAGTCAAACCGATAAGCCGTCTTTCACTTTGCATAACAACGCCGGCGACACTTAGCTGCTGCAATCTTTCTTTGATGCTGGAACGTTCCGGAGTATCCGGCGGGAAAGCGCAAACGATGATTTTCCAATCTTTCTCCGACAAGGCATGACGCAGCGCCGGATCTTTAAGCCGTTCGACCGCAATACCGGTATCCTGATGCAAGGTGTCCCAATTGACAATTTCTTCATCGCCCGTCACTGTGGATGCCGCTACCGTGACCGTCGCAATCCCATCAGGTCGCCCGGATGATAGTTCAGCAAGACCCGCCGCAACCGCAAGCGACAGAGCAATTTCAGTTGCATCTTCCGCAGGAACAACCGGCGCTGGTTTTTCGGTAAGCATTGTTGCCGGTGCCGGGCGTTTTTGAGAAATGATCGTCAGCCGCGTCCCTTTAATTTCATCGGGCGTAATATTCCATAGATAAGGCGGGATACCCGCCGTGCGCAGGCGCGTGCGGGCCTGGTCCAACAAATCCAGCAAACGCCCGCTGTGGGAAGCCACGTGCAAAATGAGCGTACTTCCGTTTGCGTCGACGAGATAAATCTCGGACATGGCGTTGGCATCATCATAAATAAATTTGCGCAAATACTGCATGACCGCCGGTGTATCAGCAAATTGCCCTTCCTCTAAAATTTTCCTCGGTGTTTTCGCTACCGCCTTTCGCTCTTGCCATGGATGCGGGCTCAAAACTCTTTCATCCGGAACCACATCGTCATCAGGTTCTTCCTCCTGTCCTACCTCGTCCCTCCGAACCGATTCGACATCTCCGTCTTGCGACGGCCATTTCCGGTTTTTCTTTTTTGATTTTCCTTCCGGTTTATCACGGCGGACTTCGGACCGGGCGAATTGAGTGTCTAGCGAATAGCGTTTAGCGGTTAGTTTTTCGGTTTTTCCTAAACGCTTCACGCTATCCGCTATCCGCTGCTTTGTTCGTGTCTCCGATCTCGTTTCGAGTATCGGCTTAAAAACAATGGTTGTGCGTTTGATATCCTCAACCTTAAGTGGCACGCGAAATTCCGGAGCAAGCGTCGGAGACCAATAAGTATCCTCATCCCAGTCGCGGGAATAAATACCAACCGGCGTATGCGAAGCAAAATAAAGCCGGATGGTTAAATCTCCTTTTCGATCACCCCACTTGTCGACAATGACGTCGTCCTCGATTTCGATTCCCGTCACGGAATCCCGCAATTCCGCCGGTAATGCGGTAAGTTGTTCGAGTTGCGCCGGATTAAAAATCGCATCAGCCCGAGTCATGTCGAAACGCGGCTTGGCCCATACGAAATCCTCGCGCTGCCGGCGGCTGGTAACGATGCATACCGGAATTTCGGCGCGCTCTAACGGATTCGCCAAAGAATATTGCCGCACCGGCGTTCGCATCGCGTCGTTTTCCATCCATCCAAACAAGTCCCGTGTCATTTGTTCCATGGGTGCGCGTTGATTTGAACGTGCCGCCGCCGCGGCCGCCTCAAGTTCGGGAATCGCAACTTTCAAAACCGGAAGACCTTCCAGGCGGGTTGTAAGATCATCAGACCAATGGTCGGTCTCGGAATCACCGGCCGGCCAGGTCGATTTTTTCAGGGACAAGAAATTTTCAAACCGTCCGGCGTTATTCGTAAGCCAGATGATGCCGTCCAGCCGTACAAATCCACGTGTTTCCCTAAAATCTTCGACACGGTAATAGCCGCGGTAATTTTCTTCGGGTTCTTCATACGGGAGACCTTCCCGAACCGGATATGATGTCAACATCGCGAAAGGCTCGATCATAAACGGAAGGCCGGCAATCAGAAACTTGTCTTCTGCCACATTTTGAGACGGCCCAAAATAAGTCGCCACGGTGTCCTCCACCATAAATTCCACTTTGCCTCCCGATTCAGCAGCTAAATAATAGGCCAACATGGTTTTTCCGGAACCGACATCACCGACGATCAAATAACCGTGGGCTGGTTGATCCGGTGATGCACGGTAGGTAACCAGATTCCCCGTCAGCCAATGGGGTTCGCTGTCTTTCAAAACCGATAACTCGGCATCCTTTCCGAGAGCGGTTTCCCAAAACACATCATTCACCGCCAAACCGCTTTCACCGTGTTCTCGGCGGTCGATCAATGTTCGCCATGTTTCTCCGAACGGGTAGAGCCGGTCAGCCAGCGCGATATACGACGCGAGTGTGCGGGTTTCGGCCCGCCCGAAAGAAAAAACGGGCACCGGAGCACCGGGCACACGTGCACCTGTCCCTGGTGTTCTGGCGTTCTGGTGCTCTGGTGTTCGTCGCGTCTCGGACCGGGAAAAGTTAGCGGTTAGCGCAGAGCGGGTAGTGTCTAATTTTTCGGTCTGTTCCAAACGCTCGCCGCTCACCGCTATCCGCTGTTTGACTTGTACCTCCGACCTTGTCCATTTGAGAATTTGCTCTTTCTTGGCCAAAAGAACTTCACGTATTTTTTTCATTTCCGGCCTCATCAGCACCAGAACTTCGCGCGGAATCTCCCGCCGCTCTTCGATCGTTTCACCGTAGTACGCCTCGGCGGGAAGTTTTCTCGTTTCCTGCGTCCTGGCTTCTATGATTCCGTGAGGAACGGCGACATCGCGGCGCAAACGTTCCGAAAGCATATAGGGCAGAAAATCATCGCTTTGCGCGGGAAAGTCATACGGGATAATTTTAGACCGTGCCTCGGGCAAAAGCACAGGCTCCATCGCTTGAAACTGGCCGCGGTCCATGATAATCGATTGAATGTCCCGCAGTTCCACCGTCATGCCGGACGCCAGCGAAAAATACCGTTCATGATAGTCACCGCTGAGACTGATCGAGGCATGGCCGTACCGGGCAAGCTTGTTGAAATAATCCACCGAAAAAACAAGAATCAAGGGGCGATGCCCTTCCCGCAGATTCGCATACCATAATCCGCTCACATCGCTGAGCTCATTGCCCATCCCGGAATGAGAATGGGTATCTGTTCCCGCATACCGGTACCGTCCCCACGTCGAAAGTGCCCGGGCTTCTTCATCGGTGGCGGTGACACGGAACACCTGCCCCTGGGATAGATAAAAAAAAGACAAAAATTGCGATTCCGCCAAGACACGGAAACGCACGGACTCCTCGACGCCGGCCCATTCGCGAATGGCCGCGGTCAACGCTTGCCGATTGTTCCCGAAGCCGGCAAAAAAATCGATCGTCTCGTTCAGTGCCGCCTCGGCGAAAGCACCGATCCCTTGCGACCAAAAGACATAGTCCCTCATATCGGGCGTCTCCGCACTCTTCGGACCGGTATCAAGCCGCATCTCGGACCTGGCAACTTGTTGATCTTCGCTGTTCCGCTCCAAGCGAAAGCCGTTTTCGGTCTGCGAAGAAAGGACCGGCACCAAATCCAGACCGGCATACATCGCAAAACGGAACAAAGGCGAATATTTCCAAACTTCACGCTCTTCGTTTTTTTCAAAAATAAAGTTGTTCAGGGCATGAAACCCGATCGAAGCCATAAGCGATTGCGCGGTAAGCCGGCCGTAAGAAACGGCCTTTTGGTATGGAATATCATAATTCACCTGCGACTCCGTATAGACCCAATGGCACAGGGCAAACAAATCATGAGAGATCCGCAACGCCGTGTGAAAAGGCTCCCCCCATTTGAGTTTGACGAACATCGGCAGATAATACCTGAATAAAACCTCTTCCAGGAGGGGTGCTGCGAGAATGTCACGAATCGCGATCCTCTCGGCTACACCCGCGATCAAGCTTTCGCGTTCCAGTTGCAAATTCAAATCCGTCCATATCTTAGTCAACATTTTCCGGATTGTTTTGAACGTTTTTCGCCGCCAATCCCGCATTCCGTACCGGAAGGAATCTCCGAAAGATTCCAATAGGGTATCACCGCCGACGGCCGCGATCATATCAGGCAAAGCCCGGATCACGTCCGCAGACGCTAAATCAAGTCCGGGCAACTCCGACACCCGCCGGAAATAATCGCGCACCGTGTCCCCGAACAGAAAACGATTCCCTGCTTCCAAAAGTTCGCCAAGCGTTGACGGCAGGTGCGTCGCCCGCAAAACCGGCCCACCCTCCGCGGATACGGCATGAGCGCGTACGGCCGAATTGAAGATGTCGAATCCGCCAGCTACAAATGCGGCCGCGCCGGGAATGGGGATGTCGATCCCTCGCGTTCCCGGACGAACGCGCCGGTCGATCCGGACCGCCACCTGCAGCCGCTCGGAAAGCACGGGAAGCGGATGGGCGCTTGTCCGAACCTCCGATCTCGGGAATCTTTCTTTTCGGGTGGAAATGACGGCTGCAAATTTCCCGACGTCAGACTGGTCCACATTATGCTTTTCGGGATTTGCGACGATGGTCCGGTGTTCCCATCCGCTCTTCGGGAGCATAGCTATCGCATCCCGAGATTCACCCAAATAGCCTCCCGCAGAAATCACGACGTCCGGCTGAGTCTTGCGCAAAATCTCGTAAAGGGCTTCCGGACCGAAATCATATCCGATATCCTGCGCCACGACACAGTGCTTCAAATCCCCGGGATCAACCCGGTCCAAGGAACCAACCACCTCATAAACGAGGCCGTTACGCTTGGCAAGTTTCCGGATGCCGGCATGTTTATCGAGTTTATGTTCGACGAAAATGATTTTGGCGGCACCGAGTTTTCCGGCCGCCAGGCCGACCAAACCGTAAGTCCCCGCGCCGAAATCGACAAAGACCTTACCTTGAATTTGATCCCGGATTTCAACCAGGGACGCAATGGTCAAATTTGTGGGCGAAATCGGCCGGAATTGCGGCCGCACGTCATCAAGCCAAATCGGAATGAATTTACGCCAAATCTTAGGGGACGCGACACGATCTTGAAATTCCCGGTCGAGATAGACCAGAGGCCCGATATTTCTCAAAATGTATCCGCGGGAATGCCGGTTGCTGCCCGCAAAAACAACGGGAATCCCCTTCGCGCCTGAACCGGCGTCTTTCGGAACAATCGTACTGTCGACGAACGACAGAATTTCCGGATCACGCTCGCGGAGGGCCTTCAAAATTTCTTTTTCCAATTCATCTTGCACCTGCCGAGTCTCCGAGCGGTAAAAATGAGCGTTTAGCGACGAGCGGTTAGCGGCTAGATCGTGAGTTGGTGCTGAACGCTTAACGCTATCCGCTATTGGCTGTTTTGTCCGCATCTCACTTCTCATCGCCAGATCGATTTCCTCCGGCGTGGCCTCGCGGCCCTTACGGAGCAAACCGGCAGTAATCGCGTCAATCCGCTGAAGCTGCGCCTCCCACGGAAGCTCCTGGGCGATATTTTGCCGTACGATCCCGAGCGAACCCGGCGCGCGTGAGGCGCGGCTCACATTGAGCGGCACTTCGACCGAATCGTAGCCCAAAGTCATGAGTTTGCGGTAATAAGCCTGATGCCGCTCGGAAACGGTCCCGATTTTCGGCGATACGATTTGGTAAGCAAAACCCTGCGTCTGAAGTATTCTTTTGATCGGATCCTTGTGGAACCCTCCGAAAATCAGAACGGCAATTTTTTCTTCCGGATTTTCCTTGAAGACCTGAAGCGCCTTTTCGATCGCCAGTTCGCGTTCTTCGGCGGTGTCATAAAATCGCACGGCGTCGGCCAGCGCTTTTTCCCAGGCGCGGGAAAGGACCACGGAATGTTTCGTCGCATCCGCAATCAACGCGGCGATCGCGGCGGTATTCAGATGCCGGAGCTCCGGTTTGATCCCGGCATACTCGGCCGCGCCGATTTCAACGGCGATCAGCCGTTTCAGCAGCGTCACGGACCGGTAATACCCGTAAATCTGACGGTCCCGATCCGTCGTCAAAAACCGCCCGGCGGTTTCTTTTTCAAGATCCAGGATTTCCCGCCAAACCGCGCGGGCATCGATACCTCCGGCGGTTTCCGGGAATTTTCCGTTTTTGCCCGCCAGCGCCTGCAAAAGGGACGCAAGCACCGGATAGCGCCCGGATTTTTCAAGAAAATCATTTTCGCCGCCGAGTCCGGCCAGACGCCGGACATATTCCGGCGGATTGAGTTGCTGGGCTTCGAATTGCGCTTTGAGTTTCAGAAATGTTTTTAGCTGCTCCGAAAAACGGCTTTGCGCCATTCGATTGATTTCGGACAAAAGATAATCCAGGTCCTGCTCCGCCGCGTCCTTCTGCTTCGCGGTCTTGCGGTACCATTCGATATTTTTCATGTGCAGCCCGAGATCATCCGCACCGATCAGCTTAAAGTCTTTCCGGCGGTTGATATGCGCAAATTCAGCGCCGCTGACGCGAAGCTTGTCCATCAGGAACCGGGAAACACAGCGCCGGACATGCGCGTCCTTCATGAATCCGAAATAGCGGTCGGTCGGCACCGGTCCTTCATACCCTTCTTCGAATACCGTTTTGACGCCGGCGGTTTCGGTCAGATGGCCGATGATCGCGGCAATATTTTGCTGGGCGTCCAAAGAATCATGAGCATCCTGGATATAGATGATCAATTTCCCCGAAGGACCTTGTGCAGATTCCTCGACCGAAGCAAACTTTGAAGGGATACTGCAGGAAGGCATCGCCCCTAAAACGGAAGGATCCCCCGGCTTAGCACCGGAAACACTACCGGCGTAAAGCGTTGGTCCGTTAAAAAGTAGACAGATTGCGGCAACGGCAGCCGTTAGCCGCCGGGCACACTGGTTTTGATACATAACCCCATATTTACCAATGAGATAAAAAGTATTAAAGTGTGCCCGCTGACGCATTCTTTGTCAATTCGCGGAGGAAGATTTCCTAACACATTCGGCACAAACAGGTTACATGAGGCGATCCTGATGATTTTTGCGGAACATACTGAAGGAGGGCTTGAATCGGACAATTTCGCTTTTAAGGGCGCACCCTTCAGAAATTGGGTGCACCCTTAAAGTTATGAACTGCTTCTAATTACTGGGCTGCTCGGTTTCTTGCTCTTCCTGATGATGTTTTCTGCCGTGATTCTTCCATTTCGCTTTGAAGGCTTCTCGCTTCTCTTCCATTTTCTGATGGAGCTGTTTGAATTGCTCCGGTGTCAAAATGGTACGGATCTCGAGAATTCCCTCGACACGGTTCTTCACTTTCTGGGCACTGAACGCCGAAAGTTCATTCGTCAATTGATCGATACGCGCGCGGTCGAGCTCGGGTTTATCAAGCTCCGCACGAAGCTCACTGCGTTTTGTCTCGATCCCTTTGAAAATCTCTTCCTGGCGCTGTTTCATACTCGCATGCTGGTCTTCGATCTGTTTTTGCTGTGCTTCGGTCAGGCCGAGATCGGCCGTCATTTTTTTCATCATCGCTTCCCGTTTCTGATGAAATTTTCCTTTTCCGTCTTTACCGTTTTCTCCCCAACCCTCGAAGGCGTAAGCCGGCGTACTGACAAGCGCGACACCCAACAAAGCCACCCAAATCATTTGTCGATTCATTCGATGTTTCATAACGTTATCCTCCTTGATTGCTTTCTTCATCTTAGACATCCGGCTCCGCCAAAAAGTTTCCGAAAACTTTCAACTAAAAAAGTATTGCTCGACGGAAGTCCCCAAAGAGCCGTTGCCGGTATCGGGGTCCTGCCCGTTCTCGCTGATGCCCATCAAATTGAGCATTTGATCCCCCAAATAATTGCTCACGCTCGAGGAGCGCGGCGGGACATGCGTCAAAAGGACGATCAACAAAACCGCAAACGCCAATCCGGCCCCGCCCATAACGATTCTGGGAACGGTCAGAATTGGATCCAAAAACGCACGCGTCCGCTCCCAAAAACTCCCGGAGGAAACCGCGGCCGCTTGTCTCGCCTCCAGCGACTCCTTGATCTTCAGCCAAACGGATTCGGGCGGCTGAAGCGGTTGGGCTTCCCGGAAAGACCGCGCCAACGCTTCAATCGTACGCTCCCGGAACTCCCGGCAAAGGGTACACGCGCCAAAATGCGTCTCGATGTCACGCGGAAGCTTTGCCGGCAACTTTTCTTCCGCATAAGCACGCACCAGCGTTTCCTGAACTTTTTTACAATTCATAGCTCACCCCGCTTTTTCTGGCATAGGCCACCAGCGCTTCCCGGGCACGTTTCAACCGGGAGCGAACGGTATTGATATTGATTTTCAAAACCTCGGCCATTTCCTCGTAACTCAAATTTTCGATCTCTCTTAAAATCATGCAGGCCCGTTGTTCGGGCGATAGAGCGGAAAGCAGGGACTGGACCGCCGCCTCCCGTTCGCTCTGTTCCAGGCGGCCCCGTTCATCCGGAGGCACGCTTTGGGTCAAGATGACGGAGTCGTAATCGGTACGGCGGTTTCTTTCCTTGGACAAACGTCTGCCGCAATTGATCGCCGTATTGACGGCGATGCGGTAAATCCAGGTCTTCAGCGAGGACCGGTTTTCGAATTCATGAAGTTTTTCGTAAACTTTCATGAACACGTCCTGCGTGACCTCCTCCGCTGACGCACTGTCGCGGACCACCCGCAACGCCACGCTATAAACAAAGCCGGCATAGGCATCATAAATTTCTTTAAACGCTGTCATCTCTCCGGCCGTAGCGCGCTCCAGGATATCTTGCGACAACTCATTCATCGTTGCACCTACCGGACGCCGTCCGCAGGGAGCGGTCATATAATACCGACGTCTCCCTGCAAACGGCATCCCGTCATTGACTTTATCAGCATAACTCAAAGATCCGTAGCCCCCTAGAAAAAATTTCTCGTTCATCATGACACCCCTCAAGGCTCACCGTCGCACCTTTTCCTTCATGCATTCCCTTTGGCATACAACATTTTCAATTGCTCTTCCGTCGGCTTTTCGGGATAGAACTCGCCGGAAGGGCCGACATACCCCTTGGCCGACTTGGTCAAGGTCACCGGCGTAAAACTTCCGTTAGCATTCGGAACATTGACGGTCATTTCTTCCGGCTCGTCTTCAACGGGCGGTCTCGCCGCCTGCGAATTGAGCGCATACATGGCCTTCAGTTGGTCCGCCGTCGGGTAGTCCGGATAAAATTCTCCCCTGGGCCCGGTATAACCATTGCTGTACTTTTGCAACACCACCGGCATATAACTGCCGTTGGCGTTCGGAACATTCACCACCACTGTTTTCTCCGGCGCTTCCACGGAAACCGGATTGGAAACCACCACCGGCGCGGGAGGATTGACGACGGCGTAACCGGCCGGTTCTTTGACATAATAGGTGTTGTTGTAAAAATAGTAGACATCGCCACCGTGGTCGATTTCCCGGTAGCCAACCGGCAGGCTGGCAATGACGGCACCGAACGGTGCTGCCACCATAAAAAATCCCGACGGCGTGGGCCGGTAAAAGCAACCGTGATACTGATAATAACGGTCCCCCCTGACGTCGATCGTCACATACCCGCGCGGTAAATGCGGGACATAATGCTCGTACCGGGGGGAAGAATGCCCCCGACGGCCGTCGGGCCGCGCGAAAGCTTCGGTCCCGTTGATCCCCGTCAAAACAAGCAGTGCCCCCAGAAAAAACATTCCAAGCGAAATTGATTTTTGGTTCTTCATTTTCATTTTCCTTTGTTTGAGATGTTTCACTTTGGTATTCCCTGCGAATCCGTAATCCGACTCTATCGCTTAGACAAAGGCCTCAAGCAAAAAGTTCCCGGAATAAGAGCGAGCGTATAGCGTCGAGCGGGTAGCGGATAGGGAAATAAAAACCGTAGACAACAGACCATAACCGTAGGAGCACGATCACCGCGCCCATGACTCGTGACGGGCAGTCCACCTGCATTTTCTTGCTCCATGTATCGGCCGTTCGCCGTCTCTCTCACCCTTTGTCGCACACAATTATGCCGCTATTCTAACCACCAAACTCGAGCGAAAAGCATGAAGCTGATCTCTTAAAACAAAATCCACAACTTGAAAAAAACCGTTTCGCTGACCGATTCCTGGTATCGTTTTGTCAGAAACCGCAAGAAGCAGAGCAGCCCAAACATCCCGGTCCTCCAAAAGCAGAAATGGCACGATCCCTTGCGGTAAGATCCCTGCGGTTTCGGCCTGAACGCCGTGCGTGAAGAGCATCACGCGGCAAGCTCTTTCTTTTTGACCCATGGGTCTTAAGGCCTGCGAAGAGGCTTGAAAAAAGACCGGTCTCCCCTTAAAAAGCTTTGTTAATTCCAAATCGGCGGGCTCGCCGTCCGTTAAGACAAACAACTTTCCGCGCCCCCCTTTTAATCGTTCGCTCAAAGCAAATATTTCTGTTCGCAATTCGGACCGCGACCTGAGAGTTTTCTGGTTGACATATAAAGAGAACGGAATGTTTTTTTGTGCAACGGCATCTTCGACAAGATGCCCATCCGTCCGTAATTCCGACCGCTGGTCCGGCGTCCGGGATTCAAAACCTATCCGGGACAGGACCCTCCGCAGATATCCATCGTCATCGCGGATCCTGCCACTGGCGACATCGCCGGAAACACGCGCCACTAATTCGAGTACACGCTCATCCGTTCTTTTGGCGATGGCCTCGAGCTCCTCTTTTGAAGCGCTTTTCTGCATGGCCCAGCCGAGAGCTTCCATTAAATCAAGATAAAGAAGGCCGTTTTCTTCCAGATGTCGCTGACACCGGCGGACATTGCCATCTTTCTTGGCAGGATCGAAAATTTTGGATTTGACCTTCAGCGCGTAAAAAATCGCGGCCGTTTTTTTGCTGATGGCATCCACCCTACGGGCGATCTCGGCGACCGCATTGTCCCTGAAACGGAACCCGTACGACATGGAATTGACATCTTCCGCTCCCAGCAGTTTTACGTCCCCTAACCGCTGGACCATCTTCGAACCGTGGTTGATCAACATCGGCCGGAAGGGCCACTGATTTCCCTCGATCAGGTCGTTCTCGCGAAAATACCGTATGTTCTCCAGCATTTCGTCAATCGTCAGCTCCGGGTCGAACATGATGAATCCGATGTCGACCCCTATTCCCATTTCCCGCAATAGCCGGATGGCATCGGTCACCTCGGATAATTCCAAGCCCCGGTTGTACCGTTGGAGTTGAGATCGATTGCCTGTCTCGGCGCCGATAAACACCCGGACGAGGCCGGCCTTTTGAAGCCGCAACAACATTTGCCGGACCGGACCGTTCTGATGGTCCGGATCATTTTTCCGGTAGATGATGCTGGGCCGCGTAAAAATCCTGAACGAAAATTTGATGCGGTACTTTTCTCTCAGTTTCTCGATACCTTCGGCGATTTTGACGATCCTTTCGATTTTTTCGTCTTCGCGCCCGCCCAGGAAATCATCGTCCGAAAATTCGACTTCCGTGACGCCGCGTGACATCGCCGCATCCAGAGTCGCGAGGACTCTCTCGACCGTAAATCCTTCCCAGCTTGCCGTACTTCCGCTTTCGACGACCAGCCCGCCCCTGCGAAAGGACGTCCGGGTGCAATAAGAGCAACCTCCCCAGGGACATCCTCTGGATGCCTGAACCTGCACGTTGCCGCCCCGGCCGGCGATGGCCGCATAGCTATTGGAAGCCGGAAGATGTTTCAAGTAAACCAAGTTGGGTGCCGTAACAGGCGTCGATATCATCTCTCCGGTTTCTTTGTCCCGATAGATGGCACTCGGCACATCCGATAGTTTTGACTCACCCTGAGCGACCCTAACAAGACTCCGCATCGCCAGTTCACCTTCCCCTCGTATCACAATGCCTTGCGGACACAGTTCAATGAATTTTTCGGGAATATAGGTCGGGATCTGATTGCCGAAGACCGCCATGATTTTTCTTTCCAGGATGGCCGGCTCCGCATTTAACTTTTTGGCCAGCAACTCCACAAGCGCCATCGAACCGGGCTGAACGGAAATACCGATGATGTCCGGAGAACCGGACATCGCTTGATCCCATATCGTATCGAGCTCCTGCGGCTCATTCGTCCAAAGCATGCTCACGTCGACTTGTTTTCCGAATTCTCCTTTCAAATCACCTGCCAGGGTTTCAAGCGACAGGTTATTCCACACGTTATAATGCGTTGGAGATCCGACGCCGATAAAACAAACCTTGATGGGAGGAGGCGATAGATGGGATTGCTCTCCACGCACTTCGGCCCGGTAAACGGCCGGCGGGTCTCGCGACACCCGTTGCGGCATCCTTCTTAAAGCCAGTTCCATTTCTCGAAGAGAAGGCTTTCTGGGCAGAGCTCGTACAATTCCCGCAAGCCGCTCCATTTCAGACAGAAACCCGGTAACGGCCTTTGGGTTCCACTGCATGAGGACAAGGTCCCCGGGATTTTTCGTTGCCTGGGGCACAAGTTGAATCCCCGGTGTCCGGTGAATGCCCCGGGCCATGAGCTCGCGATAGTATTGTTGATGCTTTGAACTTGTGGAACTCATGCGGGGGATGATAAGCGCATAGGAAAATCCGAGATTATTAAATATCCTTTTCAGGTTTTCGCTGTGGAACCCTCCGAAAACCAGCACCGCAGTCCCGGCGTCCGGATCTTTGGCAAAAGCGGCCAGCCTTTCCTCGACCGCCCGGTCACGCGCACGGGCGCATTCATAAAAATCAAGGGCATACCCGATCGAGTCCTCCCAGCGTTTGGACAGGACCGTGGACTGCCGCATGGACCCCGCGAGAAAATCAGCCAGCTTTTCAGTGCTGAATCCCTCCAAAGAATCCCGTAGCTCATCGTATTCTTCCGCCATGATCTGGATCCGGCTGAGTTTTTTGAGGGCACGAATGATTTCATCATAGCGAAAGATCTCCCGCTGGGTTTTAGACGCAAGATAACGGGCCGCCCAAGCCTCTTCATATCCCTGAATTTCCTTAAAAAGTGCCGCCGGATCCAGCGCGTCGGTTTTTTTGATGGCGCTCGCATCCTCCGCGTGACCGATCGAAAGCAACCGCCCCACCTGTGGAAGATTTTCCGCCGTCCCGGATTTTTCTTCCCAGGAAACCATCCGCTTCAAATAGTCATAGAAATCCAGGGTCCCCGAATCGAATCGCTTCTTGAGCTCCATCCATCGTTTGACCTCGCGGGGGAATTGACGGCGGATGAGATTTCCGACAGCTTCGGCCATGGCCTCCAAATCTTTTTCGATCGCCTCTTGCCGCTCGCTGAGAGACTGATAGGCGGCAATATTTTTCCAATAAAGTTCCGTGCAGTCGATTCCGACCAAACGGAAGCCTTTTCTCCGGTTGATGTGCGCGTACTCAGCGCCGCTAATCCGCAGCCGGTTCATGAAATAGTAAGAAACCCGTTCTCTTATTTCCGGGTCATGGATCTTCCTGAAATACCGGTCCGTGGGAATAAGGCCGTCATACCCTTCTTCGAAAACAATCCCAACACCTTGGTCTTCGACAAAATACCGGATGATCTTCGCAATATGCGCCTGGACCTCCAGGGAATCATGGGCATCCTGGATAAAAAAAATGGTCTTGCCGGAAACACCCCTGTGAAACTCGCTGATACGTCCTAATTCAGGCGAAATCTGAAGAAAGGGTTCTACCGGAACGGCTGGAGGCGGCATGGCACCGGAATGGTCTGCCAAGCATGGCATATTGCCGCCTTGGATCATAAAAAGAATGAGCAAAGTCTTCAGGACGATGCCCCGCTTGGTTTTTGACTTGATCATCACTTATTGCCCCATTCCCGTTGAATATGAATGCCATAAAATTCAAACGTTTGAATTTTTCTTGAAAAAAAAGGTCCGTTTACTTCTGATTCTGACTGACAGACTCCCTTACAATGAATTTCGCATCGATGCACCGGTCGATCATCTTTTTGTCGCCAAATTCCAGGATATCCAGCATCAAGGCCACCGCTTCCTGCCCCATCTTAAAAAAAGGCTGCTCCACGGTTGTCAGCGGCGGATGGGTATATTCCGTAATCGCGATGTTATCAAACCCAACAACCGAAACTTCCTCGGGACACTTGATCCTGGCTTCCTTTAAAGCCTTCAAACATCCGATGGCCAAATCATCATTGGCGCAACAAATAGCGGTCGGTTTTTCAAATCTCGAGAAAAGCGTTTGCGTGGCCTCGTACCCGTGCGGGACCGAAAAACATGTGGCGCCCACGATCAGATTTTCGTCCAGCGCGATTTTGTGTTTCTTGAGGGCCTTGAGATAGCCCGTAAATCTGGCCTTGGCGTCACAGCTCTGATTCGGTCCTTTGATCATCGCAATACGCTCATGCCCGCATTGGGCCAGATACGACACGGCATTCAAACTAGCTAGTTCATTATCGCAATAAACATGATGGGTCCCGTGCCCGGGGTGATAGGTGCAAATCACGATGACCGGCACGCCCATTTTTTTTAGTTCTTCAAAAAAATCAGCGCTCGTATCCGGGGCCGCGGTCACAATGCCGGCCATTCTTTTTCCGTGAAGGAGCTCCCGTGTCTCCGTATCCATTTTACCTTCCTTGGCCAGCAAAAAGTGAAGATCCAGCCCGTGTTCCGTAGCACCGCTCATCACACCGGAAATCATTTTGGCAAAGGGCTCGCTGGCGATCATCTCCGCAAAAAAAGGCAACGCAAACACAATGGTATTGGATTCCCGGCTGACCAGCTGGCGCGCGGAATGGTCCGGAAAATAATTCAGCCGTTCACAAATCTCCAGGATCTGTTTGCGGGTCTCCGGATTCACACGGTGCGCTGTCTCTTCCCGAAGGGCCAAAGAGACAAGGGAATAATGGCACCCTGCTTCCTTTGCGATATCTTTAATCGTCACCCTGTTTTTCTGAGGCATATTTTCCTTAACGGAGGTTTTTCTATAAATTCAAACGTTTGAATAAAAATACCCTATAACCTTTTGTTTGTCAAATTCTGTTAATCAATTTTCTTAACTTATGCTTTGATAATAGGTTGGAATCAGCGCTCAGCGATTAGCCAAACTCTGATCTTTCAGTAACGGCGTGACGGTGCTTCGGCGAATTTACCCCAATACTCCCATACACCCTCTCTCCGTTACTTGGTCGGCGTTTCCCCTTGTCTCTTGTCTCTCGCCCCATGCCTCTGTCTTGGGTCTTGAGACTTGCGTCTCGTTTACGCCGCCGGAGGATTGAAAGGCAAGGTGAAACGGAAGGACGTACCGCGGTTGAGTTCGGATTCCACCCAAATCTTGCCGCCGTGGGCAAGCACAATCTCTTTGGCGATGGACAATCCCAGGCCGGTACCGCCGGCTTTGCGTTCGCGCGCATTTTTGAGCTGCTCGAATTTTTCAAACACTTTGGGGATTTCTTCCGGGGACATGCCGCAACCCGTGTCGGTCACGCTCACTTGAACGGACTCCCCCTGACGCCGTGTGGTCACGCGGATAGAACCTTGATCGGTAAACTTACCGGCATTATTGATGAGGTTGATCAAGACCTGGATGATCCGGTCTTTATCGAAAACAAGTTTCGGCAACGACGCGTCCGGGTCCGCGATCAGTTCCAGTCCTTTTTGCGTGAGCGTGTTTTGCATCATCTGGATCACATCCGAGACCGTGGCGTTGATATCGTTTTCGCTCATTTCAAAGACCATTTTTCCGGCCTCGAATTTTTGCACCGTCAGGATGTCCGTGGAGATCCGGTTGAGCCGCACGATATAATCTTTCGCGACACCGATCCAGTGTTTCTGATCCGGAGTCAGAGGGCCCAGAAGGCCGTCCCCGATCAGATCAATGGCGCCTTGAATCGCCGCCAACGGCGAGCGAATCTCGTGAGAGGCCATCGAGACGAACCGGTCCTTCATATCCATCGCCTCGTTGAGTTTGTCTTCGGCCTCTTTGATCTTGGTCATATCACTGCCGATGCACAGGATTTCCCGGTGTTTCTTGTCCGCCTGGAACGACTTGTTCGTCCACAGGACCCAGACCCGCTCGCCGTTTTTCTTCATGTTTTCATTGATGTTGGTTTTGTAATTTTCGGAATCCGTGATGATATCGCTGATCATGTCATGCATGTCCTTGCCGGTGGTTTCCGTCTCGGGCACAATCGTCCCGATCACGCTCTTGCCGAGGATCTCGTCTTCCGAAAATCCGAAAAACTCCTGGGCAAATTTATTGAAGAACGTGACATTCCCTTGGTCGTTCATTCTCAGGATAATACTGTTGGAAAATTGCACCAGCTCGCGGTAATTTTTTTCCACATGGATCTTGGAAGCGACGGCAAATTGCAATGCCGCGCCGAATAGCAGGAAGACAGCGATCATCAAGAGGCGCACGGCGATTTCTTGAGGAGCGGAAGGCAGCAGATGGGAATAAAAACTGCCGTCGCCCAACAAAACATTGCTCAGCGACCGCAGCCCCCAAATCACGATGCTGACGAAAACAAACGAAAGCAGGATATGGTCCATCACCCAAGTCGAGAAACGGGATATCCATTTTTCTTTCATGGCGATACTCTATCTCCAATCCGCGGCAGCTTCAAATTATTTATGCCGAAGGGATCCGTGGACGGCCATGATCCCGGGAACCATGCTCAGGTCATCGCGGAAGGTGAGGACAACTCATCCAAAGCGGGAAGGATCGTTGTTGGGATCCCATCGGTATCCGAGGCCAAGAGCGCTTTTCGCAAAGAATGCTCGATCCGGAATTCACTCCGGGACTGCATCGCAAGATAAGACCGGACCCTGCTTTTCCAACCCGCAAGCCAGCGGCTTTCGTTGCGTTCAGGCGGTGAATTCGCCACACGCCTGATCACCACCGACTCGGCCGCCCTGACAAATTCACCGATGACATCCTGATCCGGATCCGTGATTTTCATCTCTTCCAACACCTGAAGCAGCCCCCATCCTTGCCCGTGATAGCGCTCACCCGGGAATACTCCGTCGCCGTTGAAATTGACATAATCCACAAGCGGGTACAAACCTCCGCCGGTTTGCAGTATCAAAGAAAGTTTTTGCCGGATGTCGCCTTCGGAGTCTTGCGAGACCGCCTTGAGCATCCTTGGAATCGATCGCCTTAAACGCTCGACAAGAAATTCCGTTTGCATCGTTTTGGTATCGGATAAAAATTCCCTTAATAAATCCAGATCCCCGTTCCGGATATCTTCGTTAAAGGCATCCCTCGTGGCCCAAGGCGCATGCCGGTCTTTTAATGACCGGAACCACTCGGGAAGCTGAACGCCTTTACTTTCAAAAAAGGATAACAGCTCGGGAAAACTTTCCCTGAAGGGACCCTCCTGGCCGGCCGGATACCAGATGAAGTGTCCAATCCCGAGGGAAGGGAAATTCTCTCCTTCATTCCAGCCAAGAAGTTCTGAATCTTTTCCGCCGCATTCGTTATCAAAAATGAGCTCACCGATCAAATCGACTTCCGAGCGAAATCCCGTCACCGATTCGGCACAGGACTTTCCGTCTGCAAAAAGCAAGACGCAACCGATCAATAACAGGAATACCATCTTTTTTCTGACAGCGTTCATGACAACCCCGCTTCTTCTCAACTTGAAGATATAAAATCCGTCCGTCCAAAGCTATTAATGTATCGACCGACTAAAATTCTTTTGAACGGCAAGCATCGCTTGTTTTCCGGTTACCAAAGGGATACACGACGTGACGGGATGTTTCTCCGATATCCCGGTACTCCCATACGTCCTTACTCCGTTACTTGTTCGGCGCGTCCACGCGTTTCCGCGTCGCCGTGTCTCTCGCTCCTTGTCACAAGGCAGCCCAGGCGGAAAAAGGTCAATGAAAAGATGCCTCAGGTGCTATTCCCGCCTTTTCGCTTTCTTTATGATGGGATTGAGAGAAATCAGTACACCGGCAGCAGATTTTAAGATAAGAAAAGAGGTCTTTATGGTTCGCTCCACCGCGAAAAACCTAATGTGGGTCATCGCAATTTGTTGTTTTATTCTGATCTCCGGCTATGCATGGGCATCGCTCGGTGAAACCACAGGACAAGTCGGCAAAAGCGCCATTGATACCGGCATGGATTTGGTCAAACTGCCTGTCGATTTGGTCAAAACCATCGGGTATTCGATAAAACTCGTGGGAGAAGTCATCGTTTTCCCTTTTACGCTTTTGTTTTAACGACCAAGACCGAAAAGAGGCAACCATGACGTTGGCAAGACCGTGCGGGATCCGCAAACAAGTTTGTATCATGACGCTGTTGGCAGGCATTCTTTTGTTGCCGGGGGTCCATGACGTATACGCAACGGCAGCTTCCGCGCAAGCGGTAACGTCCGTTGCCAAAACATACACCTGGAAGGGAAAACTCAAGCGCGGTGCCCTGAATATCGTGAGCTCGCCCGTCGAAATCGCGCGATCGATTTCGATCGAGAGCGACAAACGCAGCCTGCTCTACGGCTGGACGGTCGGCCTCCTGATGGGCTTCGGCGATGGGATCCTTCGCTTCGGGGCCGGGGTTGTGGACCTTTGCACGTTCCCGTTTGATTTTCCCAAAAAGGATAAAGGACCGCTCCTCAACCCCGAATATGTCTGGGAAAAGCCGGGACCGAGGTATGCTTAAAAAAATCGGATTAGAAAAAATAGCTGTTTCAAATTTCATCCGAAAACATGTCGGATGGATCATCGCTGCCGTTGTCGTTTTGCTGGCTTTGTTTTCGCTCCAGGTCTTTCCGGTAAAGTTTTTGGTCCTGCGCCAGGACCCGCCCTTTTTAAGTTTTAAAGAGCTGCAGATCCTATCGCAAAATCCTCATCCGCCCCGCTGGCTGGAAAAAAAGCTTGAACGTTTCTGGCGCACGCCCCTGATCAGCAACGAAGCGTATTACAACGGCGTTCGGGCACACCGGCCTGTCGACGAGAAACTCGGACCCGTTCTGACGGTCGCCAGTTGGAATATCGAAAAGTCCTTCCGCATTCCGAAAGCCATCCGCGTTTTATCGGCGGGCGAAGATTTTGAAAGCATGATCGATGCGTCCAAAGCACCCCCGGGGTCGGATCTGCGCGCAACCATCCTCCGCCAACGCGAACGCCTGACGCATGCGGATGTGATCGTGCTTCAGGAAATGGACATCGGGGTCAAGCGTTCGGGGTATATCGACGCAGCCGGTACCCTGGCCCAGGCCCTCAAGATGAATTACGCTTTCGGCTGCGAACAACTGGAGATCGACCCGGTCGCGCTCGGACTGGAAAAAATCAAATACGAGAGCGGCAGCGAAGACACCGAGGCCACGCAGCACTTCGCCGTGGACCCGGACCGTTACAAAGGGGCCTTCGGACAAGCGGTTTTGAGCCGTTATCCGATCAAGCGCGTGAAGGTCTTTCAATTAAAATATCAGGCCTACGATTGGAACAACTCGGAAAGAAAAAAAATCGGCTTTTTGGAAAATGCCCGCCGTGAAGGCACGCAAGTTTTGTTCGAAAATGAATTGACCCGCGAGATCAAAGCCGGCGGGCGAATTTTCTTCCA
>JAQTOZ010000125.1 GCA_028713205.1 Candidatus Omnitrophota bacterium
TTATAGCAAATAATTTTAAGGCAACGCTAGTGCCATACCGGCAGGCATAATCCGCGTCCGGTCCGGGACGCAGATAGCGAATGTGCTAAACAATTCTCAGGGCCACTCCCTTAGAACGAGGTCGCCTGCCGGATGGCCGTAGGCGTCGTTGATGTGTTTGAAATTATCGATATCGATCATCATGAGGGCCAGCGATTCGTTCTTCCTCTGCGCGCGACGAATCGCACTCGCGAGCAACGTTTGGAAGTGACGCCGGAGATACAAGCCGGTCAGACCGTCGTTGGTGGCCAGTTTGGAAAACAAGTTCTTTTCACGGTCACTTTGGATTTTTCCGATCACCGCACAGCTGATCAACATACCGGCAATCATTAGCACGGGATTCGCGACCGAAAGCCATATCCCCTTTTCGACGAAAATCGCGAAGGCAAACAGGCACCATCCCAGCGATAAAACGAACGCGCCCGCCATCGACAAAAAGTTCCTGAAGGGAATGAAAATAAACATGGCGAGAATGCCAAGCAGGACAAGGGCCAGAGCATTTTCCTGGGAAGTCGCGGGACGGATCATTTGACCGGTCATCACCGAATTGATGATATTGGCCATAATGCCGATGCCGGGAAAAGCCACCTCAAGAGGAGTTGCTTTAGTGTCCGCGCCTGCGGCAAGCGCTGACCCGATCAAGCAAATCTTCCCCTTTAATGCTTCGGGCGGAATCAGCGGCGGTTTTCCCCGGCTGGCATCTTCAAAACTCTGGAGAATATCGACCAAAGAATAATGCGTGAATGTGTTCGCCCAGCGCCCCGTCCAATTCACCATGAAATTTCCACTGCGATCAAGCGGCAATCGGATCTTCGCGGACCCGCGGTCTTGGCGCTCCAGCCAATCCAAGGCAACCTGAAGTCCGAGGTGAATATAGCTGCGGTTGCCTTCAGATACATAAGGTTGAATACGCCGGACAACACCGTCAATGTCGGCCAGGACATTGATGTGCCCAATTGATTTGGCTTTTTGCTCAAATTCCGGGAGCGAATGCATCCACATGATTTTGGGGGCCTCGCCCACAAAAAAAACCGGCAGGTAGACACGGCCGTTTTGAGCA
This sequence comes from Candidatus Omnitrophota bacterium, assembly GCA_028713205.1. Lineage (GTDB taxonomy): Bacteria > Omnitrophota > Omnitrophia > Omnitrophales > Aquincolibacteriaceae > JAQTOZ01. Next base: position 1,100 of record JAQTOZ010000125.1, read on the forward strand.
ATCGAATCCGCCAAGACGGTATCTTCCGCGGAATTCCGGCTGTGCTTCCAAAAAACGATATCAAAAACAACGGCTTCGGTCTTCCATTGATCGAGGATATGGACGATGGCGGCAAAGTAGGTACGCGGCCATGGCAGCCGGTCAAGCCTTTCGACACTCTTTTGATCAATGTCGATGAACACAATATTCGGATGCGTCATCAAGCGCGGGCGCTCGCGGAAGAACGAATCAAGAACAATGGCTTCCAGACGGTTAAAAATCGTCGGGACGGTCTGAAGCCACAGAAAGAGAACAAGAATCAAGCACGATGCCAAAAGCGGCAGAAAGGCGGAGCGCAGCACCCTAAAACGGCCCGAGCCGTCCGGACGAATACTATTTTCGTTTTTCCAAAACAACTGATTCCGCCGCATTGAATACTCTCCGCTTCCTGGTTCCGCCCAACCGTTCAGAGATAAGTATCCTTATCCATTCATTTTATCCGCTTCAAGCTTGTCACCGTTCCCGCCTTCTTCATGGACCGGCAAATCGATTTTAATCGGGACGACCTCCGCACTCACGGCAAAGGCCTTTTCCTCTTTGACCGGATCACCGCCGGCCGGTGGGCCCTCGACAAAATCCAAATCCACTCCGTCACTCAGCACATCCTCCACAGGAACGTACGAGGAATTGAACGAAGGTCCCGGGACTTCCGGACCGGGAGCGTTTTGCGGTTCTTCACCGCCGGTCGAAACCGCAACGAAATTCAAATCGACTCCGTCATTCATCACATCCTCCACAGGAACATACGAGGAATTGAACGAAGGTCCCGGAACTTCCGGACCGGGAGCGTTTTGCGGTTCTTCGCCATCGCGAACGTGCGGGTCGATAAAGTCGCCCGCCCCGCCGGGCATTGATTGAAATTCATCGCTGCCACCGCCCACTTCGACGACGGACGGTTCTTTCTCCAGCGAGGGGCTTTCGACAATAATATCGTCAATGCTCCCACAGGGCCCGCCAAAGTCGCTTGTCCCCGCATGCGTTTGCTCCCCTGATTGCGCATTGACGAACGGTTGTTCCTGAATCATCATCGGAGCCGGCGTCGCAAAAGATTGTGCCGGTTGCATCTGTCTATGCGTAGTCGCCACCCCTATTTCGACATCCCGCCCAATGGCTTGCGCCGAAGGCTGTCCGAGAATGGCCCGCTCCATTTCGACCACCGGTAAAATGCGCCCCGCCGGTATCGTTTCATGTTTTTCTCCGGCCGGAAAAATATTTTCTGTTCCAACAAATCGTTGCGCGAGGTTCTCTCCTAAAACATTATTCTTCATCATTGGGATTGGTTGCATATCCCCCGCGAATTTTCCGTCCTGGGATAGCGTGGCCGGTATGGGACCTTCGGATTTTTGTACCGCCTGTCCGTCAGGGGGCGTCATTCTCCCTTGCCCCTGAAGGATCTCGGTTACGGCCTGGACAAGCACCGGTTCAGGAATTTGAATCAGTTCGTTTGTTCCGCCGACAGCCTGAGCGATTTGAAGCCCCTCCAAATTGACAACTGCGCGGGCCAATTCATTCGGAATGAGCGGTTGGCTGATTTCGGACTGCCGGAATTCGCGTTCGGATTCGGCCGTAGCAATGGGACAAATCATCCATGGGGAAATAGCAGCAACAAAAAACGAGAAAACCATAAATCTGCCGGTGATTTTTATAGGCCCTCTCATCGCTTCCCCCCTTTCTCCTTCCCCTGTATATCAATCTATTACTTCCTGTCCTTCTTTATCAAAGTGCTCTAATTCAATGCCATAAATTAAAGGTACCTGTTCGTTTTCTTAAGCGCAACGAGCACAATAGCTCACCGTATAGAGAGATATATCAGGTTTATATAAGTCCTTAGTAAGTATGTTTATGATTCGTTTACTTGGAGGGATTAATAGCGCAAATCATTTTGCTGCAGCATGTTACAACATAAATACTAGGCAGAATACTGCGGATGAGCACTGCATTCTTTAAGCAACTAACATCATAGATCTTGGGTCTTGAGTCCTGGGTCTTGCGTCTTGAGTCTGACTTCTCGGGCCTGCTCGCGCACGAGGGGCGAAGGATCGGACAGGGCCTTCTTTAGATAAGGAAGCGCCGCACGTTTGCCGGAATTGGCCAGGACCACGCAGGCATTGCGCAGCATTTTCTTCCGGTCGATACGCAAAAGCGCCGTACCGCTAAACATTTTTTCATACTGCGCATTCGATGAAATGCCAAAAAGTTTTTTCAGGTCCAGCCATTCCCCGCAGCCCTGGGACGGGCCCCATTCTTTCCAGGACGCCGGTTTGGAACGGTTGGCATACGGACATACCGACAGGCATTCATCGCAGCCGAACAGGCGGTCGCCGATTTTCTCCCGGAGCCCGGGCGGTACCGTCCCCTTATGTTCGATCGTCAGGTACGCGATGCAAAGCCGCGCGTCCATTTGATAATCACGGTCCAAAGCACCGGTCGGGCACGCCTTCTGACAGCGCGAGCAGGAGCCGCAGGTCCCCTTGTCCGGCGAATCGGGCACCAGCTCCAGATTCGTCACGATTTCCGATAAAAAAAGCCACGGGCCGAAGGACGGGCTCAAAAGCGCCGTGCTTTTGCCGACAAAACCGAGCCCGGCCTGAAACGCCGCATAGCGTTCCGGCAGGGGCCGGCTGTCCACACAAGATTCGGCATGAAAATCTTTCCCGGCAAACACACTCAACCGCTCGATCAGGATTTTGTGCCTGCGGGCAATGGCCTCATGATAATCCAATCCGCGGGCATAGCGCGCAATATGGCCGGCAAGCGGAGGCCGGGACCGCGGGCGCGGATTTTTTTGCGAAGGCTGATAATAATTGACGCCGAGCACGATGATGCTTTTGGCATCGCCGAATTTATCGAAGAAACTCCGGCGGCGCTCCCGGAAATCGGCCAGGTATTTCATCGCGCCGTTCCGCCCTTGCCGGACCCAATCCAGGATCGCCCGTTCTCCGCCGGCCAAATTTTCCAGCCGCGTGATGCCGACCCGGTCGAAGCCCACGGCGCGCGCGGTTTTCTTGATGCGCTGAGTCAAAGCAGAAGCAGAACCGATCAGCGGTTGTTCTTTCATGGTCGGGGAATTCTTCAAGGAAGGTTCTTTTTGCATCGACGAAAGAGAAATAGGACGGCCCTTACTTTTTCGACGCCCGGGCCGGAGAGTAATAATAGACATGCTCGTTGCGGGAAAAATGATGCCGTTTGAGCACCGCCAAAAGTTCCACGACCCGGTCCGAAAAATCGCGGTAGGTCAAAAAGCGCTGGTCTTTGACCGGCATTTCAGAGGCATCGAACTTGAGCGAGGTCGCGGCAAAGCGGGTCTTGACGTCCTCCGTTTTCAGGACTTCCGTCAACCGTTTGCGGATACGCTCCTCGATTTTATTAACGTCCTCCAGGCAAAGGCCGAAGAAAATCAGGCCGAAGCGGTCCTGCCCAAAAGCACACAAGGTATCCGACAGCCGGAAGAGCAGCCCCAATTCCCGGCGCACAGTCTGCGAATCACAGGACTCGACATGGAAAACTGCCATGACCTCTTCCCACTCGGGATCACGATAGGAGCGGTACATGGATTCCACCGCCCGGCGGAAGAAAAATTCCTCCGTGTAAAGGTTCGCATCCCGGAGCGATACTGCCGAAGCCGTAACATCCATTTCACCGGACGGGAATGAAAACATGTCCTGATCGAAATAGACCAAATAACTTTTCAGAGACTCCATCGCCTTGTCGTCCACCTGCGTCACGAGCCTTACAGGGGCCCCGGCCGTCACGCAATTTTTGCCGTCCTGTTTGGACTTGTACATCGCGTCATCAGCGCCCTTGATGATCTCCAGCATTTGCTGCACCAGTACGAAGCGGTAATTTTTATCGCGCTGGACTTTTTCGAAATCACCGGAAATCTGATGCTGCATCGCGGCGATCCCAATACTCAAGGTCGTGTGAATCGTGTGACGCCCGGCCTTCAACGGAAGATTGAGCACCGTCTGGCGGAGGCGTTCGACCACAACCCGGGCCTCCTCCGGACTGGTATCCGGAAACAAGACGATGAATTCCTCACCCCCGAAGCGGCAGGCCGTATCATAAACACGGATGCTGCTCTTGAGTATGTCCGCAACATGCCGGATCAACGCATCCCCGGCTTCGTGTCCGTATTGATCGTTGATCTTTTTAAAATCATCGATGTCCAGGACCGCAATGCTTAGATTGCAATTTTGTCCCTGGCGAAAGCGCAGTGAAAGCTCTTGGATGAACCGGTTAAAAAAATACCGCCTCAGTTTAAGGCCGCTCAAAACGTCGGTCGTCGCCATAAAGAAAAGATTTGTCTTCTGCTGAAAGGCTTTGTATCGAAGGGAATCCATGCTCTTGGCAGCTATGGCATAAATAATAAACATACCGCCGGAGATCACGGACAAGGAGCACATCAAACGATCCCACGGAACGAAAAGGAGAATCGCAATCACAGGCGGCAGGTAAAGCGCCAGGAGCATGATCATGTTCTGGCGGAAACGCAGGGTGAAGAAAAAAAGGAAGACACCTGCCACCAGATTAACGCTGAAGATGTAATGAGATTCCAAGGGGTCCCCGATGCGGAAACCCATATAGGTCAACTGAATCGACACCAACACCGAAAGGACCCAAATGGTCACGGGATACCAGGAACGGGACCAACCCATTCTCAGATCGATGTAGCAAAAGAGGGCGACAAAAATCACCGAAAAACGAAGGACCAGAAAACCAAGCGCATACTCCGGCGCAATCGTCCAGTCCACAATATTGAAAAGCAGGTAAAGCGGCAGCAACACGGGGAAGGCGATCCTGAAAACGCTGTTGCTGATTTGCGTCCTGACTTCGTCATCATAATCAAACATGCTCAGGCCCCCCTGGGTTGGCCATCATTATACCTTTCCTGCCGAAGGACACAACTTCTGAATCTCGCAGCCCGGGCAGTCGGGCCGGCGCGCAAAACAACGGTTGCGGCCGTGACTGATGATCAAATGAGAATATTCCGTCCATTCTTTTCGGGGCACAAGCGCCATCAGGTCCTGTTCGATCTTGACCGCGTCCGTATGACGGGTCAATCCCAGGCGGCGGTTCACACGGATCATGTGCGTGTCCACGGCCAATCCCGGGACACCGAAGGCATTGCCCAAAACGACATTCGCCGTTTTCCGTCCCACGCCGGGCAGGGTCACCAAATCTTCCAGACGGTCCGGGACCTTTCCGCCGAAACGGTTGACGATCTCCTTCGCCGCGCCCAAAATACTTTTGGTTTTACTTTGATAAAAGCCGGCGGACCGTATCGCTTCCGCAAAGGCGCCGGGATCGGCCCCGGCATAGTCCCGTGCCGTCCGGTAGCGTTTGAAAAGCGCCGGCGTCACCAGGTTGACACGTTTGTCGGTACACTGGGCGGAAAGAATTGTCGCAACAAGCAGTTCCAGCGGATTTGAAAAAGAAAGGGCGCATTTCGCTCCGGGATAGGCCTTTTTCAGCGCCGTTGTGATTTTCAGGACGCGCTTTTTTTTCTGTGCGGTATTTTCGGTCATTCCGGTTACTTTCGTTTTTTCAGAAACGCTTCCACTTTGGCAAGCGAAAGCGCGTTGAGGACATCTTTTTTCTCAAGCCATCCCTTCCTGGCAATCCCGATTCCGTAGCGAATAACATCGAGCCCTTCCACGGAATGCGCATCGGGATGAATCCCGACCGTCACCCCTTTGCTTTTGGCCACCCGGCACATGCGCCAATCCAAATCGAGACGGCTGGGATGCGCGTTGAGTTCCATCACGATACCACATTTTTCGGCACAATCGATCAGTTTCATAAGGTCCACGGCATAAGGTTCGCGCTCCAGCAAAAGCCGGCCTGTCGGGTGTGCCAGGACGGTCATGAATTTATTTTCCATGGCACGGCGGATGCGTTCCGTCATTTCTTTCTCGGACATCTGAAAACCGCCGTGGATGGCCCCGATCACAAAATCAAGCTCCGCCAAGACGGCATCGGGATAATCCAGCCGCCCGTCCGCGCGGATATCGGATTCGATCCCTTTGAAGATGCGGATTTTGAATTTCTTCTGCCATTGATCGATTTCCTTCCATTGTTTTTTTAGCCGGGCCATGTCCAGGCCGTTGGCGTAACGCGCCGATTGGCTGTGATCGGAAATTCCGACGTATGCATACCCTTTTTCCTCGCACGCCCTGACCATGTCTTCCAGGGACGCGACGCCGTCGCTGGCCGTGGTATGCACATGCAAAAGGCCGCGGATCTCGTTCTCCTCGATCAACGGCGGTATAGGTTTTTTCCCGGCGAACTCGATCTCGCCGTCGTTTTCGCGCAGTTCCGGCGGGATGAAATGAAGCCCCAGCATCTTAAAGATGGCCGCCTCATCCGGGCACGGGATGACCTTCTTGCCTTTGAAGAGCCCGTACTCGTTGATCTTGATCGATTGTTTCTTCGCGAGCGTGCGTACAGCCACGTTGTGTTCCTTGCTGCCGGTAAAATAATAAAGCGCGCACGGGAATTCTTTCACGGACACCGTGCGCAGGTCACAATTCATGCCGGATTTCAGCACGATGCCGGATTTGGTGTCTCCGTGCGCGATCACGGACTCGGTTTCGGGATACCGGACAAAGGCGTCGTGAATCGCCTGGGGATTTTGCGCGCTGACGAGAATATCGATGTCTTTGACGATTTCTTTGCGGCGGCGGATGCTGCCGGCCACTTCCATTTTCATAATCCCCTTTTGTCCCCGGAGGTAGCCGGAGATTTTCCCGCTTTCGTGTTCGGCGAAATCGATACGGAAATGCCCCCGGCTTTTTTTGAAATGCAAAACACCCAGAAGGATCTTTCCCTGGCTCTTGGCACCGAAGCCCTCCAACGCACTTAGCCGGTTTTCCAAACAGGCCTTTTCCAGGTCCGCGACCGACTTGATTTTTAGTTTTTCATACAGGACTTTGATCCGTTTCGCGCCGAGTCCCGGAACGCGGAAAAGCTCAAAGAGCGTGTCCGGAAATTCGCGGCGCATCGTTTCATATTCGACGGACCGGCCGTTGCGGTACAAATCCAGGATAATGGCTTCCAGATGGGCGCCGATGCCCTTGAGTTTCGACAGCTCGCCGGTTTCGACCAGTTCGTCCAAATCGCGGGGAGAACCTTCCAGGGCACGCGCGGCATTCTCGTAAGCACGCACCTTAAAAACGATTTCATTCTTGAGCTCGAGAAGAATCGCGATTTCCTCGAGAACGGCAATCACTTTGTTTTTATCCACTTGTCCGGTCATCCTCTCACTCCCGAGAATCCATCTGCAGGATTCATCAACCGTGCTTATTATAACGAATTTTGGTCTTGCTTTTGCCGATAAAATTCGCTAGGTTGCCGGTTCATGGACAACATCCGCACCAATCCCGGCAAACATTCGAAACGCGCGCTCTCGGGCATTCTGATGATGATCCAGGCCTCGGTCGCTTTTTCGCTGATGGCCTTGTTCGTGAAGTTCGCCTGTCATTCCCTGCCGAGCAACGAGGTGGTGTTTTTCCGCAGTTTCATCGGATTATTGATCATCCTGGGCATGATCAGAAGGAAAAGGACATCGCTGTTCGGACATCAACGATTCTGGTTATTCATGCGGGGCGTGACCGGTTTCCTTGCGCTCGTCCTGTACTTTTACGCGATCAAAAACATGGCACTGGGCACGGCCGTGATCATCAACTATATGGCGCCCATTTTCGCCGCGGTCCTGGCCGTCCTCTTCCTGCGGGAACATTTGAGCCTGTCACTTTTCGGGATGATCCTGCTCGCCTTTTTCGGACTCTATCTGCTGGTCGGAAACAAATTACGGGAGTGGAACATCGTCGCCTGGGCGGGAATGCTTTCGGCCGTCTTCGCCGCCATCGCGTTTGTCTCCATTCGCGCCATCAAACACCGCGAATCCCCGCTGACGGTCATCTTCTATTTTACCGGGATTTCGACCGTGGGTTCGCTGTTCCTGCTGCCCATCGGTTTTCGCTGGCCGGATCTCTGGACCTGGGCGGCGATTGCCGGCCTGGGGATTTTCTCTTTCTACGGGCAACTGTGGCTGACGATTTCACTGAGACGCGCGCGCACTTCGCTCATCACGCCTTTTTCCTATCTCACACCGCTCCTGAGTTTTATTTACGGACTATTCATCTTTGACGAAAAGCTGACTTTGAAATCCTGCGCCGGCGCGGGGCTGACCATTATCTCCGGAATTTTGATTTCCTACT
>JAQTOZ010000126.1 GCA_028713205.1 Candidatus Omnitrophota bacterium
CCGTCCGGGCTCTGTATGATGCGGCATGCAAGATGGCGGCGATGGATCTTGCCAGTGTCTACAAAGAGGCCTTGAGCATCCTCGCGGGATATTTTCAGGTCAAAAAATCGGCGCTTTATGTAAAAGAAAAGGATTATTACGTTCTTCGATCGGCATGGGGATGGGATGAGCAGCAGCTGGTTGAGGGCAAAGTGCCGGTCGGCAGCAGTCTGATGGATATTGTCTTTCACGAAAATCGTGCCGTGACGGTCCAGGATATTCTCAAACAACGGGATTCGGAGAAATATATGGGGCATTACGGAGAAGCCTTGGCCATGATCCCGATTCGCGACGAAAAGAATACGCCGATCGGCGTGGTGAATATCGAGAAAATGGATTTTATGGCTTTCAATAAACCCAATTTGGACATGATTGAACTTGTGGTGGAGTGGATCAGCCAAACCTTACGCAATATCAAGCTTTTTGATTCCATGCGCGTCCAGCTCATCCGGGATGAGGAGTATGACATTTTCAATTATTCGTATTTTGAACAAAGACTCCGGCAGGAATTTCAAAGGGCCCAAGATTTCAATTTGCCTTTGAATATTTCCGTTATCAAATTGAGCCGTTACGGTTTTTTAAGTCCCGATGCGCAGCGTCTTGCGGCGAAAACTTTGGTGACTCTGATGAAACGTGTGGTCGCGGAAACGGATACGGTATTCCGGCATCGTTATGACGGGACTTTTGCCGTCCTGTCACCCATGAAGCGGCGTGCGGATATGTCGAATGTCTTTCATGAACTCCACCAGGGATTGAAACCATTGTCGGGAGAACTCGTGATCGGTTCAGTCGATTTTCAAAAAGAGATGGCCTCGCCCGAAGAAATGATGAAGTCTGTTCTGAAGGAATGCAGGCTCGGCGGATTTTAACCGGAGAACCCAAGGATGCTTCATAAGCATCCATGATGAAATCGAATGCTTAAAATCGTTTCCTTCCTCATGATGTCGGTAGGTTTTATCTTGGAGACTCTGTTGCTTCCGCTGGGGTGGCAGGGCAGATCGCTTTTCCTTCTTTTGGGCTTTCATCTGGTGGCAGTGGCATTCCTGTGTGCGGGTTTCCTCTTCGCACGGCATATTCGCAATACATCCGACAAGGACAGAAGTATCCAGGTATTTTCGATAATGGTGATTGCATTCTTTCCCATGATCGGAATATTCGGTGTGTTCTTGCTTTGGTTTGCCGTGTACGTGCTGGGACATCGATTTCATCAGGGGGTTTATGAGGAGTATGAGAAATACATCTTGGAGCGTTCGGCGGATTCTTACGAAGCAAAATTTCGGGGTGATATCACACGCAGATTTCGGGAGGAAGTCAGCTTTAGACCCTTTGCCGATATCATGAGCGGCAGAGAAATCATGACCAAGGCCAAGGTCATCAAGAAATTGGCCCGATCCTTTTCGCGCGAGAGTGTGCTCCTGCTGAAAACGGCGCTGAAAGATGAGTCGGCGGATGTTCGCCTGTATGCCGCGACGGCGTTATTAAAAATGGAAGAGGACCTCAATGAAAAAATTCAACGTGTCGTAAACACAGTGAAAAGAGAAGGCACGGCCCAAAGCTATTCGGATTTGGGTGACCTTTATCGTTCGTATGCGGGCAGCGGCCTTTTGGAGCCCAATCTCGCCCGTTATTACCTCAAACTCGGCGGTGATGCCTATCGGGGGTCGCTGGATATCGACACGGGCCAACCTGTGCTTTTAGGCCATTATGTCAAATGCTTGATTGAGCTTGGGGAATACGATAAGGCCAAAGTCATGATGGATCGTGCCGTCACTCTGTGGCCCGGTCATACCGATTTGAACTTTTTACGCAATGAGATTTATTTCAATCTCGGCCGTTTTGAGGAGCTCAACGCATCTTTTCAAAAAATGGAGCCGCAGGACCTGGATGAAAAGAGAAAGGAGGTCTTTGAGCTTTGGAAAGGCAACTCCTAAGGGAAGACGAAATTCGCAGCATTTTGCCGCGGCTTACCAGCTCGGATCATGTGGAGCGCGAACAGGCCTTCGAGGCGCTTTGTTCCTATTTGAGTAATCCGGATATTGAATTCGCCTATTCGGCTTTGCTGCAAAAAGGCGACACCCAAAGCATCTATTGGCTGGTGCATTACCTCGTGCGTATCGAATGCCCGCTTGGTTTTGAGAAGCTCTTTTTGCTCGTGCAAAACGCCAATGCGACGATTCGTGAAGAGGCCTGTTGGGGGATTTCGAATATCGCGGAAGAAACACGGAACACGCTTTTGCTCAAAATGCTTCAGTTTCCGTGGAAAACGGAAGTGCGTTTTGCCATTCAACAACTGGGGGTGCTGCGCAGGACAAACGCGGTGTCGCCTTTGATGCGTGTGCTGGAAACGCACCGGGATGAAGAGATCGGAATCGATGTCATTCATGCGTTGACCAAGATCGGGGATACCCGTGCCGTCCGTTGTCTTGAGAAGTTGGCGATGCATCCTACGGCCAAGATCCAAGATGAAGCGTTTGCTGCCTTAGGCCGATTCGTGCCTCTACTCCACCGTAAGTTTCTCAAACGGTGTTTTGCCTCCGAAAATCCACGGACGCGCGAGATTGCCTATATGACGGTATTGCGTTTGCAGCTCAAACGATGGGAGAAGCATGTTGCCGTGAGATTGAACAAAGAAACGGACGGACAGCGGAAAATCCGTGTCCTGTCCTCGGTCAAGAGTTTGAAAAGCCGCAAACTTTTTGAAGCGATTTTTGTGATGGCCCGCCAGGATCCCGATTCCCGAGTGCGGATGATTGCGCAATCCGTGATTAAGAGACTCCGTGCCAAACGTTTGAAGCGTTGGCTTTTTGGCGAGTATCACCAGGGTGATTTTGCCGACAAGGTCATTGCCCTGCGCCTGTTGGCGGAATACGCCGAGGAATCGGATGTTGAACGCGAATACGAAAAGATTTATAGGCAATCAACGGATCCGGCGATTCGCCTGATTGTTTTGGACATCATGGGGCGCACCCCGCGGAAAAGCAGCCGGGAATTTTTATGTGAGATCATTCGCAAGCAGGATTCCTACGCCTACGCGGCGGCTTGCGCATTGACCGATATCATGGATCCTGACCTGTGGGAAATCGTCAAGGAAGTCCTGACCATGGATGAAAAAAAAATGTCGCCGGTGATTCAGGTTTTACTGGATTTTGTTTTGCGTTTGCCCAAGCGTTATGTCCTGCCCGAAGCGGTTGCGGTCGCAGTCGGAAAATTGATGGAGTCGCCCAACTATTTTATCCGTTACTTGGCGGTGCGTTGTTATGCCAACACGCAGATTGACAATCATCTTCCGGAACTGCTCAAGGTTGCGGGAATCGATAACGAAAAGGCCGTTCGCAAGGGGAGTTTCAAAGAAGCGGTACGGGTTGTCGGAGAGAATCCCCGGGAGTTGGTGAACGCCTTTAATTATTGTTTCGCCGTTCCGAGCCTTTACCCTGTTTTGCATAAACTCTTCGAAATGGTTGCCGCCGATCGTATGGAAATCCTGCAGGAACTCTTCAAGAAGCTTTTAGACGTATTGCAAAAGTTTCGCACGTCGCAAAAACGGAAACGGCGATTTGATGAGGCACGGCTTTATCTGTTGATGCGCAGTCAGGTTTTGCAGTCGAGATGCCTTTTTATGGGATTGCTGGAGAGCGGGGGATGGGATGATGATGAGCGCGAGGTGCTGATTCGAGTGCTCAATCTCAGCGACTTTTGCGATGTCGGTCTTTTTAATGTCGATTTTATGGCGGCTCAGTACGAGAAGTCCTCGCCGAAAACCAAAGTTGAATTTCTGGAGTTTTTCAAAAACATGGAAGCGCCGAGTGCAAAGATCGAAGACACGGTCTTTCAGGCCCTGGCGTCGGAGCAAGACCCGCTGTTGTGCAGGAAAATTCAGGATGTGATCGCGGCGTGGTTTTCCAGAGCTCAAGCCCAAGGTTTTCAAACTTCGGGCCGCGAGACAACTTCAAGGGGGGGGGCTGGTTCATGAATGACGTTTGCCTTTTGCTGGAGGGGACGTACCCCTATGTGGCGGGAGGCGTATCGACCTGGGTTTATGATTTGATCAAAAGACTTCCGGACAAAACCTTTTCGATTGTATATTTGGGGGCACATCGTCAGGCCGCCAAGAAAATGCATTACGAGATTCCGTCCAACGTCGTTGATTTCCGCGAAAACTATCTTTTCGATTATTTTGTCGAGAAAGAAAAAGGCAACGCAAAACCCGGCAAGCATGATTACCGGATCATCGAAGAGTTCCTCGTGGCCATGCGCCAGGGGGATACTTCTCATTTCAACGACTTGTTGCGGACGGTCGGTGACCGCGCAACCCGCTCGATCGACCTTTATGACCTTGCGCATTCAAGACAAGGCTGGGAGATTGTCGAAAAGTTGTATCTTCGCGAAGACCCGGAGGTTTCTTTTATTGATTATTTTTGGACGTGGCGTTTTCTTTATCTTCCGTTCTTCTCACTGCTCAGGACGGACATTCCTCCGAGTTCGGTTTATCACTGCGCTTCCACCGGCTACGCGGGCGTTTTGGGAGTGATGGGAAAACTGCGATACAAACGTCCCTTGATTTTGACCGAGCATGGGATTTATACGCGTGAAAGGAAAATGGAAATTTCAAGAGCCGATTGGATTTATTCGGACGCGGTTGATCAATTAAAAGTGCGTGAAGGCGGCGATTTTTTTAAGCAATGGTGGATTGATGTCTTCTCGTTCTTCAGTCGATTGGCCTACCTACACGCGGATGAAATCATCACGCTTTATGACGGGAACCGGAAAATCCAAATTGAGGAGGGCGCCCCGGCAGTCAAAACGAAAATTATGCCCAATGGCGTTGAGTTTAACCAGCTCAGCTCGTTGACGAGGCAAAAATCGGAGACAGATCCCTGGATGGTCGGTTTTGCCGGACGGGTCGTGCCGATCAAAGATGTGAAGACATTTATCGTGGCCTGCCGTCGCATCTATGAGGAACTTAAAAATGTCCGCTTCCTGATCATGGGGCCGACCGATGAGGACGAGGAGTACTACCATGAATGTGTGTTGCTGGCGCAAATGGAGTCGATCGGAGATGCCGTGATTTTTACGGGGAAAATTGACCTAAAGGAATATTATCCCAAACTGGATGTCCTTGTGCTTACCAGTATCAGCGAGGCGCAACCGATCGTCATCCTGGAAGCCGGTGCTTGCGGCCTTCCTGTCGTGGCGACGAACGTGGGGGCTTGTGCGGAACTTCTTTACGGCGGTTCACCCGATGACCGATTGTTGGGGGCCAGCGGAGTGATTACGCCGATCTGCAATCCGGAAGCGACCGCTCAAGCGGTCATTCGGATCCTGCGCGATCGGGCATTGAGCAAACAAATGGGGGAGATCGGGAAGAAAAGGATCGGCCGGTATTATCAAATGGACGATATGATCGCAAATTACCAGAAACTTTATACCCAGTATGGAGTGAAGATGCTATGGCTGGCATAGGGTTCAATTTACAGAAAGTCCTCGAAGGGGATACCTTTTTGGATTCGGTCAAGGCGCACTTTTATTCGGCGTTGATCTGCGCAGGGCCCTGGTTGTTGAGCATCATCACGCTTTTTTCCCTCGGGTATTTTATGCCGCGCAATATCGACAACTATGAAATCATTCTTTTCCGTGCGGTCATTATTTATATCTTTGCTTTTTCCCTGATCACGGTCGGGATCTTTCATTTTCCGGTGACGCGTTACCTGGCGGATAAACTTTATTCCAAAGAACAGGAAGAGCTTATTCCTGTTTTTAACACAACAAGCTTGTTCGTTTTGGTTTTGCAATGTGTGATCGGTTCCGCATTTTTTTACATGACGGAAATGCCGTTAAACTTGAAACTTCTTGCCATTTTGATCTATCAAACCGTCAGCATGCTATGGCTTTTGATGATATTTCTCACAGCCTTACGGGATTATCAGGCCATCGTGGGAGCTTATTTGGCGGGTTCGTTGATTACCGTCATCTCGTCTTTGGCTTTAGGACGATGGCTGGGGCTTGAGGGGTATTTTCTGGGCTATTTGATAGGACATCTGGTTATCGTGATTCTGTGGGCTGCACGAATTTTCATCGAGTTCGACAGCGGCGGTTTTTTTGATCAAGATTTTATGGGTTTTCTCAAACAACATCGTCGGCTTATCCTGATCGGGTTTTTCTATAATACGGCGATATGGATCGATAAGATTGTTTTTTGGTATTCCTCCAATGCGACGGAGGTCACATCTCATTTGCGTGTTTTTCCTCCCTACGATAGCGCCGTCTTCTTTGCTTATTTGACGATCATCCCTTCGCTTGCCATTTTTCTCTTGAGAGTCGAGACCGATTTTTATAAACAATATCGCCGCTACTACTCGGCCATTTTAGAGAAGGACGATTACAACTCGATTTGCCAGGTCAGAAAAAACATGACCAAACAGATTCGCCAGAGTGCCGGTGTGTTGATCCGTTATCAGGGAATTTTGTCGCTCTTGATTATCACTTTTGCGCCGAAGTTCGCCGAGTTGCTCGGTATCCCTTTTGTCCAGATTCCGATTTTTCGCATGGCCGTCGTGGGAGCGTTCTTGCACAGTCTTTTGTTGATGATCTTGATTCTCATCCTTTACTTTGATTTCCAAAATTTAGCCCTGATGGTGTCTGCTGTTTTCCTAGTGACGAATGGCCTCTTCGCTTTGATCACTTCCAACATGGAACTCATTTACTTTGGTTATGGCTATTTAGTGGCTTCTCTCGTTTCTTTGATGGTGGCCTATTACTCGTTGGATTTTATGCTCGGGCGTCTGGAGTTTTTGACCTTTGCTTCGCAACCGGTCGGACGGCATCGGGAAGAAGAAATTGCTCAGAGTGAAGCTGAGGAGTAAGTTGCGCGGGCGACCGTAACAAGAGCCCGCAATGGAATGCATGTGGCTGGCCGTCGGCTGACAGGTGTCTCGAAGTCTATTCTGGCCATTATTGTTGTGTGTCAGGATGCCGATGTATTAGATGTTGTGACAAGTCGATGCCGTATGGGACGCAGGCGGCATTTGTTCAGTCGGAGTCCGATAGGAAGGGGATGGCGTGAAGAAGAAAAATGCGGCTGAAAAGAAGATCAAAAGATTAAAACAAAAAACCGATAAAGTCCGCGTTTTGGTTTTGGAAGGCGACGGCGAAGACCGGTGGCTGATTCAGCGTTTGTTAAAGGAAGTTCGTGCTCCGCAATTTGATGTTGCGTTTATGAGCACTCTTCGCGAAGGACTCGAGCGATTACGCCAATGGAACGGGGACGTGATTTTTTCTGATCTTCAACTTCCCGATAGCCATGGGCTGGACACCTTCAAAAAGATACGAAGTCAGACCCGGAAGATCCCAATTGTTTTACTCAGCCGCTTGGAGGATGAAAAACTGGCGACCGAAGCGGTCCGGAGCGGTGCCCAGGATTATTTGGTTAAAGCCAAGCTGAACAGTAACATGTTGTCACGCGTTTTGCGCTATGCGATCGAACGCAAAAAGGCCGAGGAGGAAATCTACAAAGCCGAAGAAAGATACCGCACCATTTTCGAAAATTCCGCCGTAGCGATTATTTTGGTCGATCAAAGCGAACGCATTGTTTCCTGGAACAAGTGCACAGAATACTTGTTGGATTATGGTAAGCAGGACCTTTATCTTAAACAGGCGAGTATGATTTTTGCGCAAGAGGCTTGGCAAAAGGTCAAATCCTTTTCGGCCGAACGGCATGGCGCCACAAA
This sequence comes from Candidatus Omnitrophota bacterium, assembly GCA_028713205.1. Taxonomy (GTDB): domain Bacteria; phylum Omnitrophota; class Omnitrophia; order Omnitrophales; family Aquincolibacteriaceae; genus JAQTOZ01. Next base: position 7,764 of record JAQTOZ010000126.1, read on the forward strand.
ACGTCTGGAAATCAAAGCGCTCAAGAAAAGTAAGGAGCCCATCGAAGTGGATGTCTCTTGGAGTATTTTGAAAGATGTCGACGGCACTGTGACCGGTGCGATTCTGATCCTCCAGGATATTACGGAGCGCAAACGCTTAGAAACATTGAAAGATGAGTTTGTGAGTACCGTTTCGCACGAATTAAGGACTCCGATGACGATTATCCGGGAAGGCGTTAGTCAAGTCATCGATGGTTTATTGGGACAGACGACAAAAGATCAGCAAAAAGTGATGATGATTACGCTGGAAAGCATTGACCGGTTGGGGCGTATTATCGATGACCTTTTAGACATCTCGAAACTCGAGGCCGGGAAAATGGAAATCGAGCGTTTGCCTTTGGACTTTGTGGAATTAGTTCGCGAAGTGAAAACATTATTCTTTCCCATGGCCAGGGACCAGGGGATTGAAATCTCGTTGAAGCTTTCATCCGAGAGGATTGACTATCAAGGGGACCGGGATATGCTGGTGCAGGTCTTTACCAATTTAGTCGGCAACGCTCTTAAATTTACAAAACAAGGGCGGATTGACATTGAGATATCCGATAAAGGAAAATACGTGGAATGCAGTGTTGCAGATACCGGGTGCGGAATATCGGCACATGATCTGCCGAGGGTCTTTGACAAATTTCAACAGTTCAAACGTGAGTCGGGTCCCGGAAACCGTGGAACGGGTCTTGGTCTTTCGATTTGCAAGGGAATTGTCGAGTTGCATCAGGGGGAAATCTGGGTTGAGAGCAAACTGGGGAAAGGGGCCAAGTTTGTTTTTACACTGCCCAGGCAATGGTCTTAATCGAGGGAAGGCGTTCTTATGAGTGCGAAAAAGAAAACGATTTTGATTATCGATGATGAGCCGCACATCCAGACGATGGTGGCAACGCGTCTTCAAGCCAACGATTTTAAGGTCATCACGGCATTAGACGGCAAGGAAGGTTTGGAGAAAGTCAAAAAAGAAAGACCGGACTTGATTCTCCTTGATATCATGATGCCGGAAATGGACGGATATGATTTTTTGCGTGAACTTAAGAAAATCTCCGGGGTCAATCTCATGCCAATCATTATGTTTACGGCAAAGGTCCGGCGTGAAGATATTGATAAGGCGATTTACCTGGGAGCCGTTGATTACGTGATAAAACCGTTTACGTCAACGGTATTATTGGATAAAATTCGTCAGTTTTTAAAAAGCTGATCATCGTGCTAATCTCGATAATCCTTTCCGATGCGACCATCAATTACGGCTTTTTCATGGGCCTGCCCCTGAGGGACTGCCTGAAGATGCAGATCAGCTCAATGCAATTTGTGACAGGATCAATGCTCTTTTAGAAATCACATTCCGTTTTCGTGGGCCTGTAGCTCAGTCGGTTAGAGCAGGCGACTCATAATCGCTTGGTCCCTGGTTCGAGTCCAGGCAGGCCCACAAAACATTGCGGGTCCATACCGGACACATGGGTAACACTTCGTACCGGAGACATAGGTTACACAATCTCCGGTACGAAGGGGTACTCAAGCGGTTCTAGTTTAGCACTATCCTCATCGAAATATCCTAAATCGTA
>JAQTOZ010000127.1 GCA_028713205.1 Candidatus Omnitrophota bacterium
TTCTTACACCTGTCGTTGTTTTTCAATACCATAAATTAAAGCTGTTTGATCTTAAACAATCCTTGTCGATACAATCACTTACGGGCCTGCCATGTGTTTAATGCAACGCTAGTGGCCTGCCGGCAGGGAGGTCTCCTCACCCGAGTCGGGCGTAGTTTTCCAGAAGCCGGAACACTTGAGCGAAACGCCTCTTAGCTTTAGCAGCAAAGGACACAATTTTAGTTACAGCGTTTATCCTTCGGCCTTCTCTTTTGCCGCTGTTCACTACCCTCCGAAAAGCGTAAAATAGAATCTTATAGATCAGAAAGGACATGAGATGGCGGAACAACCGGACTACGAAAAAATCCAAAAAGACATCCTGGAAGCAATCAAAAAGATGGCCCCCAAAGGATTTGAAACCAAGCCACCCGAGCCCGAAGAAGTGCGTGAAGAAACGGAAGACAATCTTAAGAAAAAGCATTTTCAGGCGCTCGAATTCAATTTAAAACCGCGGGAAGTCAAAAAGCATCTTGACCGTTTCATCATCAAACAGGAAGAAGCCAAACGCGTTTTGGCCACCGCGGTGTGCGATCACTACAATCACGTCAAGTCCTGCTCTAGTGACGAGCGCTGCAAGTCATATTTCAAGCAAAACGTGATCATGCTCGGCCCTACGGGTGTTGGGAAGACCCATCTGATCCGGCACTTGGCGGACCTGATCGGCGTTCCTTTTGCCAAAGGGGATGCCACCAAGTTCAGCGAAACCGGCTATGTCGGCGGCGACGTGGAAGATATGGTGCGTGATTTGGTTCAAAAAGCCGAAGGGGATATTGAGCTGGCCCAATACGGCATGATTTATCTGGACGAAGTCGACAAAATCGCAACACCCGCCAATCTTCTCGGCCGTGACGTCAGCGGAAGCGGCGTCCAGCGCGGGCTCCTTAAAATCATGGAGGAAACCGAGATCCCTTTGCGCAATCCCCAGGATATTCAATCTCAAATTCAGGCCATGATGGAATTCCAAAAAAAAGGGAAAATCTCAAAACCTGTCGTTAACACCAAACACATTTTGTTTATCGTCAGCGGCGCTTTCGACGGGCTGATGCCGATCATCGAAAAAAGAAAGCGCAAAAGCTTGATCGGATTCGCCACGCCGCCGCATGTCAAAAACCCGCTCTCGCCGACACAAACATTACGGCAGGCCCAAACCGAGGATTTTATCGAGTTCGGATTTGAATCGGAATTCATCGGCCGCCTGCCCGTGCGCGTCGTTTGTCATCCCTTAAGCGAGGAGGATCTTTTTCAGATTCTGATAAGTTCCGAAGACTCCATTTTGAAGCAATATGTGAAAGCCTTCGAGGCCTACGGCATCGCCATGCATGTTCAGGAAAAAGCCTTGTGGGAAATTGCAAAACTCGCGGCGGCCGAAGGCACGGGTGCCCGCGGTCTTTTTACGGTCTCGGAAAGGGTATTCCGCGATCTGAAATATGAACTCCCTTCAAGCTCGGTCAAAGAATTCACATTAAGCCCGGAAATGGTTTTGGATCCGGGAAAAACCCTCGATGATCTACTCCGGCAGGATCGTGATAAGAAATCCCAGGAAATCCTTGAGAATATCCGTAATTTTGAAACGCGCTTTTTTCAGGCGAACCATATACGCATCGCTTTCGACGAACCGGCCATCCGGGCCATTCAAACAAGGGTTCTCAACGAAGGCCACGACGAGGGCAACTTTCTAGAAAAGATCCTCTCCAATTACAGCTACGGCCTCGGGTTGATTATGGAGAAAAAACCGCGCGAAAAATTTATTCTCGGCGAAGAAGCGATCACCAATCCCAACGGGATTCTGGATCGCTGGATCAAAGAAGCCTACGAAGGATGATCCCGGCCCCTCCGGGGCAGGTTGAACTTAATTCGAACTTTGCGGATTCTGTTCCCCGGTTGATTTTGAAGCAAAGGGATTTTTGACAACACTCGCAAGACCGGAGGTAAGCTTCGCCGCCCCTTGTTCGACGGTTTGGGCCGCTTGTTTTGCTCCCGTTCCCGTCTGCTTCAAAACGTTTCCGGTACCGCCCTTGATTTCCGAAACAAGGACATTCGGACTCGTAACAACCTCTCCGGCCAAATTCTTCAGGTTGGCCTGAGTTTCTTTCATGGAAACCGCCGCCTGCTCGGAAGCCTGCTGCAAAGTTTCCTGGGCCGCATCACCGAGTTGAGTGGCAACAACTTTGGTTGATGTTGCCAACGTTCCGGAAACGGAACTCGCCAAAGATCCGATATCCAGATTGATCAGCTGGCCAATCGTCGTTTTCTCAAGCGCTTTGACCGTGATAATCTTAACGAGCGCATCAATGCTCTTAACATCCTTAAACTGTTCATCCAGGTTAATGTTAAATTCTTTGACGAGAGGTGCGCCGCCGAGGGTCCCGACCGTATAATCCTTATAAATGACCTTGCCGACTTTCAGCTCGAAAAGATCCATCTCGATCGGCAGAGCCTTGCCCTTGGCAGGTGCCGGTTTGGCTTTTGGTGCCGCTGCCGTAGGGGCCGGTTTGAAAGCGTCCACATTTAATTTCCCACCCTGTGCTTTGATGATTTGAAGTTCCTTTAAATGGACTTTAATCGCTTCAATATGGATCTTTCCTTTGAAGAGTGTCGGCAGGTCGAAATCAAAATAGATTTGCGGCAAATCGACGAAAACCTTGTCATTAAAACCGCGCGGATTGCCGAGCACAATCCCCTGGACATCCACCATCGTTTTGGTAAAACTCATGTTAAAGCTCCGGAGCGCAAGAGGTAGACCGGTTGCAACCTTCACGCCGTTTTCAATCGCCAGCTTCGCGATCAAATTCTTTCCGACGGCAAACACCAGAACCAGAACAAGGATCAAGAGAAGAAGGGTCTTCAAAAACTTCATGGTTAACCTCCGAGAGTTAAGGCAATCTTGATAGCTATAAAATGTATTTTAATTTACTATAACCGAGTTTACGCAAGGGAGATTATAATACTCCTCACCTTATGACAACGCCACTCAAATTAGATTCCTTTCAGGAAGCGGCCATTCAGTGGATAGAAAAGGAACATTCCGTCCTTGTGGCCGCCCCGACGGGTGCCGGGAAAACACTCATCGCCGAATTCGCCATCGAAAAGGCCATGGCACGATCGGAAAATGTCGTTTATACCGCTCCCATCAAAGCACTCAGCAATCAAAAATTCCGGGATTTTCGCGCCCGTTACGGCGCGGATCAAGTCGGCATTTTGACGGGAGATGTCTCGATCAACCCGGACGCCCCGATTCTGATCATGACCACCGAAATTTATCGCAACTGGCTTTTTGAGACTTCGGAACGTGTCCAAAAAATCGGCTGGGTCATTTACGATGAAATCCATTATTTGGACGACCCCGAACGCGGCACCGTTTGGGAGGAGTCCATTCTTCTGACACCGCCCAACGTGCACATTCTCGCTTTAAGCGCGACCGTTCCGAACGTCCAGCAATTGGCGGAGTGGATCCGGTCGGTTCACGAGCGCCCGATTGCCGTCGTGGAAGAAAACCACCGTCCCGTTCCGCTCCACTTTCTTTTTCAATGTCAGGGACGTATCCTGGAAAACATGCGCGCGCTAAAACGCGACGGGTATCTCAACCGCGAGAACTGGCGCATGAGCAACCGCGAACGCCGGCAGGGGTTTCAACCCATGCGCGCCCGGCCCAATCGCCTGGATCATTTGCTCCAGCATCTGATCGAAGAAAAAAAATTGCCGGCCATTTATTTCGCGTTCGGACGGCGGCGCACCGAAGACCTCGCCTGGGAAGCAACCTCGTTTGATTTCCTCGACCCTGAAGAGCGCAACGCCCTTCACTTGCTTTATGACGAGCTCCTCAAACGCTACGATCTTCACGCTGAAAAGTCGGCGGAAGACATGCGCACGCTTGTCGACCGCGGCATTGCGTATCATCACGCCGGCATGCTGCCGACACTCAAAGAAGTCATCGAGCAACTTTTTACCAGCCGTTTGATCAAGGTGATCTTTACCACCGAGACTTTCGCGCTGGGGATCAACATGCCGGCACGCACCGTGATTTTTGACGAACTCGAAAAATTTTACGGAACGGGCTTCAAGCATCTTACCACGCGCGATTTTTATCAAATGGCGGGCCGGGCCGGCCGGCGCGGCATGGATCAGGAAGGTTTTGTCTACGCCCGCATTCACCCCAACGACATCGCCTACGGCGAAGTCGAGCGCATCCTTTATGGCAGGCCCGAAGCGATCGAGAGCCAGCTGAACACGGCATACGCCACCGTGTTGAACCTCTACCGGAATTTGGGCGAGAATCTTCTCACCATCTATCCCAAGACCTTTCATTTCTTCCAATCCCACAAAAAAAGACGTGCCGACGGGTACGATCTCCTGCGGCGCAAGCTCGAAATGCTCAAGGAACTGAGCCACATCCGCGACGGGCGTTTAACACTCAAGGGTGAATTTGCCTCGTCCCTGTTCGGGTACGAGCTCCCCTTGGCTGAAATGTTCGAAGAGAAGGTCCTGGATGAGCTCAACGAGGTTCAGCTCAATATGATCTTGTCCGGATTGGTGTTCGAACCGCGTAAGGGGGATCATCTCCCGAGGCTCGGCCCCGCCCAGGAAAAATTGGCACGCCTGGCCGAACATTATTCACGTCATATTTACCGGAAGGAATTAAAATTCCGCGTGTATCCTTATTGCAAGCTCCCTCACTTTCATATGGCACGGGCTGTGGAAGCCTGGACTTACGGAGTCTCCTTCGATGAACTTGCCCGTCTGGCCAGCGCGGACGAAGGGGAGTTTGTACGTCACTTCCGGATGGTGATACAAATCCTGAGAGAATTGGCGCACGCTCCGCACGCATCCGAGAAGTTGCACACGATAGCCGCAAAAGCGGCGCAGAAAATCAATCGTGACGTGGTCGACGCGGAAAAGCAATTGCGGGTTTAATCATCTACTCGAGCGGCAATAAAAATAATTCTTTGCGAACGGAAGTCTACTTTTCCCAGCTGGCCAATCGAAGGTAGGGGCTTTTTTGCGGCTTGGACTTTTGCGGTTTGGAAGTTTTCGTAACGGGCTCGATCGGAACGGTAACCGTTGATGGACCTTCTTCCAAACGAATGTCTTCATTCGCCGGCTCTTGCTTCGGCGTCGCTGCCTCGCTACCGTCACCTAATGCGATTTCGTCTTCCGTTTCTTCACGGGCAATCTCTTCGTCCATTTGTGCGGTAGACGATTGATTGTCCGCCGCCTCCCACCCGTTATCTTCCGCTTCCCGAGCACTATCTGTATCGGGAGACTTCTGTTTGCCTTCGCCATAAACCACGAGCGTCTCACCGGGATGCACGGTAGCAACGGCCGATGGCGGCTCTCTGGCAGTTCCTTGACGTTCTGTGGGCTCCTCCGGTTTACTTTCTACGCCAGGGATAGGAACAACCGGTTGCTGCGAATCAGCGATTGTTTCCTGAGAACTAACCGCCGATGGCTCTTGACTGCTCACGGCTTCCGGCTGGATCGCGCCGCCGTAAACCATCGTTGAAGCACCGGCCGGTGCCGGAGGACCTTCCTGTGGCCGGCCGACTGTCGTCACCGGCTGAGGGCCAACCGCTTCCCGCTGGCTATTCACAGATTCCGGTGTGCCGCTTTCGGTTGCCTGCGGAGCACCTCCCGAAACCTGCTCCTGAAGAGCCGTTTCCATCTGAGCTCCGGTTTCCACCGGCAAAGTTTCGGGCGAAACAATCTTTTCCCCTGTTTTTTGAGTCTTTGACTCGTGGTAGAAACCCGTTTTTTCGGGCAGTTTATAATCCCAATGACAGTCGGGACAATTTTTATTGGGGACATGCAAACCCAGACCGATGTCGGGAAAATCAACAGGAACGGGGAATGTTGCTAATTGCACCAATCCGGATGCGGTATAAACCACTGTCTTTCCGAGGCCGACGCAAAATCCCTGCCATTCCTGTTGATATTGCGGCTCGTTGGCCTCGAAAAACATACTCACCCATGATAAAAATGAGTGCTTAAGACCGAATGAAAATTTACCACCTGTTTTTGCCCAGTACCCGCTTTTCTGGGCCCAGGTTGACGCCGATGCGGCGGACCCCGAAGAAAACAAGGTCAATATGACCACACTGACGATCAGCCATTTTTTCATCCGGCAAATTCTCCGCAGCTTCGATGACCGCATCTTCCGGGCAAACATTTATGATTCATACTCATGATTGATCCCACCCAACGGCAACGGGATATCAAACGGGACCGGGAACGTCACCACGTGCAGCGCGCCGCCGGCGGTATCGGTGATCGCATATAAAATACCCTTGCCGATACCTTCAAAAAAGTGGTTCTCTTCACGGCCGGGCTCAAAGAAAAAGGCACTCCAGCCGGTCAGCAGATTCATCAATCCAAAACCTAATTTATGTGTCGTTTTGTCCATGTAAGTGGTTTCCGCCACCCAGGGACTGGCTTGAAAATAATCTCCGGCCAAAACAGGTGAAGACATTCCCGAAACCAGACACAACCACAGAAAGAAAGCCAACAGTCTTTGTTTCATGGCCCAAATACTACCTTACCCTTTTTTTGAAGTCAACGCCGGTGCGTCCCGGCTCAAGAAACCGATTTTAATGCTGACGGCCTTTGGCCTCCAGAAACGATAAAATTTTCCGGCTCAAATCCGTGTTTTCGATAAACGTGATGATTTCAGCTTCGGGCATCTCCAGCTGCGCATCCAGGCAATCCTCCTCACGGCATAAGACCGCGAAAGGGATTTCCTTCATGACGGGATCCTTCTTGAGTTCCCGATAAATCGCCGAGGTATTTAAATTTTCAACTCTTTTGCAATATTCGGCCAAAATCACGCCGGGGGTTTCGCCCTCGATTTTTTCAAAAACTTCTCTCTCATCCAGGATAAGATCGGCCTTGATCCCCAATAATTGCAGTGTCTGCTTCACTTTTCGAAGCACGGCCTCTTCAGTGCCGATGATCATGACCTTTTTTGCGATGCGTCCCAGGTCATCTGCCACAACCGGGGGCATATGTTCCGCAGCTTCCTTCTGTTTGAGCGCCTCGGCAATCGCTTCCAACAATTCCTTGTAGTTAAAAGGCTTTGAGAGAAAAACAAAAGCCTTCGACCCCTCAAAATAGTTCTCCATGCTGGGTCTTCCCGAAATCATGATGATCGGAACATGCTTATCGATTTGTGCCAGGTTTTTCATAGCCTCCGCCGTCTCGAAACCACTCATGCCCGGCATCAAGACATCCATAATGATCAAATCCGGCTTTTCCTTCTTGGCCCTGACCATTCCTTCAATTCCATCCTTGGCCGTAATGACGTCGTATTGAAAATCGGTCAGCAGCTCCCGGAGTTCCGCAACAAGCCCGGACTCATCATCCACGATCAGAATTTTATGGGCCATCCCATTTCTCCTTGAAGGGGAAATTCCCTCTCGTCACGGAGTGATCCCCGCCACCGTGATCCACTCGGCACCGGTCAAGCCGGGGGAGAATATCCCTCGATGAGCTTGGAGAACACATCGGTGTTAATGTGGTTATCGGTCAGGAGCTGCATAAAATTGTTCGCGCACTGCGCGAGAGTCGGCGGGATCGTCTGCGGGTGGTGCTGCCATTTTTTGATCAGGAAATAAAGATTGTCCTGCGTCTTTCGCTGATCCAGCTTGATGTTCATCTTTTTGGCAAGCTTATGAATATTGAGACACTCCACGACAAGCTCCGGCGTGAGATCCCGGACGAGATCTTCCGTGCGTTTCTCAAGCTCAGTGTTCAAAAACGAAACCACTTCCGATTTCACAAGCTCAATTTCAAAAAGTTTGGCATCGTCGATGATCCGGCTAACCTGGCGCGTACGCTTCGGATCGAAACCGTAATCGCGAAGTTCCATGATGGCACGCATCAACCGCCTTCCGAGAGTTTGCTCGGCAGCGCTACGGATTTCCTCCGGCACCGAAAGGTTCATCGACCGATAGATTTCGCTGATCCGGCGATTCTCGTCATAAAGCGTCTCGTGGACATCGCGGATCTTTTCGATCATCTCCTTGGTGAGGATGGACACAATGCGCATGCGCTGCTCCATCGGCAGGTCTTTGAGCGTATAACACTTTTCGCCGAAGATGACATCGATCTTTTTGAAAATTTCAACGATATGCGTCGAATGAAGTTCCTCGAAAAGCTCCCGCTCAATGACTTCCGGATCCGCCATATGCGCGAAGGGTTTGACCGAGCAACGAAAATCGTAGGGGCCGATTTGGAAAACGAGGAACACATATTCGTGTTCTTCCAAAGTCACCCTGGAGGTCAGCCGGACCCTCCCGAAATTGAACGTGAGACTGCCAAAAAATTCGCGATGCTGATGAAGGACCTGCATCCGGTAGCAATAGAGATTGAATGTCTCCTGCGGCGGCTCCTGATATTCGAAACTCGAAAGGATCGCATAATAACTGACGACATGTTCAAACGACACCATGCGCGGTTTGACGAGTTTTTCATAAACGCCCCGGCCGTCCACAAGATCCCTGCGGTTGCTTTTCGCATGTGCCAGGTGTTCCAAAAATTCTTCTTCCAGAGATTTACCGGAGACCTGATACGCAAGGTCCACGGCGCGTGCGGCGTAAGTCAGAATTTGCACGGTCTCAATGCCGGAAATCTCCGTAAAGAACCAGCCGCAGCTGGTGTACATAAGCATGGCCTGGCGCTGAATTTCGAGAAGTTTCAGCACGGTCACAATCTCGTCCTGTTTCAATTCAAACTTGGCGTGCCTTCCCAGAAAGGACCGGATATTTTCTTCCGAACGGTTCAGCACCACATGAATATAATCGTCGCGCGCGGCCCAAATATCTTTGAGGTAGCGGCTGCCGTAATTTTCGAAAAGTTTGTAGCACTCATCTCGCAGCCAGTCGAAACTCTCACGCAAGGGTCTCCGCCAATGCTGTGTCCACTCCGACGGCCCTTCCCCGCGGCATCCGCAATGTTCCTTCCAACGTCTCAGGCCGTGGGCACAACTCCACGAAGTCCCTTCCCCGTTTTCGCCGTCTTTGATCCGGACCATCATATGGGGAGGGTGTCCGGCCAAAAACTCGGCGTAATTGGTGACGCGGAAACCCCGTTTGGGGGCCTCGATGTTCAAGAGATAGGCCAAAGCGCGATCGCCAAAGGCCTTGTGATGGCCGTAAGATTCACCGTCGGTCGCCAGATTGATTAACTTTCCTTCCATGCCGCGGACTTTGGCGCCTTCGATCCGATCCATAAAATGTTTGGCATCGAAAAGCAGCGGCCCGAACCCGACATCAT
>JAQTOZ010000128.1 GCA_028713205.1 Candidatus Omnitrophota bacterium
TCCGCATAGTAGGCCGGCGTTGCCATGTTTTCGACAATCTTGATCTGAATCTGTCCGGTGATGATACCTGCGGCATGAAGTCCACGGATCTCGTGCATGATCAAAGCTGCCAGGCTGTTTCGCTTCCGAACGTCGGTCCCGATACCGAGCGAATCGGTCACGGGCCGCAGAGATTCCGATATCTGATGGACCATCCCCGTTCCTTCCGTCCAAGTCCTCAAATAATCCGCTTTAGCAAGTTCTTCAGGCGTCGCTTGAGTATGAGCTTGGTCAAGATCGACGACAATCGTATCATCCCGGACACTGACAACCGTAGGTGTCGGCGTTGCCTGGGTTGCGGGTAATGCAACCACGGTGATGGGACGGCCCGCGACAACGGGCACATTTGAGTCGCCGATCGGGAAGGCTGCTCTCGGCAGTTGTTCTTCCGTCTCTTCGCCGTGAGCCTGCTCGAAATGCTCGGCGATGCGCAAGACATAGGGCTCATCATCCTGCGTGTAGTCTTCGCTCACGGCCTCGCGGACTTCCGTACGGCGTTGCTTCAAGTTATTAATCTGTGTCTTGCGCATACCCGTAAGCAAGCTGCGCTTATTTACCAACTCCTCAATTTTCTCATCGCATTTCTTAATGGCGCCCTCCAGGATAGTCAGATTTGTTTCGCGCTCGCTGTACGGCTGTTTATTGGATTCAGCTTCATAGGCTTTAATTTGCTGCTCGCGTTCCTCCGTCTTTTTACGGATTTCATCGGCATTGTTTTGCAAGGTCTCGGTTTCAACCAGAATCTTTTCAACCGCCGCATCGGTCATTCCTTCGGCCTCGGCCAAATACATGAGCCGCTCGGCCAGAAGCGACAAATGGACGGCATCCAGCTTCATGATTCTTGCCATGAGTTCCGGATTATCGCGGTGATCATCGAGCCACTTGCTCATAAATGGCAGAAAGACCGGATCGATCTGGCTGATAAATTTGGCAAATTCTATCGCAGACTTCGCCGCATTCACAGGTTCGCTGACCCTGCGGACCTGCTGATCAACTCGGACGCGATTGATCCGGTCCTGCAAATCCATAAGATGGGACAGATCCGACGAACGAATCGTCTCCATAGGTCCTACAAGCCGGAATAAAGCATCGAGCGTTCCCTGAACCTGATCGATATAATGCAAAGCATCGACCGGCGGCATTTGATTAAGCTTTTCCGGATCGAGCATGCGATAAAGCGATCGAAAGACTCCGTTTCTCAGCTCGCGGATCCGGATCAGTTCCGGATCATCCGCAGGACGCAGCGGGGCCAGGACATTTTCCATGGCCATCAGCATGCGCATCGCTTCAACCGGATCTTGCGTATCGATCGTCTTTGAACCCAACATCCGTTCAATCAAACTCAGAGAGATGCCTCTGGCCTTGTTCTGTTCAACCCGGTCCGGAGCAACGTACTCCTCCTCAGTCCCGCGATAGAAACGGCCTGCGACGGTCATTTCGAAAATGGCTTCGTAAGCGGACTGCCGCTCGTTTTCCGGCAATTCGGCGATCAAGGCAAAGGCCTGATCCAATTCGCGGGTCAATTCCGCTTCCGCGGCTGACAATAATCCTGCCCGGCGTTCCGGTGTTTGCGCCCGTGCACGTCCGGCACCCTTGTAATGACTGCGCCATTTCTTCATGGCGCTTCGATCTTGACCCGAGCAGCGCTGACAACCGCTTCTCGGGAATGTCTTACGGTGACAACGGGCATGACGGCACTCGGCGCAGTCATGCTCGACTGCAGTACGCTCATGATTTGCGCCAAGATAAACGGCTGGAGATGGGCATCGAACCTCGCAATATTCTCGATGTTTTCAGTCATGACATGGATCTGATCAACGATCTGCGCCTGATTCATATGCGGCATGGCTTCCGAAAATTCAACGAATTGCCTGCAAATCGCATCGATAATGGCCTCATCCTGGTGCGCCAGTCTCAGAGCGGCTTCGATCAATCCCATCTGGGCGGCAATCACATGGACATTGGATGAATTGGAATTCAATGCCCTTCTCAGCATATAAAGCGCCAGCGCTTTTGCACGTGGGGTTGCGGCATTCCGAACCATCGCATTGGCGCGCACGAGATTTTCCATATAGACTTTCTGGGTCGGGGCATCGAATGTTGCAAAGTGTTCCAGTCTTGCCCCGACCTCTTGTGAAGTGAAGTCAAAACCGGGGGTTTGGTCGAGCGCAAGCGATAACGCCAGCATAAATTCTTCACGAGCTTGATCGGGTTGCACGAATGTCGGTTGTACGGCCTGTTGAGTTCCGCGCCCTGACGGATGGACACGGCGGCTTAAGATAACCAGATCTCGTACATAGCGGATTTGCTCAGGCGTGCCATGAATGATACGTCCCTCGGAATCAGTCAATTTCTCGATTGCGGTCAATTCGTTCACCGTTTCGTCAAAAGTCGTCGCATGTCCAATACGTTGAGCTTCCAGCGTCAGTTTTGTACCCAAGTACTTGATCGCATAGTAGTCCAGCCGCATGATGCGCGCCGTTAATGCCTTCCGCTGGCGTTTACTCAAGGATTTATTCTTCTCAATCATTTCCAGGTAACGGGCACGAATCGATGTCTCATTATCCGGATCGTAGGCATCAAAGACATTCGTCTTGGCGGCTTTCGCCATAGCCTCGGCCGCTGCCTTGGCACGAGTCGCAAGTCCAATCTGAGCGTCATTAAGATAAGTTTGATGTTGAGTCGTTCCGCTAACCAGGGTACCGCTTTGATCCACCAACGCTTCGACTCTCTTGACCTCTGTATCGAATTCGGCCGGGGTAATGGTTTCGCCTAATCGATTTCTCAACATTAAGGTTGTCGTTAAATAGGATAGTGCCGTATCGTCCAGATGATTTAACCGTGCTTCCAATGCCTGGCGTTCCGCCTGCGACAATTGTGGATTCGAGGAAATATATTGCGCAGTCAAGAATGCCCGCATTTCATCCGCAGTCCATTGAATGCCGCCTTTAAAACGTGCTCCAACTTTTGCCTTGCCGGCAAGCCTGCGTTGCTTTTCGACTTCCTGCCGTTTGGCAGCCGCAAGCCTTTCGCTGGCAACACTGCGCATCGCCGCCAACTTTAGCTGAAAGGCTTTCATCGGTTCCGAATCCAGCTTGAGCTTCTTGCCTGCGACCGGTAAATTGTCGACCGCATCTACGAGCACGGCTAAATTTTCGCCGCTGAGTTCTTCGGTCTTTGTCAACTCGCTAAGGTATATATATTGTGCCAAGTACACTAACCGGTTGTGCGACATCTTTTTGACTTTATCATGCAAAGCATTCTTCTGCTCAAGCGTCAAATCCGTGATGCTTGCGAAATGCTTATCCCAAACATAAGATCGCAAAGCTGCCTCACTCATTGACTCAAAACTTCGTTCCTGGGCAACCGCCATCATCTCTTCGGTTTGACCGATTCCGATAGCACCCTGAGCCGCCATCGTTGCCAGCATGTCGAGATATCTCTTCAGCGGTTCGGATTTAAGAATCAGTTGCCCGCTAAATCTCGGCAGATCGATAATGGTTTCCCGTTCATCTTGAACAACCTTCGCCGTAACGCGGACACCTCGCACCATTTCTTTTAACATGAGTGCGTTGATCATGTAAATCAACGAAGGATGATCCATCGCTTCCAGCTGCTTGCGAATTTCCCTTCTTTCACGCCGGCTCAAGCTCCGGTCCGTATCGATATATTGACGCATGATCGTATCCACAATCTGATCCGCGGGAAGCACGAAGAACCCTTTGAATCTCTCCGCCAGCGGTTGCGCGTCGTCATTCTCCCGAGACGTCTGCTGCACTTGAATTTCCTGCGGGGTCGGCGCCGTATATTTTGCGGATTCGGCCGTCAGGAATGTCTGCAGAACTTGAATGGCATCGGCATAGGTGATCCGGCCTTCCCGGACTTGACTGATGAGCTTCTCGACCAGCAACTTGGCTTCGCCTCGGCGCGCCGGCGATACGGCTCTCATAAATACGGCCGGCATGCGATACCACGCATCACGCAACAAGCGTTCGTTACGCGTCTCTTGTGCCGCCACGTATTGATCCGCAACTCTGGCTTCGCCGGCCAGGACCATGGCATTAAATTCGCGAACGTCATCGCCGTTCATCGGCGCGATATTGCCGATGCCTTCAGTTTGAGCTTCGATCATGGCTTGCGCAAAGACCGGCAAATAGGCATCCGCATGAGGTGCGCTCAAAGTCGTCATAAAGTCGGCCACGACCGCCGCCGGGGCCCGGCTCAGGGATGCTAATACCGCCTGCCGTTGCGGATCACTTAAGCTTGCCATCGCCGCAAGGTATCTCCCCAATCGAAGGAATATCTCCCGCAGCGCAGTAACGGGATCTGCGCTATCCATGGCGTTCATCATCTCTTGCATCAGCGCTTGCCTGACGTTATCAGGCACATTGACATTCATCATGAATTGCAGGCAGACCTCAAAATCTCGTGCAAGCTGCACAGCCTCACGGAGAGACGGCTGACTCAGATTCATGATCGTTGACGGCGTTCCGCCTGTCAAATACCGCTGTCTCATCATCACGACGAAGCGCTGATGAACTTGCCGTTGCGGGTTTGTCTCGTCTTGTGATGTTTCATCGAAAGTCTGCAATCTGGTTTCAAGCTCAACCAGGGCTTTCAATCCAAGATCAACTTCGTTAGCCCGCCGCAGTTCGCCCAAATCCATGTTAATCGCCTGCCATAAATATGAGTTGGCAATTCCTCTCACAAACATGCTCGGCGATTGCGCTCTCTCGGACACATGACGATCGAGGACAAAACGCAAGTTCTCGATGAAGAACCTTTGATCATCCGGATGAACGATGATCGCAAACCGGTCGGCCAGCGCGGAAATACCCCGGTCGACGCCTTGTAGTGCAATCGCCGTAATTATGGCATCATGCATGGTCGTAAACGCATCACCGGTCAAGTGCGATACTCCCGCCAGCTTTTCGAGCAGTTCAAGTTTCCGTTCAATCGTCATATCCGCATCCATGACCGTATCAATTAAACGTCCGACCGCAGAACGCTGCCGCAGATCGACGATGCTCGTCAGAATAGCATGCCGGCGAATTTCAAACTGCGCATGACGCGCCTGAATGCCTGCGATTCTTCGTCCAAAATCTGGATGTTCTAATCCGACGATATGCTGCCCAAGCGCGTAGGCTTCCATTTGTTCTTGCGACCTAGTTCCCACAAAATCATATCCACCGCTTTCTATTGCAAGAACATCTGTATATTGATCCGCGATTCGCATATATCGGGTCCTTTCTTTTTGTAATTGCGACGCGGTAATTTGTCCATGGGCAAACCGTGTGATCGCTTGCTCGTACGCAGTTTTGGCAAGCGGATACTCTTTGTCCAACCGATCTCTCTTCTCACTGAGAGATTCTCTCCTCCCCAGGCTAAACACGCTTTGAAGCATCGGGCCTTCTTCTCGGATGTTTTGATCCACCATCGTCAGCATCCAGGCCGGCGCATCCGCCACGGAAGCCGCCGTAGGCATTGGCTGTTCTTCCTCACCCAATTCCCGCTTGCCTAGCAACACGGCAAGCAATTCAAAGAATGAGAAAATACCTAAGGCAACAAAGGAGCTCTGGAGATCGCTCTGTGATCCAACATGGGTTTTGGAAACAAACAACTGCATGAGCGAAATTGAAAGTGCTCCGGCGCCGAAAAAGGAGGATAATTCCTGTGCCGTCACACCTTCGGTGATTTTAAACAGTGACGTTAAAAAGTAGACAAAGCCGCCAATTAAGAAAATCGACGGTGCCAGCCACGCAGCAAGCGGCGTCAAGGACAACGCCAATCCCGCCAGAAGGAGTACATTGGATGCAATATTTGCTTTAAACGCATTCGGATACTTCGCATTCAATTCCACGCGATTCCGATAGAGATAAATTAGTCCGGGAATGGCAATAAGGGCAAGCCCAAGGTTGCCGATGGTTGTCACAGCGGCACCTGCAATGACGCCCTTCATCAGTCCTACACCTAACGCTGCCAAGGTCGCATAACCGAATATTTGTGCAATCTTCAATCCTGTTCGGGCGAAGAATCCGGTACTTGCCTGCTCTTGTTTATTTGATGCAATCCGGTCAGCCAGATTCATCACGTCTTCAGGGTCAAGCTCGGATCGGCCCATCCGGTTCAGCAGATAGTTCACTTCCACTTGTGAAATCAATCCCCGGGATTGAAGCACTTCAACTCGGGCATGTGCCGTCTTTGCCGTCGGCTGTGCCATTCGGGTGCGCATTTTTGACTGAGCATCCTCAATGGCACGCTGCGGGGTATAAGCCACACCGAGAACATCTTTCCCGCGGTTCAGGTTGGCGATAATGGCATTGCGCTCTTCGAAGGTGAGCCAGCCTTCTTTCTGAGCGGCCGTCACATACTGGGCCGCAATCGCTTTGCGATTATTGTCGCGGTGTTTGCGATACGCTTGAATGACACCCGAAAAGAAACCAAGGAGACCGCTCTGAGATATGGACTGCGTAACCGCATCTTCCATTTCCCGCGAAAACCGTGCCCTTGCTTCGCCCTTACGAACCATGTAAGTTCGGATAAACTGTTCGCGATCCTGAGACTCGATACCCTGTTGTTCGGCTAAACGCTCAGCGTCTTCGCGATCGACTATCCGATGGGCAAAGACAAAGGCAGCGTGGGCATTATCGATATCGGACCTTCTATGAATGAAACCGTACCAGGCGCTGATCGCCCATTTCGGCATGATGCGAAGAATAGCATGAAAGATAACTGTTTCCTTAACCGGTGCCCAGAAACCGTGCTTGAGCCAGAAAGACCAGCTTGGCGGTCCGCGTTCCGAAACGGCGCTTTCTTCCTGCGCCAAAATGGCAATACTCGACTGCAATTCGGGGCCGGTAACATTTTGCCCCAAAATCACTTCAATACCCGGCGTCTGCATCAGAGCGATGATTTGCTGAGGTTGCGTTATGCCGCGTCCGATAAGCTCCGGAAGAATAACGCCCATCAAAGCGGCATCGCTGGCATGGTCCACATCGATGCCGGTCACACCCAATAGCTTCGCCAGTTTCCGCCTTTCGGCGATATTATAGCCATCGAGTTGTGCCAGGAGCGCATTGGCGGCGGCTTCATCGATTTTCATCATCTCTCGAATCATCTGCAAAATGAATTGCCGTACCATTTGAGCCTCGACGGCTTGACCGCCCGCCATAAATTGAGCATAAATATCCATGAGCTGCGGCAGCATCTGCTGCATAAACGCATCGGCTTGCATGCCGAATGCTGTCACGGCAATACTCGGATTTGCCTGAACCACGGCAATCGCGGCTTGGATGACGCGGAACTGGTTGAAGGCAACCCCGTACGCAGTTCCTGAAACACGGGCACGTTCCGCGACCTGAATCAGGAAGTTGAGTTGCGCCGCATTCGCTTGGATCACGGTCATGCCCTTTTCCGTTCGCGGGCCGAGGGCATCGGTAAAAATCGGCGCAATGTTGGCGAATTGCTGTGCGGTGAGCCCCAAGAGAGCCATAATTTGATCGTTACGGATGACCGTCGGCGTGCCGCGCAAAGCCGCAAGCACCAGGTCGACGATAATCCCCTGTTGCTGAGGCGTCATGACGAGCGCATTGCGCAACAGCTCTTTGGCGGCAGCATCCGTTACTTCATAAACTCTTAAACCAATCTTGGCGCCGCCTACGAATTCCTGGGCCACGATAAAAATGCGTCCGTCCTTATTGATAAAGACGCCCGTTCCGTTCGTCGCACGGTCAAAGATCAATCTCAAACTGGCGTTAAAGTGATTCGGATCAAGCTTGTTCAGCACGGGATCGTCGGCCAAAATCACACGGCCCACATTGGCGATGATCGTCGATTGACCGCTGATCCCGATATTGAAACCGAGCAAGCTGATTTCGCCGCGATCGACGATAAACGCTCGCAGCGCATCTCCCGCGACCACACGATCATGATGGCCTGAAGTCACGAACAGAAGATCGTTTCCATCCGGGACAATGAGAACTTCGACGTTAAGCTGCCCCAATCTCTGGAAGAAATCGGCCGGAATATCGCCTTCTTCCGCCCTGAATCTAAAGACCTGAACAACTCCCTGATTGGAGGCGGTGGCATTAATTTTGGTCAACAAATCATCGACACGGCTGACCGTCGGAATACTCGCGACAAAAACTTCACGCAAACGTTTCGTCATCGCATCCGCCAAAGCCTGGATCAAGGCATCGTTTGGATTCGTGGCGCGCAACGCATCGATCCGCTTTTGCACTTCATTGAACACGCGCACATTTTGTTCGAGATTAGCGCCCGGCGCTCCGATGGTTGCGATCGACTCGGCGATCATCGCAGTCCCCGCATGATCGAGGAACAAGTGATCGTTGGGACGCACCAGATGCGAATGCTCGTTGGCCGGCATCGCCGTCGGTGTAATCCTCACCGTCGATGATTTCATCTCCTCAACACCGATCAATTCGATCATTCGTCCCGCCATCGTCAATCCGATGGCCTCATCCGCAACGATGGTCGTAACGATACCATTGAGGGTTACCGTCACTGTCTTACTCGCAGGAACCGTCATCTGAATACTTCCGGGAATACCTTCCGGTGATACAACCTCAATATTGCCGTTATCGACCCTTACCGTAACAGTCACAAGAGGCGTTGCCGCCGGACTGCTCGGATTCACCATCGTGAATTGTGTCGCCGAAGTCCCGTCGGGTAGCATGACCACTTCAACCCTTACGGTATGCGTTGCGGCGGCCGCGGTCAACTGAACGGTATTCCCCGGAGTAAGCTTAATATTAATGCCGGAGAAATTCTTAATGATGGCTGCAAGTTGTTGCAGGATCGCCGCACGTTCTGCCGGAACCGCGACACCCGTCAGATCAAGAGTCAAACCTTCAATCGAATGACCTTGAACGCGGGCTGCCTGAATGACCGTTGCAACTTGCACGGCATTGGCCGCATCAACTTTAATGGAACCGACAATATGGATGTTTTGCATATTCGGTTGAGCCAGTAAGACATTCATTATTTGAATATCATCAATCTGCAATGTGACATCCGAGGCTCGAACAGCGCCGACCGCAATAAGTGCCTGAACGGCCGCGATACGCGCGGCAGCCGTTGCCGCTTCGATGGCGATTACCGATCCGTTTCTGGCCGCAAGCAGAATGTTCATGGCTTCAACTTTTCCGGCTTCGTTCAGACCGCTGAGATTACCGATGGCATTGATGACCCGAACGACTTCCGCGCTTCCGAGGGCGCTGATCAGATTTTGCACGG
>JAQTOZ010000129.1 GCA_028713205.1 Candidatus Omnitrophota bacterium
TGTGACTTGTGACTTTAGACTTTCGTCTTGGGCCTTAAAGAGAAGATTGCTTGTGGAAATACTCCCACACCCGGCGGGCGGCAGCAGTGCTCATTCCGGGGAGACCGGCAAGTTGCTCGATTCCGCTTCGCTTCATCTCGTCCACCGAGTCAAACTGGGCGAGCAAAACGCGTTTTCGTTTATCACCGATTCCCGCAATTTGATCGAGCACGGATTTCTCGAGGGCTCTTTCCTTCAGACTGCGATGGTAGGTGATCGCAAACCGGTGGGCTTCATCCCTCACCTTTTGAAGCAGATGGAGTGCGGGGGAGTCTTCCGGGATCGATAAGGGCTGCCCGGATTTGGCATGATAGACGGTTTCGAAACGTTTCGCCAAGCTGATCAATTCCACATTCTCAAATGATTCTTCGCTCAAGACCCTCATGGCCATATGGAGATGGCCTTTGCCGCCGTCAATCATAATGACATCGGGAATAAACGTTTCGCGACCTTCCTTGAGAGACACCAGCATACGCCTCAAGGTTTCGGCGAGCATGGCATAATCATCAATGCCCGTAACCGTTTTGATTTTATACCGGCGATATTCGATTTTGTCGGAAAGTTCGCGGTAGAAACTAACTTTGGAGGCCACGGCCTCATCGCCTTGAATATTGGAGACATCAAAACAAACGATTTTCTCGGGCAACTTCTCCATCCCCAGGATTTTCTTCAGCTCCAGTGTCGCCGAGAGTGCGATGCCCGCTTCCTGCCTTTGAAGCCGGAATCGCTTTTTTCGCAGTTTCCCCAACGCCTCGATTTGTTGTTTAAAAAACTGGGCATCTTCAAAACGAAGCTCGTCAGCCGCCGCCTTCATCCGGTCGCTCAAATACTCCATAAAGCTTTTTTTGCCTCCGCCCAGAAAACCGCGCACCTCCTCGACGAGTTTGCGGTACTCCGGCTCCACATCGGGCTTGATGCATGGCGCCAAGCATTGCCCGATGTGATAATAAAGGCACGCGGTCTTCGGCAGACGTTGGCACTTACGAATCGGGAACAATGCATTGATCAAAGCCACGGCCTCGCGCAAAAGCTTCGCATCCGTAAACGGACCGTAATAAATCGCGCCCCGTTCGCTTTTATTGCGCGTGATGTGGATTCTCGGAAATTTTTCGTTTGTGATTTTCAGCAGCGGAAAGCTTTTGTCGTCCTTGAGCTCCTTGTTGTAGCGCGGCTGCACCTGGTGGATCAACTGGGCCTCGAGAAGCAGCGCATCGACTTCCGTGGGGGTTTCGACATAATCGATATCCCACACCTTTTGCATGAGAATGGTGATTTTGGGTAGTTCGGCACGGTTGACCAAATACGAGCTCACCCGTTTTTTGAGTGACCGGGCCTTGCCGATATAGAGGATTTTGCCTTCGGCGTCTTTCATCAAATAAACGCCTGGCCCCATCGGCAGCTGATTTACTTTTTCGCGAAGAGGATGCGGAGTCATGGTCATGTTACCAACCTAAATTTCACCGTTCGTTTGATTGCGGGACCGATTTCTTGAACATCCATTCTTTTACCTTTCGCATTTCTTCGATGCGAAGCACAAAACAAAATCCGATATACGCCAATGTCGAAACCATCATATTCGCAAAAATTCGGATGCCCATCGCGATCACGTTTCCGCTCGGCCATATTTTTCCGAAACATTGATCAATGGCGAAACAGACTGCGCCCATGGCGATCGTGGCCATAACAATCTTAGCGAGCGACATCAACAAATCGCGCATGTCCAACCGCGCAACTTTACGCTGATAAAGCACGACGAGCGCCAAAAATTGATAGATACCCGAAATCGATGTCGCCAATGCCAATCCGGCCTCCCTCATCGGAACCATCAAGACAATATTCAACACGATATTGATCAAAAGAGCGACGACGGCCACCCGCACCGGCGTACGCGTGTCCTGAATCGCATAAAATCCCGTCGCGATCATTCTCTGGCAGGAGTAGGCAAACAATCCCAAGGTGTAAAAAAACAAAACCGCCGAAGTTCTCGCGGTCGAAACCGCGTCAAACTGACCGTGCTGAAAAAGAAATTGAATGATCGGTTTTCCCAGGATCATGAGTCCGATCGACGATGGAAGTGCAATCAAGGAAATACATTTCAACGCAAATTGCAGGGTTTGCCGGGCGGCATCCAGTTCTCTTCGCGCCGCCTGTGCGGCAATCGTGGGCAGCAGGGCCGTCCCCATCGCAACCGCAAACATCCCCAACGGAAACTGCATCAGCCGGTTCCCATACCAGAGGCTTGAATTCGCGCCCGGCCCGATCATCAGGCCACAGGTCATATCGACCAGGATATTGAGCTGGACCACCGCAAACCCCAGAATGGCCGGCATCAACAGCCTGAACATTTTCTTGAGTTCTGCCGACTTCAAATCAAAAATCCAGGTCACGCGAAAGCCCATTTTGTAAAGCGGCGGAAGTTCCGCAAACAATTGCACGATACCGGAAATCAAAACGACAACGGCCAACCAGCGGACCTGAACCGCCTGATCGCTTCCCACCAGGGGGACCAGCCATAACACTCCGGCAATCCAGAAAATATCCATAATGATAGATCCCAAAGAAGGCGCGAGAAAATGCTTGTGACTGTTCAAAACCCCCATCCCCAACGCAAAGAGGGACATCAACCAAAGATATGGAAAGAAATATCTCAACAAATCCGTTACCATTCTCAGTGTCGGACTGAGGAAGTGCGCCTGCGTCAGAAAGCTGAGCGAAATTTCGAGGACGATGAGAAACACCGTGAACATCACGGCCAGAAAGGTCATGGTCACATTTGCGAAACGGAAGGCCATCTCTTTGCCTTTTTGCTCGAAACACTCGCTGTAAACGGGAATAAAAGCCGGGGACAAAGCGCCTTCACCGACCAACCTGCGGAAAAAATTTGGGATCTGAAAGGCATAAATGAAGGCGTCCCACTGCCAGCTGGTGCCAAAACTACGCGCGCTGACGATGTCCCGAATCAACCCAAGCACCCGGCTGACCAGGGTCAAAATTCCGATCAGCCCCGTCGCCTTGACAAGGTGCCGTCTCGTTTTCGAGTGATCCTCTTTGCTCAGCGGTTTATGGGACATAGGATCCTTTGTTGTTTATGGGTATTCCGCATTGACAGAACATAACCCCTGTGATACATTACGCGATCTTTTTAAGAACGAGGGAGCAAAAATTCATGCCGAATATTAAATCAGCCGAAAAACGGATGCGCAGCGACGCCAAGAAGCGCGTCCATAATCTCGATTGCATCTCAGAATTAAAAACTCTCGATAAAAAGCTCCGCACCTTAACGGGTGAACCGGCAAAGGCCCAGGAAGTCGGTCACCTTTTGAGTTCACGCTACGATAAGGCCGTCTCCCGGGGCATCATCCCGCGCGGGCGAGCGGACCGAAAAAAGTCCCGCATCGCCGCGTTCCTCAGCAAAATCAAAAAGTAATTTCATAACCTTCGAGCGGCTTTAACCGACCAGACTTACCAGCCAGGCCTCCAAGGCAATCGGACCGTCGGCACGGCCGGACTTCATTTTCCAGTCAAGCTGAAACAAACCTTCGAGTGCCTGTTCCAGTTGTTTGCGCGAGAACTGCTTGATCTGCCTCGTAAAATACGGCGCCTGCTTCGGTGAAATCCGCAATTTCCTCAAAATCTCCCCCTGCGGTTCGCCTTCCTCATAAAGGACCGCGGCCAGCCAAAGCTTGCGAATCTGCCAATGGAGGATACCCAACAGGTCGACCACTTCCTTTTCCTGATTTTCCATGAGGTCTTTGAGATACTTGAGCGCCAGATCCAGCTTACGCTCGGCAATGGCATTGGTCATTTGGAACACGTCGCCGTGTGCCCAGTTCTCCTCCAACCGCCGCACCAGGTCATCCGTGATCTCGTTGTTCTTTCCCGCATAGGCAATCAAGCGCTCGAGCATCGTATCCAGGAAAGATGGCATATCGCCCGTATCCTGCTCCAGCAAATTGACGGCCTCCGGCGTGATCGTTTTCCCCGCACGTTTCAATTTTTCTTTGATGAACTGCGTGACGGCCGATTTCTTTTCCTTTTCGCTGAGGAAAAACACTTTTCCGGTTTTTTCGATGAGTTTGACAATTCCCGCATCGCGGTCGGCCTCGTCGGCTTCAAAAAAAAGGCAGGTTTGTTCGCAAGGGTTTTCGAGATAGCGCTCGAGAGATTCCAGATCATGCGCTTTGAGCTTCTGGACGGAGCGGAGATGAAAGACTTGTGCGGAGACAAGAAACGGAAGCGTTCGGGCCTGTGCGAGAATGGTTTCGAGCGACGTTTCGGCGAGATCAAAAACCTGCTGGGCGACATCCCCGGTCGCTTTTTGCTGAATCGCTTTGACAAGCGTGTCGGTCTTATCTTTGACCAGAAAGGAGTCCCCGACGATGAGAACGACGCCCCCTTCTTTCACTGCAACTTACCAATCTTCGACAACGCGGTCGACCACATTGCGAGCCAGACGCTCGACCGCATCGGGCGTTGCCTTATTTCGATCCTGCGAGCGAAAATCCCCCACAAAAAATTCCGTATCGCCTGAAAAATTCGGTTCGCGCCAGATCACATCGCCCGTTTTGCGGTTGATTAAGCTCACATCCAGAACAATAAAAAGGCGGTACTCCTGAACTTGTTCGAGCTTGGAAAAGCGGACGCCTTCCTGTTCATAACCGATCAGTTTGCTTTCCAAAATGGCATCGGCTTCCTCTTTTTTCACGATTCGCATATTACCGTCGCGTTCGAA
Source organism: Candidatus Omnitrophota bacterium (assembly GCA_028713205.1). GTDB lineage: Bacteria > Omnitrophota > Omnitrophia > Omnitrophales > Aquincolibacteriaceae > JAQTOZ01. The sequence goes on from JAQTOZ010000129.1 coordinate 4,772, forward strand.
TCTCCGGATAATCGCATTGGTGATCATCATCTCCAGCCCCGGTTCGAAAGAGTACATGCGGTTGATCGGAATCGCGTTTTTGACCGTGTCGACGTAAATCGTTTGCATATCCACGGGCAACACGGTTTGATTGGTGTAACCGCACCCTAAACCCGCAAATGGCAGAATGAGCAACAGCCACAGGCCGATGAATCTTTGGTCGAATCGCGCTTTTTGCATTGTGTCTTCCTTTTCTGTCCTTCAATCAAAAATTGCTGATGAAACTTGAAATTAGGATTTCGCCGTTGTCGTCTCCGCCGCTTGAAAACGCTCCAATTCTTTCGTGAGGAAATCGCGCCGCAGGGTAATCTGCGACACACGCTCCTCCATACGCCCACGCTCCGTCACTAAATCTTCGGTCACGGCTTTCGACAAAGATTTTTGCATCACTTCATCAATCCTGCGCATCCTCTTATCGAGGATTTTCGCTTCGTCGGTCTCAAGCTCGCCTTCTTTTCGAATCAACTTTTTAAGCTGATCTTCGATGCCCTTCAGCTCGTCATCCAGCCTGGATTTTTCCTTGTTGGAAAGCGCTTGCACCGCGCCGGTCTCGACACCGGCCTTTGATTGTGCCTCCGCAATTTGCTTCTGCTCCTGCTCCAGCGTCTGCGAGAGGGCTTCGTAACTTTTTTGATTCTCTTCCATTTTGCTCGCCAGAGTCTGAATGTCTCTTTTGAGGGCATCCTTGGCCGGTATCTGAATCCCGGCCGCCGTCGCGGCCGAAACCGGTTGCCCCGTCTTTTGCTGAATCACGGCATCGACCTTGGCCAATGTTTGTTTTGCCACTTCCAAGTTCTTGGATTCCTTTTCAAGCAAATTGATCAACGTTTCTTCACGGCTTTCCTTGGGCACCAAACGATTCGCGCTGTCCACGGCTTGACGGATAAAATCATAAGGAATTTGCACCATGGCCGCCCGGAAGCGATAACCGCCCTCCAGAGAGGCCTTGGCTTTGAGGATTTCCAGGTCTTTTTGAAGATCGGCGATTTCACGGCTGCGGATTTCGATCATCAAGCTTTCGGTCTCGATCTCCTCTTTAAGTTTTTTCGCCCGTTCGATTTCTTCCGGATCACCCCGCATCGTCGTTGCCTTTTGAGTCAAGGTTTTGTCGTAATGGGGCAAACCGACGAAGAACGCTTTCGCCAAATAGGCAAATCCCGTCACCGGTTTGGTCACGGTGCGAGTCGCACGCACCATCTTGCCCGCTTTGGCTTCATGATCTTTGAACAATTGGTCAAGCTGACGGAGCAAATCTTTCTTGTGCTGGTGGCGGTCTTTGATTTCCTCGTAACGGCCGCGGATATCTTTCTCAAGCGTTTTGATCGACTTGCGCAGTTCTGCCGGATCTTTCTTCTCCTCGGATTCCAGCACTTTCAAAAGCCGTTGCTGTTCCTGCCGCGCCAGTTCGGTATCGAAGGCCTGACTTAGGGCCTCCACCAAACTCTGCTGGGCTGCTATTTTTTCCTTCAGATGCATTTGCCGTTCAAGTAATTGCTGGACATCCATTTGCTTGAGATCTTCATCCCCCCCCGCAAACGGGTTCATCGCACCGACGGAACTTGCCACGGTTGCGGATGGTTTGAGAACGATCTTGGCCGGCAGTTTGAGCCAATCTTTCCAATCGATTCCGTAATTTTTCTCATACAGCGCTCGTTTGGCTTCCAAATCAACACCGAGCTGACTATTCTCGTCCTGAAGCTCGGTCAGTTGTTTCCGGCCGGCTTCGATCTTGGCCGATTCGGGGCCGGTCAATTGCGGGCCTTTCAACATCGCAAGGACTTCGCCGTGCTGTTTGTAGAGCAACTCTTTTTCGCTCAGCAGATCACGTTTCGCGGCCGAAATTTCAACAAATTTCTTGGCCTCCACGCTCCGGATTTTGTCCACTTCCGTAGCCGGTTCGCCCAAGAACGGGAGAAATCCGAAGATGCCCCCTCTGCGCATGCCCATTTCGTAGCTCCAATCGGACAGCTGGCGTTTCTCCTCTTCCAGTTCCGCGCGTTCTTCTTCCAAAGCCGCAGACCATCGATTCAGGGCCCTCTCCAAATCCGCCGAAGGATTCTTTTGCAACAGCTTCTTGCGTTTTTCCAGCGTTTTAAATTTCTCTCTCAATTCGTGTTCACGCCGTCTGATATCCGCCGCACGACGTTTCAAACTCTCCACTTTGCCTTTATCCAACATCTTTTCACGGTTTTTTAACCGCTCGATTTCTCTTTGAATCTGTCCGCGTCCGACTTTATCGCTTTCCGGAAGTGCCGCCAGTTTTTCTTCCAGGGTCTTCAATTGTTCATGGATCTTTTTTGCTTCGGCGGAATGAAATTCAGCCGGTGATTCGAGGCTTTTCATTTTATCGGCGGCCTTCTTGCCCCATTCGGTATTCGGATAACGTCGCGCAACATCGGAGTAGTAAATCAAGGCGCTTTTAACATAATCTGTTTTTTCATAATAAAGCCCGATGCGATAATTTTTCTCGGCGTTTTTCTCATCGACCTGCTGTCTGAGCTTGACCGCCTTTTCCGTCGCCTCGGTATCGCCGTACTTCATGATGAACTGATCCAACTGCTTCGAGGCCTCGTCCAAAGCACGTTCATCACGATATTGGGCGGCGGACCGCTGGTAAGAGCTTTCGGCCAACTGATAGCGGGCTTCCGGGACAAGTTCACTCTGGGGGTACTGCTCGACCAAAGTCTGGAAGGCCTGAACGGCCTCATCGAAATTCCCCTGCTTCTTATAGGTCAATCCCAAGCGGAATTGTGCTTCCGCGCCATAATCGCTGTAAGGCGCATATTGGACGATGTGTTTGAATATTTCCACCGCGCGCGGATACGATGGCAGGATTTCGAGCCCCAACAGCTTGGCCTTTTTCCCGGCCAGGAAGAGATTGCCGATGCGATATTCTCTTTCGATGACTTCATTGAAACGCTCGCTTTGTGGATAGGATTCCACCACAACTTTATAAGCGCCGAAGGCCTTCATGTATTCGCCCTGCTCTTCATAAATGGTTCCCAAACGGTATTCGGCATCCGCGGCGACCTTTGAATTGGGGAATTTTTTGAGCAAGTCTTCGATCTGTTTCGCCGCACCATTCAAATCCTTTTCCTTGTACAACTGCATCGCATAGTTGTACTGCTCCTCAGCCGTATCTTGGACGGCACCTTCGGGATTGACGAACTTACCGGACTCCGGCGACCAGACCCAATACCCCCAGGAAACAGCGGTTGGGAAAATCAGAAGAAAGATGAAGGCAAAAACCTTCAGGCTTTTCATAAGTCCTTTCAAGATATAAACTTCTGTCAAATTGGAAAACAGTAATATATCATGTGTGTTTTCGCATTGTCAATCAATGATTTACATCATATTCATGATGAATCCCTGCCTGAACGAATCAATCGCTAACATGTCCGTAAACGGCCCCCGGAACTTGCGTAAAAAAGACAACGGCTTGTCGGCCGGCCTTGAAAAAGTGACGGCACCGGCATTTTCCAGCGAAACAAGGCGAATGTCCCGATCTTTGAGAAAATCATGGAGATTTTTTTCCGCACGGTTTGACGTGACGATCACCGGATCCACAAGATCAAACAAATTCTCCATCAAACTCATCGCTTCCGCGCTTTGGTCGGAACGCATCGCAGGCAAAATAAGCGCCTGAATATCCCAAATCTGATCGCGTGCGGTTGCCAACGCCTCAATCACATCACGGTTGATTGCGGGTAAAAACAAAAATTTAAAAATTCCGTGTTGAATCAGCAAAAGGCTTTGACCGTTCACAACACCCAACGTCCGCAGACTTCCCCCCTTGCGCATGCGGATGATTTCACCCGGTCCGACGGCAATCCGATTGGTTTTTCTCCACAGCTTGCCGATGCCGAACGTTATTGGCACCCTGATGCCTTCCGGATAAATAAAATAATCCGGTGAGAAATTCTTCAGGACAAACTCGAGACTGCCGGTATGTTTGCGCGCGGCATCCGTGACCATGATGCCGGTCAGAGAATTGATCCCTTGGCTCCTCAAATAGGGTGTCACAAGCCATCGTCCCTGATCGGATGGTAACCCGCGGCCAACATTCATCATCCAATGGATATCCGCATGATACTGAATATGAATCATTTCATTTTGTCCGGCCGCGAGCACTGTCAGACGAAATCCCTGCGGGCCGTTTGCCCAGAAAAAAGAAGCGGCCGTCAGAAGCCAGATACCGGCTGCCAAGGGCTGCAGCCATTTCAAGACAGATTTTCTGATCCGGTTTGCGCCCCACCACGACAGGAGGCTCCCATAATATATTCCCAGCTGCAAGAGATGCGGGGTCGGGACAAAGAGATAGCCCCATTCAAGCTTGGCTAAATAATGGATCCACAAATGAGCGGCCTCCACGATACGCGCCGCAATAGCGGCCGCAAGGACGCTCACCGCCGGAACAAAATCAAGCAAAAGTGCCAGGAAGC
>JAQTOZ010000130.1 GCA_028713205.1 Candidatus Omnitrophota bacterium
AAGAGTCCGGACAAGACCGGCGCGGGCGAACCCGCCGTCCCGGACTCCGGCGTCGCGCCGCAAGCACAGGCAAAACCGTCTCCGTTCAAGCTGCGGCTCGGCCGCATGCTCGCGTATGTGCGTAACGAGACCATGCAAATCCTCCGCGATCCCGTGCGCTTGATTTTCTCGTTCGTCGGATCGGCACTCCTGATGCTCGTCTTCGGTTTCGGCATCACCACCGACATCGAAAACATCCGCTATGCCGCGTTCGATCAAGACCAGTCGCCGGAAAGCCGCGCCTATCTCGAACAATTTGCCGGCTCGAAGCCTTACTTTCTGACGACTCCGCAGATACGCTCCGCCAACGAAGGACTCAAACGGCTGCAAGCGGATAACGTCTCGGTCGTACTCGAAATCCCGCCCAACTTCGGCCGGGACTTACGAAGGAAAGACCAGCCCGACGTCTTGGCGGAAGTGGACGCCGCCATGACTTTCCGCGGAGAAACGGTGGCTCAATACGTTCAAGCCATTAACGACACCATGCTGAAAAATCCGGCCAGCGGATTGGAAATCGCGCCGCCGAAATACACGGCTCAATATCAGGAACGCTATATGTATAATCCCACCTTCGAAAGCGTCTATTCCATGGTGCCGAGTATCCCGGCTCTGCTTCTGGTCCTGATCCCGGCCATTCTCATGGCCGTCAGTATCGTGCGCGAAAAGGAACTGGGTTCCATGATCAATTTTTACGTCACGCCAACGGGACGGCTGGAATACCTTCTGGGGAAACAACTGCCCTATGTCGTCATCGGATTGCTGAATTTCCTCATTCTGGTCGTCATGGCCCTGTTCGTTTTCGAAGTGCCGATCAAGGGGAGTTTTCTGCTGTTAACCTTGGTGACGGTGCTCTATGTAACGGCAACCACGGGAATCGGCATGGTGATTTCCACTTTTACTTCCAGCCAGGTTGCGGCCGTCTTTGTGACCGCCATTCTCACCATGACGCCGACCATCCAGTTCTCCGGTTTATTGCAGCCGGTCTCGACCTTGATGGGCAAAGCCAAGCTCATCGGGATGATCTGGCCGACCACTTACTACATGCACTCAAGCGTCGGTGCCTATACCAAGGGACTCAGTCCGGAACTTATGCTTCCGGACATCGTTTTTCTAGTTTGCTGCATCCCGATATTCTGGGCAGTCAGCATGCTCGGCCTCAAGAAACAGGAGAAATAAGAATGACGTCACTGCTCAACATCTTTTGGCTCGGATTGAAGGAACTCCGCAGTCTGATCAGCGACAAGGTTATGCTGTTGTTTGTCATTTACGCCTTTACCCTGGCGATCTACGTCCAAGCAACCGGCACTTCCAATGAAGTCAACAACGCCTCCATCGCATTTGTGGACGAGGATAACTCGGCCTTGTCCAAGGAGTTGTTCAACGCGTTTTATCCGCCGCGTTTCCAGGTCCCCAAGAAAATCAGCGCCAGCGAAACCGAAGAAGACATGGATAAAGGGCTCTATATGTTTGTCGTCGGCATCCCGCCCAGATTTCAGGAAGATTTGCGTTTCGGGCGCAATCCCGAAATCCAGATCAATATCGACGCAACCGCCATGCAGCAGGCAGGCATCGGCACGAACTACATTAAAAACATCATCAGCAAACGCATTTCGAATTTTCTCAGACGCACAGACCTGACGGCCAATCCTCCCATCAACCTGATCATCCGCAAAATGTTCAACCCCAACGGCACCGCCTCCTGGTTTTTGAGCGTGGTGGCCATCATCAACCAGATTACGCTCTTGACCATCGTGCTCACGGGCGCCGCGGTGATCCGCGAACGGGAACACGGAACACTGGAACATTTGCTGGTGATGCCGCTGACGGCATTCGAAATCGCCATGGCCAAGGTTTGGGCCAACGGGCTGGTGATCCTGATCGCAACCGCCGTTTCTCTTTTCTTTGTGGTCCAGATGGCGTTACAAGTGCCTTTTGCGGGCTCGCATTTATTGTGGTTCTTCGGCGTCATCCTGTATCTGTTTTTTGCCACGGCGCTCGGAATATTCCTGGGCACGATTTCGCGGTCGATGGCCCAGTTCGCGCTTTTGAATATTCTGGTCGTGCTGGTACTGATGCTCCTTTCGGGCGGATCGACCCCGGTCGAGAGCCAGCCGGACTGGCTGCAGCGGATGACTTTCTTCCTGCCTTCGCGGCATTTCGTCAGTTTTTCTCAGATCATTATTTACCGCGGCGGCGGCCTGGAGGCGGTTTGGTCCCAATTTCTGATGGTCAGCGCGATCGGTCTTGGATTTTTCAGCTACAGCCTGGCGCTTTTCCGGAAATCGATCGCGGTAACGAAGTAGCCCTCGACTTAAAAGAAGGCTATGGGTATAATTCGAAATGTTTCAGAACCTTTTGAGCGACAATGACTTTTAAACTTTTGAACCATTCTTATCGTCCCGGATCCGATCGGCCTTTTCGGATTCTCCGGATTCCCGGAAAAGGAGAACATTCCATGAAATCCGCCGTTGTTTTGATGATCCTGGCTTTATCCCTTTCCGGTTGCGCCGTCGGTCCCCGTTACCGGGAACCGGCTCTGGAACTGCCTCAAAGTTACCGCAGCTACGCCACTCAGCAGGAAGGCGAAGCCATGATCAATTTGCCGTGGTGGCAGGTTTTCAAGGACGAAACCCTGCAGGAACTGATCCGCGAGGCCTTGCTCAATAATTATGATTTGAGAACCGCGGCAGCACGCGTCGATGAAGCGCACGCGGTGATCGGCGTGACAAGGGCCCAGATCCTTCCCCAGACAGACCTCACCAGCAATGTTTCGAGGGACCGCAATTCACCGGATCTTTATCCGGCTTTGGAGCGTCTGACCTCCACCTACGTTGGCGGCTTTAATACGGCTTGGGAAATGGACATTTGGGGCAAAATCCGCCAGTCCATACGCGCTTCCAAAGCCGAATACCTGGCCACGGAAGATGCCCGACGTGGCGTCATGGTATCGCTGGTGGCCGATGTGGCCCAAACTTATTTCTCGCTTCTGGAACTCGACCTCGAATTGGACATTGCCAAGAAAACACTTCAGACACGCAGCGACAATCTGGATTTGTTCAATAAACGCCTGAAAGGCGGCGTGGCCTCCGAACTCGAAACTTCCCGCGCGGAAGCGGACTACGAACAAACCGCTTCGAATATTCCGGAACTCGAACGCCAAATCGCGACCCAGGAAAACAGACTTTCACAGCTTCTGGGCCGTAATCCCGGCCCGGTCGAGCGCAAAGCGGCGTTATCGCAGGAATCCTTCACACCCGTTCTTCCGGGTTCGGGTCTGCCTTCCGATCTTCTGAAACGGCGTCCCGACATCCAGGAAGCGGAACAGTTCTTACGCGCGGCCAACGCGCAAGTGGGCGTCGCGGTCGGCGACTTTTTACCGAGCATCAATCTGACCAATTTCGTGGGCGGCGCCGGCGAACGCATCTCGCATGTTTTCGATTCCGAGGGATACACCTGGTCCATCGGCGGCAATATGGACCTGCCGCTTTTCAAGGGCGGTAAAAATGTTTACGGCTATCAAGCCGCCCGGGCCCGATGGCAGCAGTCCGTTTCCACTTATCAACAGACCGTCGTGACCGCCTTCCAGGAAGTGGCCGACGCCCTGGCCGGCATCGACAAGGTCCGGGGAATCCGCGAGGCACAGGAAAAACAAGTCGCGGCCCTCGCCAAGGCCTCCAAACTTTCACGCATCCGCTATGAAGACGGCCTCTCCAGCTATCTCGAAGTGATCAACGCGGATCAGCAATATTACGATGCTCAAAATATCCTGGCACGCACGCTGGGTTCCCAGGTCAATTATTACGTCCAGCTCTACCGCGCCCTCGGCGGCGGCTGGCAGGTGGAAGAAAACCAGAAATAAAAGCCTGCGATGTTTTCGGGAGAGCCCATGATGAAATTATGGAAATGGATCGGCTTCGGCTTATGCCTGTTTTTGACGGCACCGCTTCTTTTCGCCGGCACCATTACTAATGAAGGCAAGACTCCCGTCAAAATCAGCGGAAAATCGGAAAACGGTATGGTCGGAGGCAGCACCGTCCTGCCGGGCCAAACAGTGCCCATGCGCCAAAAATTCTTGTGGCTCAAACATATTCCCGAAGGCGCGCCGGCGGAGATACGGATCAAAATCGTCAACGATGACGGGACAACGGGCTATATCAACACGGTCGGCGGACAATATACCTGCCCGCAGGCACAGCAAAGTCCCGTGCGTGAGGAAAGAGCCGGGACACTGTCAAAACCGACCCTTCAGCCGGGTTATGCGACCAATCACAGCAATGTTCAGCTCTATCTGACCACGATCAGCAGCCGCGGCGCCCAAAGGACGTCGGTGCTGATGCCGGGTCAAACCGTCACCATTCCGGCGGACGTCGAGGAAGTCAAAGCCCAGCCGTTCAGCCATCGTTCGGACTTAACTATCCAAGTTGAGGTCCTCATGCCGGATGGCTCGCGTCAAAGCATCCTTTCACCCCGCGGGTCCGTTTATCTCAAGGAATATAACCGGTAAATCGCACGGGGCATCAGAACCAAACTTTATACCGGTTCTCCGGCGGCCGGCTCCGCCAATACCAGCCTCCTGAGAATCGGGCATGGTCGTGCGTAAAATAATTCCAGACATCTCCGGATTCGCTGTAATCTTCGCGGACGGTACTCCACTGGCGCTCGCTTAAATAGGGGCCCAACTTTTTCCAAGGCACCCCTTTTCGAGCTTCTTCAAGACGAATTTGCTCTGCATTCTTTTTTTGGAAGAATACTTTGCGAGTCGATTTACGGTGTTCCCAAAAACCCGGCACCAGGGGCACAGGGTAACCCCGGAAGGAACAAAGGTTAAGGCGGAAGAACGGACGTTTGTCTTAATGTGGGATGACTTTTTAAGTCGATGAATGAGTCCCCCTGCCAAAACACCGGGTTTCTTTTTATTTCCCTGCCCGGCACTCCCGGTTACGCCTCCGTTTTCCGGACAACCGGCGGCGCAGCAAAAGATTTGACATCCGGATTATTCATGGCATCATGCTTTTGTGTTTCTAAAAAAAATCGCGAAAAAATTATTGAAACGATGGGTCCGGAAACCGGCCGAAACACGCCCCCTTCTGCGCGGCATGGATTTATTTTATGATATCGGCAGCACCATTCTTCCAAGGTTTCATGCGTCGACTGTTTTTGATGTCGGCGCCAACATCGGGCAATCCGCAAAAACGTATCGGGCCCATTTCCCGGACGCCGAGATTTATTGCTTTGAACCGGTCCGCCGTACGTTTGCAGAACTGAAAAACAACCTTCAAGAGATGAAACGGGTTCAATGTTTCCGATGCGCGCTCGGGTCGTCCGCTCAAAAAGGCCTGATGGTCCTCAAGGGCAGTTCGAATCTCTTCCGTTTACGAAGCGGATCCGGCTCACCGCAGGATGATTCGGATGCCCCCACGGAGGCCGTTGATGTTCTCACTTTGGACGGATTCTGCGCGGACAACAACATTCAGCATATTGATTTTTTGAAAATTGATACCGAAGGACATGATCTTGAGGTATTAAAAGGCGCTTCGGCAATGCTCGCCGGACACGAAATCGATCTTGTGCAAGTCGAGGCCGGCATGAATCCCGGAAATCACCGTCATGCTTCCATGGAATCCTTAAAAACCTTTTTGGAATCGCTGGGATATGTTCTCTTTGGTATTTACGAACAGATCCATCGGGGGGTGAGTTCCCCTCATTTGCACAGGTCCAATCTGTTATTTATCTCCCTCCCGATGACCCTGCTAAAAAACGCTAAAACGCACATATGAGCATCGGTTCTCAGCGGGGTGGGTGTCGCGAAACCGTATGCCTTTTCCAAAAACAGAACCGTCCCCTATTTAGATCCGGCGACGCTGAAACTTTTCAGGACTTTATTTTCGGGTAGTTTTTGGACGGCAAGGTCAAAAGCAAGCAGGGAGCCGCGCAATTGATCCAGTTCCGGCGTTTTCACGACCTGGACTTCGCTGGTCCCGGCTTTTTCCATTTGTTCGATCACAAATTGGACCGTCATATCGGCCACGTCGCGGGCAGGCAGGTAGCTGCGGTCCCGTTCGCTTTCCCCCTGAACGGTGATCAAGATACCCGATTCCGTCAGATGGAAAATCAGGTCGCGGGCAAGACGCACCGGCATTTCCAACTGTGCGGCGATCTCTTCGGCGGAAAGCGGCGGCATCCCCGCGGCAAAGCGGCTGACGCAGAGCTGAGCGATCCGTAGCGAGAAAAGTTTCTTGGTCGCGTAATTGGTATTCAGGCAATCCTGCTCGAATTCGAAGGTCAGCTCGTTTTGATGCGAGAAAGCAAGTTCCGCGCCGTAAAGGACGATCCGCCAGCTCATCTGCAACCAAATCAGGAAAAGCGGCAAGGCCGCGAAGCTCCCGTAGATGGCACCCGCATTGGAAACGCCGATCTGGAAACGGATATAAATCCACTGGACGATCTGATAAAGGGTCCCCGCGACGATGCCCCCCAAGAGCGCGGACTTAAAATGGATTTTCCCGTTGGGCATGGCAATATAGAGATAAGTCAGAAGCCCCCAAAAAACAAGATAGGGAAGGATCTTGAGGCTCATAATGATCAGCGGCGCCACCAGGCCGAGAAAAGCTATTTTTTCCGTAATCAAGGTAACCTGACTCGTCACGAAAACCGTGGCGCTGCTTGCCACAATGTACAGGACCGGGGCGATCAGCATCATGGAAAGATAATCCGCAAACTTCCTCCCCAGGCTCCGTTGCTTTTTAATGCCCCAGATATCATTAAAGGAGGCCTCGATATTCCCAAAGACCTGGATGACGGCCCAGAATAAGAGGGCCAAGCCGACGCCCGCGATAATGCCTCCGCGCGCGTTTTCCAGAAGATTTTCCGCGAACGCGATGATGCGGTCGAAGATCTCCTCCTGTCCCTGCATGTTCTCGAGCAGTTTCTCTCGCAAACTTTTGTCCAGTCCGAATCCTTTGGCAATGCCGAAGGACATCGCGAGCACGGGGACGATCGAAAGCAACGAATAGAATGTCAACGCGGAAGCGCGGAATGAGCACATATCGCTCGAGAACTGTTTGAAGGAAAGAAGGAAAATCCGGAGCAGCCGGACACATTTCCCGCGGAACCCCTTGGCCTCCCGGGCGCGGATACGCCAGATGTCCTGTTTGAGGAATCTTTCTATTTTCCGGAACATGGCGGATTATACCATAGCATAGGTACACCTTCCAAATTTGGGGGTTCAGCCCGAACCCTGAATTATTCCCGTGTCCGGTCTAAGACGAATCGAGGAACGCGAGATTCGCTTAGCCGCCCCTTACGGAACGCGTACGGGGTCGTGCTCCATCTCTGGTCTTGCGTCTTGCTTCTCGCGTCACAAGTCTCCAGTCACACGTCACAAGTTTTTGACTGCTTACTGCCTACTGTTTTTTAGGTCTGTGGTCTTGGGTCCTGGGTCTTGGGTCTTGGGACTTGGGTCTCATCTCCTAACGCCTCACGACTTCGGCCAGACCTTGATCGACGAGTTCCCGGTCGACGGCTTGGCCTTGCACCCAAACATCGGCGATGGGACGGCCGTGCTGGTCGAGTTCGCGGCTTTGCATCACGACCCGGCCCTGGTCACGCGCAAGGATTTTCTCCAAATAATCTTTCGCTTCCTTCCCTTCGGCCGTGACAAGTTCAGGGGCATCGATACGCCGCAACCGGACTCTCTGGGCCACAGTCGTTTCGAATCCCAAATCAATCAGCGCGTGGAAAGTATCGCCGTCCACGACCTGGGTGACTTGGGCCCGGTAAGTGTAGAGCGGGGCCTGCCCGGCTTCTTTCAGTTTTCCGTTCTCGAACTTCACGATACTGCCTTCCTCAAACTTCCCCGCCCATTTTTTGGGAACATCTCGATAAATGCCGAAACCCAAATCGATTTTGAGACTGTCCTTCAAGCGGATGATCTGATACGTATCCAGCGGTCCGGGCGTGATCTCCGGAAGTTCGGTAGGTCCGTCATCCGGTACATCCGGGTCCGGGTCCGGGGCCGGGGCCGGCCCCACTTCCTCGCGTATCACTTCGCGAAGCTCGGCAAGCGACCAATGCTCTTTGATGGCCCTTTCTTCCAGGGATTTCCTTTGGGCCTCATCATGGACCGCCAGAAGCACCCGGTAATGCGCCCAACTCAATTGTGGCCACGTGGCCACAATTGGATAAGTGCGGGCAAATTTCAGCATCCGGTAAAGCTCGGAAGTGCTCATCCCCAAATCCGCGGCCAATTTTTTAATGACAGCCTGTGCATAATCGGCCCGTTCCCGGTGCCGCAGCACATGCTCGTCGATCAGCTTGCCGGTTTTCCACGCCTCACGGACTTTCTCCTGTTCGGCAGCGGATTCGATGCGGGCCCGGGAATCGGCACGGGTCTGCCTGATGGCGGACAGGAGCTGGTCATAGGTTTCAACCGGAACAGTCCCCGCGCAAACGGACCGGGTAGGGATAGGGAAATAGAAAAGGAACCAGAGGGCGATCAGAAGACCTGGACCGGACATTCGTCTCAATGTTGCCATGATGGGAAAGTATACGCCGGATAAAAATTCGGATAAAGAAGAAATTCAGCCTGTCCCCAGGGGGGACTGTCCCCTAACTCGAAAGTTTTCCACGCAATTTTAAGCTAATGAAAACTGAAACGAGAAGCGCTAGCAGCAAAAACGCAACACATGAAAAAAGAACACTCGGCGACAGGCCGCTTACCCAGGTTTTGAATCCCTTAACATATGTTGTCAGCGTGACATATCCACTACCAGCGAAGAATAAAAAGATATAAAAATAGACGTTCTGAAGAAATCCATCCCATATTTTCCCCGCCGTGGATTTTATTGCTAAAAATATTTTATTTTTCTTCTTTTCGCTCATATCAACCATTCTGCTTTCAGAGATTCCAAATCACAACCGCTTTTTCTGAGAAATGCTCGGCTCTTTTTTCGACTTGCTTAAATTTAAATCTAGAGAATTCTTGCTCTAATTGTGTGGTTAGACGGATATTTGATTTTTTGTATTCTTTCTTTTTAGCCCGAAAAGGATTGTTTGAAGCTTTAATGTTTAACTTTTGACCCAATAAGGTGTAATTGCCTATCCTATCGACATATTGCCCGTGTTTTGACAATGCGTCTTTTCCAAGGTAGCCAATCCAATCCCCATATTCTTTAAAAGATTTCTTGGTGTCTATTGTCTGCGGG
>JAQTOZ010000131.1 GCA_028713205.1 Candidatus Omnitrophota bacterium
CCCGTAAGGTTTGGTGACATTGGCAACGGCCTTCATCATCGGAACAGGCCCGATTCCGATCACTTCGTTGGTTTTTTTATCGCGGTCCAGAATTTGCTTGAGGACATCCGTGACAAATCCGTGGTGCCCGTAACTTCCGTCGTCTGTCGTGACGTAAAGTTCATGGCTTGCGGCTTTCATCTCGTTCTCCAGGATGAGCAGCTCTTTGTTGCGCGCTCCGATAATCGCGATGACGTGATTGCCGGCCTCTTTAAAAGCACGGGTGATCGGGTACATAACGGCCACGCCCGTTCCGCCACCGACACAAATGACTTGACCCAAGTTTTCAATGTGCGTCGGTTTTCCCAGCGGACCCATAACATCCGGAAGGCTGTCACCGGCGCGGAAAGTATTAAGAAGCGCCGTGGTTTTCCCGACCACTTGAAAGATGATAGCAATCGTCCCTTTTTCGCGGTCGGCGTGCGCGATGGTCAGGGGGATCCTTTCACCCGTTTCGTTGGCACGTAGAATGATAAATTGTCCCGGTTCTGCTTTACGGGCTATCTTGGGCGCCTCGATGACAAATTCACAGGATGTCCCTTGGGCCATCTCTTTTTTTGAAATGATTTTATACAAAACAATCCCTCCGTTTTATGGCGGTGAAAATTTTATGCAAGAGGTAAGCTTAATGGTCGATTATTCTAACACGAACGTTCAGTGAGACAACTAGCATTTTTAAATGCTTGAGCTGAATCCTCATCGGAAAACACGTGAAAGAGGTGCCATGGTTCGCCGATATTCCGATCTCGTTGCCAGTATGCAAGAGATCGAGCTTGCCTGTCAGGAGCTCGAGGGTAGGAATTCCTCAGAGTCCCTCGCGGTCATTACGGATCTGAGAGAAAAGATCCGCCAATTTTATGAGAGCCCCGGCCCGGAGACTGCCGGGAGTATCGTTCTGTTTATGCGGAACCGGCAATCCAAAAATCAAAAAAGCGGGTGTCCCCAAACGATTTTTGATCGCGCCGTCACCGTGGACGGTCTTCAAACCAATCTGATGTCCCTTGCCCAGGAATTGGAAGATGTCCTGCGGGATTATTCCGGCCCGATCCCGTAGCTTTTTACGGACCTAAAACCCTATGGAGGATCGATGCGTTCTCGGGTGTCCGGGAAACCGATCGTATTTATCTGTTGAAAATATGATCGGATTGGTGTTTCATTATCTTCTTGATGGAAACTCAACTTTCAGAAAGAGCCATGAAAGACGCGTCAGCCTATCCTGAAAAGGCTATTGCCCTGGAGCGTGAAGCCTGCCGATTGCGGGAAGCCGGTCAGATCGAAAAGGCGTTCGCTGCCTATGATGAGGCCGCTCGCCTTTATCGGGACCACAAGGAACCTTTGAAATCATCGGTTTGTTTTGCTGCAGTGGCGACATGCTGGAATATCCATACCGGTTGGCAGCCTTTGAATCGTGCGGCAACACGCAACCATATGACTGCCGACGAAGCCATGAAAGCCAAAAATTTCGATTATGCGAGATCCCCTTTCCGGGAAGCGGCGTTGCTTTATGAAAAAGAAGGCGATTACAAAAATTATTCGATCTGTTATTCCGATTCGCAACGTGCGGGACGGAAACGTTCTTGGGGGATGTGTTTTGGAAGAACACAGATGGACAGCGATATCGGTGTGGGGAGTGATCTTTCCTTCCGGCAGCGGGTTGACAGTTTTTTTATGTGGTTTTTTAGTTTTTTTCTGATGTCCTTTGAGGATACGGAGAGTGCCCTTTACGCACTTTGGGGGTGGCCGGGAGTTTGATTTTTGCGTGTGCGGTGATTTATCGATTTTCCGGAGATGTGATCGCTCCGGCGGGACAGTCCGCCGTATCTTTTTTTGACACGCTTTACATGAGCGTGATTTCTTTTACAACGGTCGGTTACGGTGACTTTTTGCCGTCCGGATGGATACGAGGGATTGCGATGCTTGAGGCCTTGTCGGGGATTTGTGCTCACGCCGATATTTCTTGTGGGACTTACCAGGCGGTATCTTAGGATGTATCGTTGAGTGCTGTTTGCGTCGGATTATTTCCGACATGTTTGAACTCTTTTGTGACCATTGAAGGAGGCTGAGATGGAACATGTTGCAGTGAGGTCGCGTGATATTGCTATTGTGGGGTATGACAAAGATGTCCATGCACTGGAAATCGCGTTTCGTAGCGGAGGTGTTTACCGCTATCTTGATGTTCCGGAAGGGGTTTACCAGGCGCTCATGTCGGCGCCTTCTTATGGCAACTATTTCCGGGATTATATCAAGAACAACTTTAAATATGAAAAAGTGAGTTAACGGCGATCTTGGGATTGAAACCATTCGATCGAAGCCCTTATGAAGGGATGCCATGCCTTATTTTAAAGGAGTCAGTTTAATTTTCGGTTCGCTGATGATGTTTGCAACTTGCGCGGCATTTTTCAGACCGTCGGCCTATAAGGATTTCGTGCTCCAAAAGGTTTATCCGGAGAAACGATCGCCGGGAGTGATTGTTGCGGCCGTGCTTTTTTGCGTTCTCGTCATTTTTTCTTGGAGAGAATGGTTTGCGGTACGTACGCTCTCCGCTCTGATGGTTTGTCTCGTGTTACTTCTGTCTTTGCTCAAGGTGTTTCTGATCCTTTTTTACTACCATCCGTTTCGCGGACTAGTGTTCGCGCTCTTGACGAAGGAGATAGTGGCATTGAGGGTTCTATCGGCCTGTGGTTTTGCGGTCGGGCTGTGCCTCTTGATCTTGGGTTTTAAGATGTGATGTTGCCGGATTGAAAGCCTCAAATAATATCCAACCATGACTCAACCGATACTCATCATTAAAAATATTGCCCATGAGAATCCCGGGATTCTTGAGGAGGTTTTAAACCAATACCGGATGCCGTATCATCTGGTTGATTTTACAAACGGTGGAACGTTTCCGCAGATCAATCGTTATTCGGGACTGATTGTCTTGGGCGGCCCTGACAGCGCCAATGACCGGACCGGGAAGATGGAAACGGAGCTTCACGGTGTTCGGGATGCCCTTGAGCGTGAGTTGCCATATCTCGGGATATGTCTGGGGATGCAGGTGCTGGTTAAAGCCGCAGGCGGGGAAGTGGTGAAGTCTCCGGTGAAAGAAATCGGTTTTTGGGATGATGCGCGCACGCGATATGAAATCAGGTTGACGCCGGAAGGCCGGCGCGATGCGTTGTTTGATGGGCTTCCGGATTCTTTCAATGTTTTTCAGCTTCACGGGGAAACGGTGTGTTTGGGGCATGACATGGTTTTGCTGGGGAAAAGTGACGGTTGCGAAAATCAAGTCGTGCGAGTCGGAAAATGCGCTTACGGAATCCAGAGTCATTTTGAGTTGACGAAACCGATGCTTGAGATCTGGCATGAAAAGGACGATGATTTAAGCACCATGGACAAAGCGGATGTGGTCAATCCGTTTGCTGACGTCTTTGAGCAATACGACCGTGTCGGCCGTCTTTTGTTTGAGAACTTTTTTAAAATAACGGGCCTTTTGTAGCAGAAGTCGCTTGGCCTTGCCGATGAAAAACGGTGCCACCCGATCGGGCGGGGATGGACGCCGGATAAAGGCGCAAGCAGAATCGAAATTGCAAGGGGATCTGGAAACAATATGAAAATCAGCGAATTTTACGCGAAAAATAAACGGACGTTTTCTTTTGAGTTTTTTCCGCCGAAAAATGAAATCGGCGAAAAGAAGCTCTTCGAGACGATTGTGACGCTCAAATCGCTCGCACCGTCATTCGTGTCTGTGACTTACGGCGCGATGGGCAGTACGCGGGAGAATACGCTCCGGATCGTTTCCAAAATACAGAATGAGATCGGAATCGAGGCCGCCGCGCATTTGACCTGTGTGGCCCACAGCCGCGATGAAATCGAAGTCATCCTTGAAGAGCTTCGGCGACTCCATGTCGAAAATATCGTCGCTCTCCGGGGTGACATCCCTGCCGGTGAAACGGAATTTAAACCGGTGCCAAACGGTTTCCGGTACGCTTCGGATCTGGTCCGATTTATCCGGAACCATCCCAAGTACCAGAAGGCCTTTGCCATTGGTGTGGCCGGTTCTCCGGAAGGCCATAAAGAATGCCAGGATAAAGGGAAGGATCTCGAACATCTCAAGATTAAAGTGGATGCCGGCGCGGATGTGATTATCACGCAGCTCTTTTTTGATAACCGGGACTATTATGATTTTGTGGAACGGGCCCGCAAGATCGGCATTCAAATTCCGATTGTCCCCGGCATTATGCCCGTCACACACGGTCCGCAGATTCAGAAATTTGCCGGCATGTGCGGAGCGAAGATTCCCGCGGATCTGCAAGAAGCCATTTTGCGTTTCGGTGACGATCAGGTCGCCGTCGAAAGTTACGGGATTGATTACGCAACCCGTCAATGCGAGGCCCTTCTCAAGTGGGGAGCTCCCGGCCTGCATTTTTATACTCTCAACAAGTCGGCCGCCACGCGCCGGATTTACTCAAACCTGGGACTTGCTAAGCTGCGTTGATTGCGTAAAATACTCTTTGAGCGGAGCCTGAGTTCGAAGAAAGGGGTTGTGCGATGTGGCGCATCGGTGAAATTCTGATTCAAAAGAAATTGATTTCCTGGGATGACCTTGCCAAGTGTCTCCAGGAGCAGTCCAAGACGCATGAGTTTTTAGGTGAAATCCTGGTTCGCAAAGGGCTCGTTCCCAAGACGTTATTTTACAAAGCCTTGGCGGATCAATTTAATTTAAAATTCCTTGATTTGAAACGCACCCACATCAACCCCAAGGCCGTGGAGATGATCCCCAAAAGTATTGCCCAAAAGTATCTAATGGTGCCGATCGATATGCGTGACGACACCTTGATTGTGGGGATTTCCGATCCGCTGAAGGCCTGGCCGGCGGATGAAATCAAACACTTCGCCAAAGTAAAGGAAATTAGGAGTATGCTGTGCTTGCCGGAGGAAATTGAACAGGCGATCAAAGAAGTTTATTCCGAAGCGGTTTGATACCTCATTATCCATTCGGCCATTTCCTCTGAGGCCGAAATTGCGGCGGGCATGGTTGGGGCCCCAAAGTCCCGCGGAGAAATCTCAATCATTGCCGCAACGAAATCGGATTTGTGCAGAAAGCGGATCAGGAGCTTTGAAACATGCAGAACGAATTTAAACGGATTTTAGCCAAAGCCGGAAATGATGAAGGACTGGCGCCCGAAGAGGCGTCGCAGATATTCCGGCTGAGCACGGACAGCGACTGGGAGGAGGTTTTCCGGGTAGCGCGTTTTTTGACCCAAAAGCATTTTCGAAAAAGGATTCATTTTTTCGCGCCGCTTTATTTTTCTAATTATTGTGTGAATGATTGCGTCTATTGCGGTTTTCGCCGGAGCAACCGTTCGACCGAGCGCAGATTTTTGACTCCGGACGAATTTATATCCGAAGCACGTTATCTTTGGGATGAAGGCCATCGGACGATGCTCTTGATCGCTTCCGAACATCCCGATTATGCCGGAGCCGAACAAATTGCGGTTTATTTGAATCGTCTCAGGGAGGAAGAACTTCCTTTTTATCTTATTGCGGAAGTGGCGCCGATGTCGCGCAATGATTATTGGTTTTTAAGCCAGCAGGGGATCAAACAATGTATCTCTTTTCAGGAAACTTACGATCAGAAGATTTATGCGTCGCTTCACAACGGGCCCAAGAAGGATTTTGCATGGCGCTATGAAGCGATGGAACGGGCTCTTGAAGGAGGCATTCCGAGAGTCGGTTGTGGAATTTTGCTGGGGCTTGCGCCGTTTCAGTCTGATTTTTTGGAATTGATGCGACACGCACGGCATCTCGAACAAAAATTTGGGGCATTCCCCGCGACGTTGTCGTTCCCGCGAATTCGTTCAGCGCAGGGGATTGACTTCCGGGGCAGCGGTGTGACCGATGCGGATTTTCAAAAGGTTTTAGCGGTGACTCGATTGGCCATCCCGAAGGTCGGCATTGTGTTAACGACCAGGGAAACGCCGGCCTTCCGTAAGGCGATCATCAAAATGGGAATCGCCGTGACGCATCTCAGCGCGGGGTCTTCCACGGTGACGGGTGGTTATACGTTGAGTAAGGAAGAATTGAACGGTCAATTTCAGATCGGGGATGGCCGTTCGTTGCGGGAAGTCGTGAGCGAAGTTGAAAAATTCGGATATCAACCCATTTTCCATTCGTGGAGCGATTCTTTGGAAATCGCCGTTCATCCATAATCATTGAGTGTGCGATGCCACTGCCCTCTTCCTCCAGGGAAATGATGCGTCAGGCTTTTGATGAGGCATCTGCCCATAACCTCCCTTTGATTCTGGCATCCACGACGGGACGAACGGCACGAACCCTCTTGGAGATGATCCAGGGATGTCCGGTGCGATTGATCGTTGTCACTCATGACCCCAGACGAGTTTCCCCGGACGCGAAATTTGAACCGGAGACAATCAAGAGGCTACAAGAATCCGGACAGTTCTTCGTGCAGGACAAGGCCCCCTTCCTTCCGTCTCTTCGGGTGACGAGATGGCTCGAACATTATTTTGGCATCTCTTCGCTTTCGCGTCGCGAAAAGAGTCTCGAGCGAATGTTCGGCGTGGGGGGGAAGGTCTGCTTTCTGATCGTTGAGAGGGCGATCAAAGCGCATCTCGTCGGTTCGGGAGAGTCCGTGGTTGCGATGGCCGGAAGCCAGTCCGGTGTTGATACCGCCATGGTGCTTAAAATTGAGAAGGTGCGTCCCGTCAGAATTGTGCTTGAGCGTATGCTGGCTTATTCAGAGAATCAAAATCGGTTTGATGCCAAGAACGCATCCTATGCTTATTGAAAAGATTTATATCGATCGGGAATCTGAAAAAGATGGCATGACGCTTAAAGTCCTTGCGATGCTGAAAGATGTCCCCGTGGAAATCGTTTCAGATCCCGAACAATTTAAGATTGAAACCGGCCGCTTATCTTTGACGGAAGGAAAACGGCGGCTTTGGCTTACCCGATTCAAAGGTCCTTTGGTCAAACCCTGTCCGGCGACGGCCGAGAGCTATCTGTGCTGCAAATATTGGGTGATCAACACTCAGACGAATTGCACGCTCGACTGTACTTACTGCATTTTGCAAAATTATTTGAATCAACCCCTTCTGATCGCTTATACCAATGTCCATCATGTCTTTCGGGAAATCGATGAGCTCATTGCCGGCTCACCGCAACGTTTGTTCCGGATCGGAACGGGGGAGTTGACCGACAGCTTTGTTCTCGATCGGTTGACCGGATGGAACCGTGATTTGATTGAATATGCCTCATCCCGGAAGTTTATTCTGGAATTTAAAACAAAAACAGCGGAGATCGCGGACCTGCCGGTGATGTCCTCTAAAAATATTGTGATTTCGTGGTCTTTGAATCCGTCCGAAATTATTGCGGCCGAAGAATTCAAAACCGCTTCGCTTGACGAACGGTTACGGGCAGCCTTACAAGCCAAAGCGAAGGGGTATCGCTTGGGCTTTCATTTCGATCCGATCCTGGAAGTGCCTGATTGGCAGGCGCAGTACACGTGTTTGATTGAACAATTGACTGAAACGATCGACGAAGGCGATGTGGCCTGGATCAGTCTGGGGACGTTGCGATTTCCACCCAATCTTCGGAAAATGATCCGGACACGATTTCCCAAAAGCCGGATTACCGCCGGGGAGTTCGTCCGGGGGGTGGACGGCAAGATGCGTTATTTCCGTCCGGTGCGCGTAAAAATCTATCAGGCCCTTTATCAGGAGCTGCGGAAACGTTGGAAAAAAGTATTCATCTATTTTTGTATGGAAAATGAGACCGTGTGGAAACAAGTCATGGGCGATGCCCCCGAGAATAATGAACATTTGGACTTTCTTTTTCACGACAGCCTTCACCGTCGTTTTGATGACATGCATTTGATTAAGCCGGATCGGGATTTTTATCTTGCAAAACCGATTGCCGCGAATTAGTATTTGTCTACCAACATGCTAGACAATTGAATGGGTAGAGAATCATTGGATTCGGTCGTTCATTGAAAGGGATTCAAAATCGAGACAACATTTTTAAACATGATTTACAAGTCGCTTCCGGGAGGAACAAAATGAAAAGGTTATTGCGATCTTGCGGATTAATCCTATCATTTTTGATGACGTTGACTCTGACGGTGCATGCCGATACGCCGGTTTATCAAGGAGATCCTAATGTGATGGCGCGTCTCGACGAGTTGGCCCGGATGGTCGGTGATCTCCAGAAAGTTGTCTCACAACAGCAGATCATGCTTGAAAGACAAAATTTGGAAATCGGGGCTTTGCGGAACGGACAGGTCGAAAAGCAAACTCCAGCGATGACATTTGCGCCTCCTCCCAAAGAGGTTACGCTTCCGAAGTGGGCCGAAGGGATTACGTGGGGCGGTGATCTTCGGTTGCGCTATGAGGCCTTGGACAGCAGCAGCAAATCGGTGCGGGATTACAACCGCTTTCGTTTCCGCCTCCGGTATGGCTTTGAAAAGGCCTTTAATGAGGACATGAAAATCGGAGTCCGCCTAGCCTCGGGACAAATGACGGATCCGACATCGGTCGATCAAACCATGGGGCAACTTTTCACGGAAAAAGGTATTTATATCGATCGTGCCTATGCGATTTACAATCCGAAGTGGGTGGCGCGACGTTTTGGCAGGATCCAGGATGTGAAAATCGGTGCCGGGAAATTTGAGAATCCTTATAAGGTCATCAGCCAAATGGTCTGGGATTATGATGTGGAACCCGAAGGTGCGTATGAACATCTCTCGGTAAAACTCACGAACAAAATTTCCGCCTATACCACGCTCGGGCAATTCATTCTAACGGAAAATACGACGGCGGCTTCGGATTCGGAGCTTTTTGCGTACAAAGGCGGATTGAATTTTGATCTCAATGATGCTCCCTGGTTGGGGAAATACAAACCCAAATTGAACAGTTCCGCTGCCTATTATGATTATTCCAATTATGCCCATAACTCCAACTTCGATGGCCTCGCGGGACGCAACACGAATCTTAACGGCGATGGTACTTTGGATGCAAAGGCCTTTAAAGTGTTGGATATCTATAATGAATATTCCATGAGCGTTTTTGAACGTACGGCCACTTTCTTTTCGGACTATGCCGTCAATCTCGATGAACAAGCTCCGTATCCCGATGGTCAACGTAACGCTTGGGGGATCGGAATCCGGTATGGCAGTTTGAAACAGAAAGGGGATTGGCAG
>JAQTOZ010000132.1 GCA_028713205.1 Candidatus Omnitrophota bacterium
GTCATCGAGTTTACCCCGTCCGAAAAACTCCTGCATCGTCAAATGATGGAGGGCACCATATATTTCCGCTGAAACCGATCCATAGCGTTCGCCGATATCCTCCAGCACTTTCAGACATTTTCCCCGGGATTGATCGCCGGAACCAAGATATCCCCTGCGATGCCACTGTTGAACCACATTCAGGATTTCCGGGGCCAATGCGGGAACCGCCGATACACGTTCCAAAATATCCGCAAGATGTTTCACATCACCGGTTGCGAAAAAAGCCCTCGGCGACGCAGCTTGTTGTCGCCGGGCACCGTGTATCCCTCCCGCAAGCATATAAAGATTATCCAAGAGTTCATCCAAACGGGGACCGTCGATTTCAACAACCCGATGCAACTGGCGAGCGACCTCGTCGAGGGTTGAAAATTCCTCAGGCCCGTCGAAATATCCATTTTCATAGAGAGCCAAAATCACCAGCAAAACACCGCGCAAAGGATGGGTCGATCCTCCGCTGACCGAGACATCGCGGAATGACTCGATCATCTCCGCAAGCTTTTCCAACCGTTCTTCAAACCTTGCTTTGCCATCTTCCGTCCTTGAATCTGCGATCCCTTTCTCACCGTAGGCCAACCATATCCCCATCGTCATCATGACATCCGCAAATTCCGTCCGGTGGGTCGCATCACGAATCCGTGTCATGAATTCAGTCAGTCGGGCCAAACGGTCTTCGCCGTCTGTCTCAAAATAATGGCGGTTGTAAAGCTGCTCGAGGATATCGGCCATGTGAAATGATTCGGCCCCTGCAATCTCGCTTATCCTCCTAAACTGGCGCAATCGCTTCAAATCACCAGCCAAACTGCCCGTGGTAAAAAAGCCACGGTGGGCCAACAAATCAAAGCCGGTCGTAGACGTCCCCCTCACAATATCATCCAGAGGCCTCGGTAATTGCACCAGCTTTTCATAAGTCTCGGACACGGCCGCCAAGCGTTTAAAGGGGTGATCGGTAAAATAATGATTCCTTTCGAGATCGAGTACCACCACCAAAAAACTGACCGGGTCATAATGTCCCAACCCCCTGATAATAGTCGCGCATACCCCCCCGAGCATATTCTCGCCCGAACGGGTCAAGAGTCCGGTTTGCGCGATATCGCCGATGACACGGAATGCCCGATGGGCTATCCACGGACCCGACCGATTCTCGCCGATCTCCGGATTTTCAGCGCGTCTGGCAATGACGGAAAGCCAACGAATATCTTGTTTGAGTTTTTCAAAATCCCCCGGTTTATAATCCTGATTAAGGATTTCCAAAACCCGGTATGCCGGCATCGTAAACGGCTTTTCCAACGCGCTCAAACAGCGAGCCACGTCTCCGTCCGCCACACCAACGCTTCGGCTTAGGATGCCGATGACTCTTTTCCTTTCGCTTTCAAATTGCTGCTCATCGACTTCCGTGTAGGGACCTATTCTGACTTCGGATCGAGACTCCGTTTGCCGCCTTGCCGCAATTTCTTTCAACCGGGCGTAACGGCTGTCATAAACTTGGCGCTCAGGGCCCGGTGGGACGGACGCGTAAAAAACTTGCTGGCCGAGATGCACAAACTGAGTGTCCGATAATTGATGTTCAACCTTGCCCCATTCATCGGGGCTAATAGGCACTGCAGCATCGCGGAAATGTTTCAAAATGACGGTATAAGCGTCATTGCTGATGCCGCGCGCCTCGGACCTTTTCAGAACGGACAAATCTTGCAGCATCTCTTCTTGTGAAGGCAACGCCAGAACCGGCTGACTTTGTCCGCTCAGCTTACTTTTTACACAAGCATATGCAAATCGCATCAAAGGCCATCCCCGAATCGCAACCATCGCGATGGACTCCGGATCTGCCTCGCCGGCACGGACACTCACGGTCCCACTTTTTCGGTCCACGCCCCAACGAAAGTGCTCCGTCTCCATCTCAAGCCCTTTTTGCGTAAAAGTCGCGCTATACATCACCGGAGGCCATGGCTTATTTCCTCGCGCGGCCATAAACAGCAATAGCCCCTGGACCCAACCGCCGATCAGATCCGTCATCTCCGGGTCTTGGGTACTGCCAACCGGATGTTCCAGATCATTGGATTCATAAACCAGAATTTTGTCACCTGCGAGTTGGTAATACCATGGACCCAATTGCATCATGACTTTTTCTTGCGACACAAAACGCATGACGTCGTCCACATTGAGATCCGGTTCGGTGCTGTTTCCAGGCAAAAACAGGATCATGGTACCGGCGGGTCCGCCGACCATAATCCCCATCGATTGACGACTTTTCTTTTTAGGAAGCGATTCCAAAAACCGTTTTGCGGCATCCTGCTGAAAATCGGGAAAAGCCCGGCTAAAAAGATAAACCGTCTTTCCCCGGCGTTGTTCGAGATGGGAGAATTCGAGGCGCATCTCCGATCGGTTGGCAGACGGCAATTGCTGAAGAGCGGTTGCAATGTCCTCTGCGTTGAGCGAAGTGTTGATCCCTGCGTCACGCAAAACAAGCGCCAACACCCGTCGAATTTGCAAACCAGTCAGGATCACGTTGACAACGCCCCGGTCACCCAAAATTTGGCCGATCGCTCGCGTTTCCGTCCATTGCACAGGACGGTTTGGAACTTGCTTTGTGGGCCCCATAAACAAATGCACATTCGTAGGGTCTCGGCGAGGAATACGAAAATAGCCACTTTCATTGATCTGGACGTAGACATAATCCACGGTGTAGTCCAAAACAATCCCAAAATGACGCGGGTATTGACGGACGGCCGCAGATTGGACTCGCGCCCACTCCTGAGCGGGATTCTGGTTGTAATACATCATCAAATATTTAAACAAATAGTAGATGGTACTGTACTCGTTTAAGCCCATCTCGATCGGATCATCGCGGAGTTCCATCTCTAATGGAACTCGCCGGCCGTCCGGTTCGATCCGGGTAATCGGCATGGTATGCCCGCCGGCCGCGTGGGCCGAAATAAAATAAACGTTTCGCATTCCGCGCTCATCGGCGAAACGCAGATAAGACCCCCGGGCCGGAGCGCCCGGTTTATTCGGATAGTCGGCCGCAATCTCCAATGCAGTCTCGACATGTGCCAGGATTTGATTTTCCGCAGGCCACTCGACTTGAGGAAAACGATGTGGACGCGTCTCCGAACGTGACAACATCGCGGCCAATACTTCATCGCGCACCGTCTTAGGCTGAGTAATCGACGTTAGCAATTCCCGATGGCTTTCAGGCGTAAAACGCCGCAATACCCGGTCCGGATAGGCCAGCAACCCGCCGACGGCCTGTGCCGTCAGGTATTCACCGCTAAACTCCTGCATTTCGATGTCCCAAAGTTTGGCCTTATTTTCATCACGCCAGATAAAAATAACTTTGCCGGCGGACAAAAATGTCTGATACGGGATTTTTCTCTCCTGGAGTTCTCTTGCTTGCCGGACGACCCACCGCGCAAGTTCGTGGTCATCCGCGCTTTCAAATACGGTTGTTGCCCCGTCCACGTCCCGAAGTTCAGAGATCTTGACCGTCCCGTTTTGTTCCAACAAATTCACGGCAAAGAAATCGATCGGCAGTTCTTCATCATAAACATGATCATGAAGCCGGTTTACCCCGCCAATCCCGTAACTATTGACGAATCCATGGGCCCCACTCACGCGATGGTAGATCAGTAAATCGTAAACCGAATTTTCATCGGTAAGACCAAGCGGGACTTCATGTTCAGGGGTCAAAAGTGATTCATACATCAGTGTCGGTGATTTTTCGGCCAGCATGCGCCATTCACGGGCATTCAGGTGCAGATGGTAGAGTAACTGTGGGGCATTGTGCCCGAACATCCAAGCAGGATTTGCAACTTCACGCGGCGGGGTCGGGTCCAGGATTTCATCTCTGGCCGGTCTTTTGGAGTCCGGCCGTACCAGGGTCGGTTGGAATAGACGTTTTCGCAAATGACCATCGACAGATTCCAACACCGGATCCGAAGAGGCCCAGATGACCCCATCCATCAGCTTTTTTCTCCACATCGACCGATGCCGTCTAACGAAATCAGCATCGTTAAGCCTCAAGGTAACAGTACGCATCTCCGAACGGTTCGTTTCGCTGATTTTTTCCCAGTCCAACGAAATCGTATCCACCTGCTGTAAATACGGCCCTTGCATTTTACGCACCCGAAAGGCCATGACTTTCAATTCTCTCCACAAGTCCCGCTGACCTTGCCGGGCTTTGAGTTTTGCGGTAGGTAGCGAATCGATGGTCACAGACGCAGGCTCAATGACAATACTTCCGATTCTTATCCGGACTTTGTGACTTTGTTTTTCGGCCATCATGTCCCGATGGACTTTGACAAATGCCGCCAACTGCGGCAAAAGCTGGGCTGTGTCGGCCATACTGTCTGCATGTTCAAAAACGCCGGGTTCAAACTCGACCTTTAAATCCAGCTTGGAGAGTAATCCCTGGATATCCTGCGGCAAATTTCCCGGTTCGGTCGCGCCGAGAGCCCGGTTGCCGCCAGTGATGCCATACCCGAAACGAGAAATTGAAACCGAGTCGATGGCGTCGATCCATTGCCCCGACCGGGGCCGGGTCACCATGCGCCGTAATTTCTGAACGACTTCCCGGGCAGTTCGAGAAATTGGAATTGGAGGAGAGATTTTATTTCCAGAGGTCGGTACAAAGACCGCACCTTCCAAATCCTCACCCAAAGGCAGCATCTGCCGTAATTCGGACCGCTGGCGGACATCTTCTGCAAGGACAGCCAAAAGCCCCCGATAGTTCTCCGGCCGCACATCACCCAACTGGTCATCCGGCCCCAGCCACAGCCGGAACATTTCAGGACCGTCCGCGCCTAAAATGATTCGGTGGCCCCGTTTGCCCTCATGCCGATCCCTTTCAACGCGTACTCCGTGATAAGGTCTGAATCGCGGCATCGTCGTCAGCTCATTTTGAATTTGTGTTGATGCCCGGCGGGAAGCCGGTGAAAAGTCGGCCATTCTTCTTTCAAATATTTCACGAGCGATCACGGCATCGGATGGAACCGGATTGCGCTCCTGTAAAATCATGTTCCCCGCCGAAGTCATCCCTTTCGATACATCGCGATAGGTGGAGGTCACCAACTTGAACGGGGCAAGGTAACCTTGCAAAATGGAGCGCACGTAATTCTCGCGCCCCTTGTGATCCAGGTCGGTCACCTTGGGTGTGATGAGGGCGTAGTTGTAATCACGTTCTTTGAAAAATTCCGCAAAGGGCCCCGCATGGAATCCTCCCGTAATAACGACGGCCTTGTCTTTCTTCGTTTTTTTCAAACAATCCTCAATATTTTTAAGCATCCATTGGTCCCGTTCCTTGGCGCCCCGGTAAAAGTTGAGCGCTTTGGAAAACAGACGTTCGATCTCGGCCACATGGCTGAATTCGATATCCCGGACGCGCCCTTCCCGATTGAGTGCCAGAAACCGGCCGATGACTTGACGGGGTCGAATGCCTGGCCCTCGTTCAATCAGTTCGTTGTAATCTTCGGGCGACAATTCCAGATTAAAAAGATGTTTCAAAAAGCGATGGTCTTTGAGCAGGTTCACGACTCTCTTCTCCGAATCGGTGGCGGCCAGTCTGTCCGCGACATAATTCGTTAAAAGATGCATCTCCTGATAAAGGCCTTCGCCTTTCAGCTCGCTTTGAAGGATAAGATGCCCGATAAAAATATTGACATTGGGATAGGCGTGGTACTGAAAATCCGGAGGAAGATAGGAGACCATTTTTTCGAACAGCAGTCCGGTGTCCGGATCGGGAAGACGGTTCTGGGAAAGCGGCGACGACAGGAGCTTCGCGACTTCGTCATGAATATCTTGGGGAATCGTCCGGAGCGCTTTAAGAAAGGCCCGGCGCTCATCCGCAAAGGCCGCAAGATCCATCTTGGATTCGAATTCTTTGAGCATAAAAACGCGCAGCAACATCGGCCAGTCCATTTGATAGACGGGATTGCTCAAATCAACCTTGAGATGCCGGGCGGCACTTGCTTTCAAACACTGGAGCCAATCCTGAAGCGGGAGCTTTCGATCCTCAAACGCCTCCAAGTTTTTCAGAAAATCACGAAGTTCTTTATTGAGATACGGACCGGTCAGACGTTCAATCTGCAAATCCATGTTTTCCAAAAAGATGGCTGTCTTTTCCCTTTCCCGCAAGACCTCGGTAAAGGTTTTGCCGTTGTCCACGTAGGCCTTGAGATTCTCGATCCCGTAGGCCTCTGCCGCCGGCTCTTGCACCAAAAAAAGTTCGGGCCCGCTCACAATCGATTTTTTTGCCAATCTCTCGGCAATCTCCAGGGTCGTCGACATGCGGCCGGGATAAAAACGCAGGAGTTCCGGCTCGAGCTTAAAGGCGCTTCCTTCCAGGAGCACCAAATCAACATTGTACCGTTCCTTCAGATGGTGAAGGATCGACTGGATATTTTTTTGGGCCTCGTAGTTGCCGTGAGGTTCCTGGATGTGAAAAATGGTGGGGCCGCGGCCGGTCATCAATTTTTCGATCACGCCGTATTCGGGCGGCAGATCAAAGTAAAAACCCGTCGGGACACGGACTTCCAGTTGGATCGGATGAATCTGCGCCCAAGCTTCGGCAGTCAGGCCGAATGAACTGAACGTAAAACAGATCAAACTGATGAATGCTGTGAGACGCTTTTGAACTTCTTTCATCGCCTGGATAATCTAAGAAGATTATCCCCCCCTATGTTAATTACTCTCTCTTAAAATAGGAACGAAATGGGAAAAGACGTCAAAAGTTAACACGCAGATGGGATATTTTCAAATGGGGGGCAATTTCTTTCACGCATGAGCAAACAGGACATAGCATGATCATGCAATGAGGATACGTTGAAGTGTTTGGATATCGAAAAAACCGGGGGATCGTCCATTGGACAAAAACAAAGTCAACCTGACACTTTGTGGATGGACACTCACGTGGCTACAAAAAGCTTGAAACCGGACTCTCGAGATGGCGAAACGATATAATCGGGCAGCAATCTCGAAATCATCCGGCTCGCATTCTAAGGTAAAATTATGGAGGTGGAGGGAATTGCACCCTCGTCCAAGAGACTTACCCTAAAAGATTCTCCATGCTCAGGCCGTATTTTAATTTAATTCCCAAGTCTCCTATGACCGGGATCCTTGAGAACGAGTCATCCTAAGACTTAGCACAAGACCGGACAACGCAATCTTATGCGCAACCTGCTGGGTGTCGCCACTAGCTCTTAGCAGGTGTTAGAACCGTGGCGTCGCTGTCAGTTAAGCAGCGAGAGGAAGAGCTGCAAAGCTCGGTGCCGTCATCGGGCCACAAGCTCTGTCGCTCCAGCTGAGTTTGTCAGCATTTATGTTTTGTCAGGTTTTTAAGAGGCCGCCTGACAACCTCTGCATGCATCCCTTAAAGTACATTCCCCTGTCGAAACTAGTCACCCCCATGTAAAAGATCGGAAAAAACTGACACATTATACCATATGAGCCATTCGCAGAGAGAGGGTAAAGACGGGAGATAAAGGTCAACGGTCAAAGCGATTTTCAGAGCGCCAAAGACGTGAGGGTTAGCGGTTTTCCGTTCATGAACCGACGCCCAAGGCGCCGGAATCCTGATTGATGAGTTCTGCAGCTTTCGGGTTATCGCTTGTGGAAAAAACACCGACAATTTTGAATCCGTCACCGCTGGTGCCGTAAACATAATCGATGTGAATCCCGTGACTTCCCAGGAGTTTAGCGACGGGCGCCAAAGTCCCGACTTTATTCTCAAACTCCACGATGAGGACATCACGCTCTTCGATATTCGGGATGAAATAATCGATGGCCTTTTTGGCCTTGGCATTGTCCTTGGTCACCATTTGAAGATACCCCTTATCTCCGACGGTATAAGCTGAAAGATGATTGATATAAACTCCTTCAACGGCCAAGGCAAGCACCACCCGGCCCAACAGACCGGTTTCATCTTTCGCTTGAAAACGCAGTTCCTTGGTTACGAATGCTCGCGCCATGTGTCACCTTTCTATGTTGAGCACCTAAAAAACCGTATGTCGTACGCTGTGCGCTATAAATTTTTTCTACAACGCACAACCTATGACGTAAAACCTTTGCGCTTTTTATCGCTTACCGTTTACAACTTATCGCTTACCTCTTGGGTCTTTATTTATCGGCCTTTTCGCTTGTGCTGTTTAATGGCCGATGCCGCCTCCCGATCATGCATTCTGCGCTTGATCGTTTCCCTCTTGTCAAATTGCTTTTTCCCCTGAGCGATAGCGATTTCAACTTTGACTTTGCCCTTCTTAAAATACATCTCGGTGGGCACAATCGAAAAACCTTTTTGAGCGCTTTTGCTGTAGAGTTTATCGATCTCCACCCGGTTTAAAAGGAGTTTGCGAAGCCGGGTCGGATCCACTTCGACATGTCCCTGAATTTTAGAATAGGCGGAAATATGACAGTTCACCAGATAAGCTTCGCCGCGTATCACGCGCACAAAACTGTCTTTTAAATTGACCCTCCCTTCACGGATCGATTTGACTTCGTTCCCGAGCAGACAGATCCCCGCTTCATATTTGTCGAAGAGAAAAAAGTCATGGCGGGCTTTTCGATTGACGGCGATTTGTGTCATAGGATTTCTTTAATTTCAGAGAACGGAGTATTTTTCAAAAAACGTTTAAAGGGCAGACTCCCTTCAAATCCCCACCGGTCATCACACGGAAATCATCAATTTCCGGTGATGCCGTACTTTTTCAACAAAAAACGTGCGGAGGGGGGGGATTTGGCGCCCTCCTCCCGCCTCCGGCGGGATCCGGGTCGGCCCCCCGTCCCGCATTTCAAACGCTCGGCTTTCCTCGCGTTTTGCGGGACTCCCTTCAAATCCCCACCGGTCATCACACGGAAATCATCAATTTCCGGTGATGCCGTACTTTTTCAACAAAAAACGTGCGGAGGGGGGGATTTGAACCCCCACAAGGTTGCCCTCGCTAGACCCTGAATCTAGTGCGTCTGCC
Source organism: Candidatus Omnitrophota bacterium (assembly GCA_028713205.1). Taxonomy (GTDB): domain Bacteria; phylum Omnitrophota; class Omnitrophia; order Omnitrophales; family Aquincolibacteriaceae; genus JAQTOZ01. The sequence continues at coordinate 8,997 of JAQTOZ010000132.1, forward strand.
AGTTTCGCCACCCCCGCATGACTGAAAAAGATCCGTAACGATTACTGCAATGGTTGTAACGACCAAACACCTTACCTTGTTTCGTTCTTAAAACGAAACAAGGTGCTGCACCAGCTTCCCA
>JAQTOZ010000133.1 GCA_028713205.1 Candidatus Omnitrophota bacterium
ACCATTCCACTGAGCTGCGGCAATACGATGTCGCTTATTTCGTCAATCTGCTTATCCGTCAAAAATCGCCGCATCTCCGAGCGGGCTGGCCGGGCCTGGGGCGCGCGCAAACGCCCCTCGCGAAAGGCCTTTTCGTATTCCTCATTCCGGTAAACGGCCGGATCTTTAAGAAAGGCAAGAAATTCTGCGTTTGCTCCGACCGGAACTCCGTTTTCCCAGCTTCTCACATGGCCTTGTTCAGTTTCATGCTGGGCAACTATCTTCAGCGCCGTGCCGAAAGCGGACTGGGCCGTATGTCCCGCGACGCGCCAGCTGATTTCGTCCGTTCCTTCGTAAACGCGGACATTATCTTCGCCCATCGTCGCCATTGCTTCAACCATACCGGTTAATGTTTTGCCGAGCATCGGCGCCAGTGCCGGCAATTTGCCACCGAGCGCTTCCAACGACTGCCGGTTTCCTAATCCGTGCCGGGAAAGATAGCGATGCAACCGCGCGTAAGGACGAATTTCACAATCGATTTTTACGGCAAACAACCTTTGTGCCAAACCCAGGAGTTCCGTATCGCGCGTGTTAAACACGCCTTCTTGGGGAACCGGGCGGCCCAGAAAGTATCGCTCCATTCTCTGAGAATATATTTCGTAAACGATATAATTGGCGGTCTGGTTCACGTCGATAAAGAAATGCGCTTCTCTCAAAATAACCGCCTTCGCCAGCGCTTTCCCTTGCGAATCCGCCAGGACCTCGTCCGAAAAAAGGGCCTCGGCATAACGGCGGTTGAAATATGTCCCCAAAATGTTGCCGGCCTGAATCATCGTCGCCGCGATGATTTGTTCTTCGTTTGCGGCATCCGCCCAAACGGTTCTTTGCCTGCGCATCATGGCAGCGAATTTCTGAATGGCTTCATGGCTGTGATCATCTGCGGGAATTTCCTGCCGTATTTCGTCACACAGACCGATGACACTTTCCCGGACATGCTCATCGAGCACATCATCGGGGCTTTTGACCGGCTCAGGCTCCGGCGTTTCTTCGGGGACCGGTTCCTTTTCGGATATAAGGCTCGACACAACAACCACCCCGGCTGCTGCCGCTGCCATAGCTGCGCCCACAACGAAATTCCGCCGGGTGGTACGCTCTTGTTGTTGCTGACGTTCTCTTCTTCGCCGCGACTCTGAACGGGCCGGCGCAACCGCCATCGTGCGCGGTGAAGGTCGGAATCCGGGCAATGGGAACATGGCCCGCGTTAAAAAATATTCCTGGTTGGGATCTTGATGGGTCACAAAAAACGTTCCATCCTCCAAAACATGAATAGCAAATATTCCGTCCGTATAGATTCGGGCTCCCGGAACCGCTCTGTTTTGTTCCGGAGCAAGAGCCATCCATGTCCGTTCTATGTCGGGAGGTAAAATTTTCAGGACATCGCCGTTCGGTAAAATCGCATAAAAAGTTTTTTCCCCGAAGATTGCTTGCGCTCCATATCCCGCGGCACGATCGACGCCGATCAGTTGCACGCTGTCCGCGCCGGCGCCAACACCGGGTGAATATACCGTGGGATTCCTTCCCGGCCGGTATTTCTCCAGACTCTGCCAAGGCGTTAATCCTTTCCCCGTTTTGGCAGCCGCAATCACATCGCCGATCAAATCAGGATTGGGAAAATTCTGTGCCACAAACGGGATATCTCGCGCGCCGAGATTCCTGACAAAAATATTGCCTCCGTTGTCCCGAATAAAACGGATGTTTTGTGCGGCGTCGTCCGGCGGAGAATAGCCCCGTCCGGTTTCCAGTATTTCCGATATCTCGATCCGGGTGATCTTCCCCCGGGGACCGATCTGGATCCGGAAAATACCGCCGTTGCGGCTATCGATCACATAGTCGGTTCGTTCTCCGGAAAGCTCTCCGAAAAAGCTGATCGCGCACACGGGATATTCCGAATCCGGCCGGGCAATGGCAATTCTTTGATTAGCCGTTATTCCCGCACCGGTTGTCGCACTCAAGAAATCAGGGTCCCAATTGTCTTGCACATAAGCCATCAGATAACGCGGATCATCGACTCGCATCTCCGAACGCGCGGGAGCGCGGACGGATTCAAGACGATCGCGCAGCTGACGGAGCTGCAGCGGCAGCGGCAATTCCGAAAACGCGGGGTCCTGATTCAAGGCATCCCAGTTTTCCCGAAGATAACGGGCGATGTCGCGGCTTTGCTCTTCCGTAAAAAGCGGCGGAAAGTCACGGCCCAGGCGGTGACGGAAGGACTGCCAGGTCGCCGGCTGAAACAACCTGCCGGGATAAGCGGCCCGCACAGCGGCACTTATCCTGCCCGTTTCCGCGGTATAAATCAGATAATCCAGATGCTCCGTGATAAAATCATTGGGATTGATTCCGCGTTGTCCGGTTAAAATCGATTTTAATTCATCAAGGGGAGTTTCCGGTGCGGCTTCCAGCATGCCGCCGACCCTGAGCACATCCGCGATATGAACTTGGGTTCCTTCGGGAATGCCGCTTCTTTGATAAGCAAATTCTACGGCACGATTGTACCGTTTGAGATGCTGGTCCGCAGCGCTGGTTTTGATTGCAAACGCAGTGGGTCTTTCCTCTGTAAGCGCAGTGGATTTCCCGCTTGTAAACAGAGCTAAAACATATCCTGAATCCCGAAAAACATCTTCCCAAAAACTTTGCCAGTTTTCGAATTCCGTAACGGTACTGCCGAGACTTAAACTGACCTGTAGATCCATGGGTGCGCTGAGATCACCGCGCCCGAAATCCAAATAATGGATCAGATAACGGCTGAACTTTGACGACAACCCGGCAATTTCTTCATCCGTGATATCCCGCTCCCGGACCTGGTTCCAATTCACAAAGGGCGCGACCGGTTCCCCGGCGATTTGAAAATACACGGTTCGCGCTTCGTTGGACACCGTACCGCTGACGAGTTCCACATGCGGGGCCTGCAGATACCCTTTGATCCTGCTCAGGCTCGCGACATTGCCGGCCGCGCGGGCGTAAACTGATTTACCGTTGCGCTTTAAATTTCTAAAAAGTGGATAAAAAAGACAGATGGCGGATGCCTCCAAACTGGCTCGCTGTCCCACACGTTCTTCCGGTGATACGCGCGGCATTTCCCCCATATGATATTCGCCCCACGGAATTTCCTTTTGCGCCGTCGTCACCACCGCATCGCAAGCCATATCCCACACGCTTCGTTGCTTGCCCTGATAATCCACAAAAGCCGAGGTCCGCTCATCCGAATCCAAATAGGCGAAGGCGAGCATCGCCGCCCTGATCAACTGATAATCCCGTTCGCCGTTGACGGGACTCGGGTACTCATATTCTTCCGGATACTGATTCCTTAAAATAAAAAACAGCGCTTTGATCGCCGCTTCCCGCTGTTCCGGAGATATGGGCTCCAGATGCCTGCCGCGGTCCAGAATATAAGCAACGGCCGCAAGTGTTTTCTCAAATTCCGCCCGGTTCTCTGCTCCGGCCCCGCCGAAACGGCGCCATTCGTTTCCGGCTTCTTGTAATTTCTGATTTAAAAACGATGCGGCATCTCCTGCCGAAATGGCCGGCCCGATCTGCCCCAGCTCATATTGCAGCATCGGATGTTTGAGCCCGACCGGCATGTCGGTACTTGAATCGTATTCGGTGCGCCGGCTCATTTCCGTAACAACTTGTGATCCGCAGCCGGTGAGCCCCGGAACCACCGCCGCCGCTACCACCGCCGCAGATGTTTTCAACATCATTCCGAGAAAATCGCGCCGCCTCATTTCCGAACGTTGTTGTAGTTTTTGTTCGAGGATATCCACCTTTTCCACTACAAGATCAGGACCGATTTTCACGGCCAGTGTCTCTAAAAATGTTTCTCGTCTATCGCGATCGGAAAACATCTGTTTGATGATCAACTCTCCTTGCGAGTTAAAATAATAAGGATTGGTCCCGGGAGTTGGATTAAGCGTATCAAGACTCCAATGCCGGTTTTCATGACCGGGGATAGGCCGTATCGAACTCGCGATCATGCGTGCCGGTTGTCCGTTGAATCTGCCGGTCGTAGGATCGATCGGGACGGCAAAAAGAGTCGGCACATTGCCGTGCTCAGTTCGATAAAGTGTCGGTACGAGGAGGTAAGTTCCATCAGGAGACAATACCGGTCGTGCAAAAATATTGAATTGCTGTTCAGTGCCGGGAATTGGATCGCCGCTTTTGGGAACCTGATAATTCGCTTCTAAATTTAGCCTTGCCATCCTTCCCGCAACTTCTTCATCTGTAACTCTCCGGGTTTCCGAACGCTGTTCGCCGAAATCGGGATAGTCCCGGAGCACTTCCCAGAGGATCTCGCGATCTTCAGGTTCCAGATCGTCTTGATGTTCCAGAGCTTTTTGTACCAAAGCACGGTGAACGAATCTTGCGCGTTCCTCATCCACTTCATATTGCCCCATCAAATACCCCGGTGCGGGACCTTCGGGCGAACCATACCGGCCGATGAGATTGTAAAAAATGCTTTGACGGTTTGCGCCTTCGGCTAACCCTTGTTGATAGCGCAACCAAATTTCTTCCTCAAGCGGAATGCCTCCCGGACTTTGCTCCAAGGCATGCCGCTGAGTGGTCAATTGATTGATTCTTTCAAATGCGGCCCGTCCCGCTGGATTATTTTTAAACACGGCCCACACGGGTCTTCCAGCATCCTCGGCTTGTTTTCTTGTTTCCGCATCCTCATAAATGGAAAGCCTCCGGACCATAAACTCGGTCCCTTCCGGCGCATATTTCAAGTTGGGAATTTCTTGAAACGAAACAATCGCAACCGGGATCAATCCCAACGACATGGCAGTGACCTTGGCACCAAATAATTCCGAAATCGAACCTTCGCCGGCATTTTCGGTAAACTCGTCGAATGGCAATTGCCAGCCCTGTTCTTCGGGTTCATCACTCTTGAGATCCCGGAAAGCCGCCAACACTTCATCGGTTGTGCTATGCAAACAAGCATTCAATGCAACTTGATAGTTTAAAACTCCCTCGGTTCCTAAATATCCTGCCAGACTCTGTAAAATTTGGTTCCTTTCGCCTTCTTCGCGAGCCCTAACAATTTTCGCAAGACGTCCTGCGATATCCTCGACTTCATCCGGATTGCGGCGCTCTCCCTGCGGGAAAATTTCAGTCAAAACATCGGCAATGATCATCGCCGCCCCACCCGGATCCAGAACCCCTTGCCTGCTCTCCGCAACTTCAGCATAGGGCCGTCCGATTAAATCCTGAATGATTAATCCCGCCAGCCCTTTATCCATACCGAGATCGGCCATCACATCGATGAGACGGTTAAAAGCCGCAGTTTCTCTCGCAATGACAGCCTTTGTCTGCTGATCGCGCGGATAAACACTTAATAGATGGGTCAGTAAATCATGCCGGATCCCCCAAACCACAAGCTCATTCGCAAGTTCATCTCCCGGAACGCCGGGTTGGGCCCGGCCGTTTGTCAGTTTCTGGGCCATGCCCAATATTGAATCGGCATAGGCCTGATCCCGCATGGCCCAAACGTTGAACGCAGAACGCAAGGAGCTTCTCCAGGTCGCGTGGTTTTCGCGCAAGATGCGGCCGATCTCCCACGCTTTCATGGGTAAGTTTCTGGTCTCCGCGCGATTCACCGCGGCGGGAGGAACAGCCCGTGCGGGGGTTTCGATCAAAGGCGTGACGGGAGCCTGGCGTACCGCAACCGGCAACCGAGGGAGCCCCGTATCGATGCCTCGCGCGAGCATCGCCAGATCTCTGGCAGGCAAAACGCGCCCCCAGTCGCCCGCCGCTAGGCCGGCGTAGCTGTATTCATCCGCCATCGTCGCAGGCTTTAAAAGTTGAAGAATGCTTTCCTGGTTGAGGCGGCCTTCGGCTTCGAGTTTGCGCAGTTCCCCGACAAATTCCGCGGCCTTTTCAACCTGCTTTTGCACCAGTTTTTGACGGACACCCTGCTCCGCCGTTTCATCGATAAATTTCGTGTATTCGCTGGCTTTCTCAATTTGTCCCTTTTGGGCCATATCACGGATAATCTGTTCGCGCCAAGATTTCAAAAGGGCGGAATTTTCCGGCGTGATGGGTTGATCGGCCGGCGCTTGGCCGCGGCTGATTTCCTGATCCTCAAGCAGCCGATCCCGTGTCCCGCGAACAAAGGCTTTGTAAAAACTGATTTCTCCGTTTTCGACTTCGTAATAATCGCGCCAGGAAACTTCTCCCTGCATATTCTGCCGGTAATGGCTGGTTTCCGGAATCGATTCGATTTTCGGCATCAGAAGCAGGTAGGAAATATTTTCCTCTCGGAGGTTTTGTGTAAGGCCTTCGGCGTGAAAACCGCCTGCGATCAAAATAGCGGCGTTTGGGTCTTTCCTATCTGCCGAATGACCTTTCATTAATTTTCTTAAGTTCTCGAAGAGAACTTGATCGCGCTTGCCCGCATTCCCATAAAATGCCATATGCGGCTCAAGGTCCGGACTCAGGACTAAGGAGTAAGAACTAAGCGCCCCCTTTTTGCCTTGCCCATCGCCGCTTAGCTCTTGATCCTTAGCCCTTTGTCCTTCGCTTTTAATTCTTAGTTGGGCCATCTCCTTCCATTCTTCGAAACTCAACTCAAGCTTGATCAGTTTTCCCAGAATTTCAAGCTGCCGTCCTTCCTGATCAAGCTTGCGTTCTTCATGATTGCGGAAAAGTTTTCCCTTCACCGAATCGGCATAGCTTTCAAAATCCCGGAAGAACCGGACGCCCTCGATTGCCTGCATTCTCTTTTGAATTTGCATGAGTTGCCCGAGTTCACGGGACACCTTCATGGGCATGTTCATTCCGGCCGTGAGCTCCTTCAGAGATATCGCGAAATCCTGGGCCGTGATCTTTCCTGTCTGAAAACTTTGAAACCGCTCGTTAAACAGCATGAGTTTCGTTTTGTTATCCTTCGAACCTCCTTGCAATTGAAGCTGTTCCTCGACTTGTCTGGCGATCTTTTTAACTTCGGCATCCGCAGCGTTGCCGGTTTGACCGTTTCTTTCGGCTTCCTCGAGTAATATCGCGAGCTCCGTTTTCTTTTCGGGTCTTTTGACCGTCGCCAGCAATTTCAAAACCGCCATCAAGTCCCCGTGATTTTCGCGAAAATTCCGCAGGCTCCTGTCTATTTCAAGAAGCTTCCCGGAGTAAACGGCTTCTTTGCGCGATCCCAAATCTTTCACCAGGGCACTCCATTGTTCGAGAAGCTTCGGCTCAAGTCCCATGGCCGTTAAATAGAACCCGAGTCCTTCTTCGTATAAATTCCGATCCTCAAGGCCATAGTAATCCCCTTCCCTTTCATTAAAAATCGCGGCGGCCGCGCTTCCGGTCAGTTCACCGTTCTTGAGATATTCCCGGAATGCTCTTTTAAGTGATTTTTTATCGGGGAAGCTCTTGAAAATTTGCGGGTCCAATTTTGAGGCCGCGCCTTCGATTCCGACCAATTGAATTCCGTATTGTTTTTGATAGTAGTTGATCAGCCTCTGAATATTTCGTTGGGCATCGGGAATCGCGTGGGCGTCTTGAATGATGAGTACGAATTCGCGACTATCACCTTTGAAAGATTCTTGCGCTTTTCCTATTTCGGGCGGGACTGACAATTTTGCCGGGTCTTCCGGAATTTCCTTGAGAGAAACCGCTACCGTCGATTCCGCGGCATAGATGAATGGAACCGGCATTAAGTGATTCGTAACGGCAAAACTTACCATTACGAACGAAGTAAGCAAACGCTTCATGGGCATTTTTTTAGCCATAGGAATTGTTTGTCGATTTAATTTCGTTGCTTTCCGCCTAATTTCCCCGTTTTTTATATACTAAAAATCTTTATTTAGTTGTTTAAATTTATTTACTTACCCACATACCCGATAGAAAAGATACCCGATGCTATCGGGAAAATCAAACTGCTAGACATTGATATATAGCGTTATATAACAAAATGTAGCTTTTTAAGAGGGGTTTGCTGAATGGGTTTTTTTGATGAAATGAGGAAAAGCCTTCCCTTAAACCATATTGCGATTGGAAAAAGGGACTGGTTAAACCAACTTACCGATTCAGTTGCCAGAGGTAAAAATTAAGGATTGCAGCGAAAGAAACCCACAACCCATACGGCATTAAAAGGTAGGAGGCCCTTCTGTCGATGAGACCGAACATAACAATCGAAACAAGGATAGAAATCCAAAGCAAAATAATTTCGGCAAAAGCAAGTGAGGGATTGCGCATACCGAAAAAGATGATCGACCATAGCGCATTTAAAACAAGCTGCACAAGAAACACCCCTGTTGCCAATCTGATTTTATTTTGACTCCACCCTTTCTGCCATATGAGATAGAGCGCAAGCGCCATCATAAAATACAAAGCCAGCCATACCGGTCCGAAAATCCAGTTTGGGGGATTGAAAATCGGCTTTTGAAGCGTCGCATACCATTCGGGGATTGCCTGAACCGCATAAAATGAACCGATGACTCCCGCCGCCTGGCAAAGCGTAATCGCCAAGATGAGTTGAAGCCAGTTTGAAATTTTCATGTTTTTTTCCACCTTGTTTCTCTTTTCTTACGTAACACCAACCCGTTCGATTTGGTGTGCTTTTATTACTCGATATCTTAATGGGGCGGCCTGCCAACCAATTGCGGCCACGTGGCCACAATTGAGATTTCACAGGAATTTTCAGGTTTGCGCAGATATTTCTGAGGAATCTTTAGCATCTTGTTCAACAGGAAAAGTACGGAGGGGGGGGGATTTGGCGCCCTCCGTTTCACTTCGGGTCGGCCACTCGTCCCGCAACCTAACACTCCTTCTTGTCGTGTTATGCGGGACTCCCTTCGAATCCCCATCATTCGCATCGCGCTGGAAACACCGAATCCGTTCGATTCGGTGCGTTGCGATCGTTCGCCCGTCCGACTCTCGTATCGCAACGTGGCGATCCCGTACGAGACCCTCCCGGGTCTCGACGGGACGTACTTTTTCTTTAATGTGCGACCTGAGACATAGGTTACACCTTGTACCGGAGACATGGGTAACACTTTTTTTCAATAATGGCATAACGGAGGTGCTCTATGCCATGGAAAGAGAGTGTACTTATGGATGAACGCTTGAAG
>JAQTOZ010000134.1 GCA_028713205.1 Candidatus Omnitrophota bacterium
GCTTTTTCGGTTCAGCAATCGGAGGCCTTGCTGCGCCAGGTTCTCATGGGCAAAAACTATCGGGACGGGATATTGATCCCGTCGGTTCAGGATGTTACCGGAGATTCCGAATTTAGCCTGAATCAATTAAAAAAACCCGTGATTACCGTCAGAATCCAATATGGGGATATTGAAGATGTTCATTTGGTGATCACTTCATTGAGAGACGGCCGCCTGGCTCCTTTTACGGTGCTGACGTCTAAATCACCGGACACTGCCGAAACCGTTAAACGCGAATTTGAGTTGCTGGAGCCCTATCGGGGTGACCGGCATGCGACCACCGTGATCGCGCTCGGTTCCTTTCCGGTTAATGATCGGGATGTTTATGGCTACAGCTGCCGTTTTTTAGACCGTCACTCCGAACTTGTCTATGCTTCGCGAAGTGAGTATGTGGTCAATGAAGAAACCCCCGGCAATTTTACGAAGAATTCGGATATCGGTACCGCTGTCGGCGAAATCAAGGGGACCGGGACTGCAAAAATCATCGCGGCTTTTGCGCGTTTGGCGACCTATTTTTATGATCCGGAGGCCGGGACACGCGTGAAAGATCTGACGAGTACCGGCGGTGATGTCAATTTCAATGACGATCAGTTTGTCAGTGAAACTTACGGTATTTATGATGTTGATCCCGCAGTTTCGAAATTGGACGCCAAACTGATTGCTTATCGCGATCAGGTTCGCGGCGTCGATATACCTCGTTTCATTCAGTATCTCTTCAGTTTTGACTTCCTAACCGCTTTGCACAAAGACATTGTGGATGATCCGCCTTACGATGGCTGGCTCCGTGAAGGAGTTTTGCGCGGATTATTTGAGGGGATGGCAGAAAAGTACGGGCCCGATGAAGGTAAACGAAAAGCGGCCGAATGGTTGAACCGTTATCTCGAAGAGGTTTCGGCAGAGCGGATTCCTGCCGACCCTTTGTTTACGCCCGAATCCATCCGTGATTTTATCGCCGCTCGTTCCGAAACCCGAACGGCACCTTTTTGGGAAGATGCGCAGCTGATGGATGTCTTTTTACGTTTTACGGGGAAAGAGAAACGTTCCAAAACAGACAAAGAAAAGCTCCTGCGCGAGATCGAGAGAGTGGAAGGCGTGCCCGTGCGGATGGTCGATCGCACAAGCGTGGGACCGGCACGGCAGGGTATGAAGCTTTGGCGCCGGCGCCTCCATCAGTTTGAAGTCATCCGGAAAGATAACGAGCGGATCCTGTATCAGATTCCGAAGGACCCGGCGTTTGAGGGGATGAAAACCGTCAAACGTTTCAATGAAAACGGAATTTTGGATACGTTTTTTGAGATCAATCCCCATGCTCCGAATGCCCGGGAGCATCCGATGAGTTATCACCATTTCATCCAGCGCGGCGACGTCAATGCCGCCTATTATGACGAAGGGTTGCGTGTTTTTCGTGAGGATACACCTTTTATTCGGGTCCGGCAGATTTCGGAAGACGATTTTGTCCGCCATTTTGTCGAGACGGCCAAAAGGGACGATAAAGTTCAACAAGGTTTAAGCCCTGTGGAACGTGAAGAGTTGGATCGTTTCAATGCGGCCCTCCTGGATTTGAACGGGAAACTCCGCCCGGCGTTGATGCAGCACGGGGATTTCCCGCACGCCTGCGGTTACAGTGCCCGCTTGAGCGGAAAAATCCTCGAAGCACACGGTTTCAAAGGGTGGCTGTTTTATCAAACGAATTTACCGAATGAGCCAACGCTGCAGAATTATGCAGGTCTGACGGTGGCGGGTGTTGATCTTGTTTTGGACCTGGCGGCCGATACCTCCGAGTGGCGGCAGATCGACCCCGGAAAAAATATCTGGGAGATGCGCGATATTGGCATCGTGGTTTTGCCGCGCTGGAAAGTCAAACGTGAGCCAGCGCGATATCGCATTTATTCTACGATGACCGTGCAGGAGACTTTGCGAAGGGTGATGCACGGTAACATCACCATGCCGGACGGATCCATTATCCCCGCGAATGCCGATAAGGATGGCAACTGGCTGCCCGGTTACGGGCCCGAAACTTGGGACGGCCATCGTTCCGAGATGCGAACGCGGTCCCGCGAGGATGCGCGATTCATTTCGGTCGGGCAAAAATATATCGACCGTCTTTCCGAAGCGGATGATTTTACAAACACGATTCCCGATGCCTTTGTCGTTTTGGGGAATCCTTATGTGCGGCCGATTCTCGAATTTGCGGAGAAGTGGAAAGAGATTTTCGAAACAAAAGGGATCGCGGTTCCCGTTGTGATTTCCGGCGGGCGGGGGAAATGCACCGCTCCCATGATCCGGCGTACGATCGCCCATTACCGCGGTAGCTTGACGCCGGATGAAAGGCGTTGGCTGCGAAAGGCGTTGGATTCGGAGGAAATTCCCGAGGCGGATGTGATCCGTTGGATTCTTGCGAAAGCAGGTCTTCCGGTGGGAGACTCGAAAGTGTTTGCCTTTGAAAAGCAATCGCGCGCGACGGCTGAAAACTTTGCTTATAGCCGTAATGTCCTCAGGCCGTTCGTCCAAGGGAAGAAAAACCCGTTGATTGCGATCGTGACGGTTCCGCCTTTTTTGATGCGAGCAAAAGCCTCGGCGGACAAGCTTTGGGAACGGGAGATCCGGGACGGATGGCAGGTACGCAGGTTTCGGACCTCCGGGGTTCGGTTAAACGAATGGTCGACGAACGATTTGATCGAAATCATCGGGTCGACCGCCGGTTATCCAAGAAAGTATTTTCTCAAATATCCCGGTTTGAACCCTTACAACGAGTTCCGCGGTTCGCAGGCGAAATACAATCCCAACGTTATCACGATCCCCGTGAACCAAGCGGAGTGGGGACTACTGGGGCAGGTCCGGAAACAATTCGAACATTTCCTGTACCGGCACAGATCTCGTTTGCGTTTCGATTCCCAAGCGCGAAAATTGACGCTTGAACGCTCCGAAATGCGCGGTATTCCCGCCAAGCGGCAATTGACGGCCGCAGAATTGGATTGGTTGAAGCCCAAATTTCTCGGAACGGTCCGGGAATTTTTCGATCAGCTGGAGGAGTGGGAACGAGATCATTCGGATTCGAAGTTGATCGTGCTGGTGCGGCACGGCGAATCCATGTCGAATCTGTTTCAATATCTGCAGTCGTTTGTCGATTTTACGCCGCTGACATTGCGGGGGATCCGGCAAGCGCATGCGCTGGAAACCTTTTTCTCGAAACGTCCGCGCGGGGCGGTCCGTTTCGGCCGTATTTTGACGAGTGATCTCGAAAGGGCTTATCGGACGGTCGAGGGACCCGCAACACAAGGCGGTAAAAGGCCGGAAATCGTAACAAGCCTTCGTGAAGCGCTCTTGACCCCGATCGGCGGGGGAATTCCTTTGGCCTTTTTCGAAGAATTGGGATTTGATTTGTGGAAACCTTTTATGGGCGATCCATTGGCCTATGAAATTCCGGGACAGTATGCAGTCAAGGAAGTGCAGGAAGATCTCCAGCGCCTATTTAACGACGATATTGCCAAAGGGCAGGATACCAGAGTCATGATTGGGACGCATGGTGTCACGTTATTCTTAGCCATGATGGAGATGTTGGGTATCCCCTATCATAAATATGAGACCGTCTGGAAGAAATTGGGCAAATCCAATAACGCCAGTATCACCGTGATGTCCTACACGCCGGGAAAGACTCAACCGTGGGACCTTTGGGTCTATGCGGACGACAGTTATCTTGATGGCGAGATTCGCGGGAAAACGACCGGGCGGACGGAAACGGCGCTGAATTATTTGATGTATTACGGTTTGGCCGTGTCGCGGCTTGCGGCCGCACATTTTGACACGCGATACGGGGTCTTGCCCGATTTCGCGCCGACATGGAGGACCTTTTTCCCGCCGTCCAAACGGCAAACCGAAAAATTGCTTGAGCCCTATTGGGATGAAAATCGAGTGAGTCGTTCTGCGAATCGGTCGGAGATGCGGGAGGAGCCGATTTGGAATGCGGAATTCGGAATTCGGAATGAAGCTGATCGGTTGCGTCCTCCGCAATCCGTATCCTCAGCGCAAAAAGCGCTGACCTTCCGCTTCTATCATGATCTTACTCCGGATGAGCGCAGGAACCAGAAATGGCTAAATTTCAGGCATTTATTCTGGCGGCCCTTGGGATGGAAACAGGAGTTTGACGCATTGATCGCTTATCAAGACGGCAAGCATGCTGCGGCCTGGGCTTTTTCGGAAGATCCGTCCGATGCTCATGCCATCGAGGACCAAGGTCTATTTGTTCATCCCAACCGACGGCAACAGCGTATCGGTTATGAATTGAGAAAACAGCTTCTGATTTACCTCAAAGACCGCGGATATCATGTTTTTCATATCGGTTCGCCGCGTTTCCGGATTCAGGCCGATGATCCCGTTGCCCAGGTGTTTCATGAAGGGATATCCGGATTGCCCGGAGTAACCGTCGAGCGTGACGGGGAAGGCAAAATTGTGTATCAGGATGTCGACTTGCAGCACTTTGACCCCAAACTGCTGGAGACCCGTTCGGAAGGAAGGCGTGTTGCGCAGGAGTCGATTGAGGTCAAGATTGCGCGTGATGAAAAAAAACACTTATATGTTTTCAATATTCGTGATGGCCGGAATCGGTTTTCCCGATTCCGGTTTACCACCTGGGACCATGAGTTGTTGCGGTCCTTGAAAGTTCAGCGGGCCGAGATTCAGGAACACACTGCAGCGGGATGGAGGGAGGTCGCATCGGATCGGAAGGCGCTCATCGCTGATTTTCTTATTTATGTCCTCGAGATGACCAATTACGGCCGGCATGATTTGCGCATGGATGTTGATTATCGGCAGGATGGCTTGTCATTGGGAAGGGAAGTTGCGGATAGCCGGAGTATCACACCGACGGCACATGAGATTTCGTTTCAGGACGACAACCGGAAGAATTGGGGAATGCTCTCCCTGGTCCTGGCGATGCTTGCCCTGGAGTCCGAATCGAACGCGGCCGCTGCCTCGGGATTTTTCAATAAGAGCGATTTTGCGGGAGCGCTTGCGTGGGTCGCTCAAGTTAGCTTGGAGAAAATCGCGCGTTCGGAGGTGCGAACGGGATTGGCCGCCGCCAGACTTGAACTATTGAAACAGCATCTCAGCGTCTGGAATCCCAAAAATGAGTTTGTCAGGACTGCTTTAGAAACATGGCGCCCCAGGTTTCTTGAAGAGGTGGACCGGGCTCTGGCGCTGTTGGATGCGGGCGAATATTTCGAAGCGGTGCAATTGATGGATGAGTTGCTGAACCGTTTCCGGGACAATCAATTTCGACATCAGACTCTCGAACTGGAAATGCTGACGTGCATCAGTGCGATCGTTCAGGAATCGCTGGATGCCGAAGCATTTCTTTGGATCGGATCGCTGCGCCAATACCGCAAGGAAGGTTTGGAGGCTTTCTTGAAGAGGAAATTCGGGATTACCTTCGAACAGTTGCTTCGCGAAGTCAAACAGATTGATTTTGAATCACTGGATGCTGTCCGCGATGCGTTTTTTACGATGGCTTTGCACAGTATCTTTTTCACGGCGATCCAGCAAGATATGGTCGAAGAGCTTCTGTTAGACGGCTTGAATGAAAACTATACCGGTTTTATCGATGGGTTGAAAAGATCGTCAAGAAATTTGCGCACCAGTCATCTGCGGGATATTAGCGCGTGGTGTCGTGCTCTTCAATATTTTGTGTGGCGTATCCGCCAGCGTTCGAAACAGGTCGAGAAAGGGGAGTTGTCTGTAGATCAACGCGATCGCGGCGATGGTGCTGTTGATCTTCTCCGCTCCGAGACACGCCCCGTAAAGCTTCCAGCCGCGGGGCAGGCTTCACAAGATATTTGGGGAAAAACTTCCCGGGGTGAATGGGTTTTGCTGTACCAGGGGAGAAGAAACCGCTGGCGTCCTTTGGTTGCGCAATGGCTGGCAGATTATGAGACCATTCGGATCGACTCGGTCCCTCTGGATCCGAAAAGAGGTCGTGTGAACCTTCCGGGCTTCGGGGACATCGCTTATCTGAGGAAATTTGCGGGGGGGACGGCCAGCGTTTTATTGCGCCGCTCAAAATATGCCGGCCGCTATTTTCCCGTGGAGGTTGTTGCCCATAAGGGGCGGCGTAAAACAACATTCAAATTTAAGACCGTGATGGGGCGGAGAAATCCGAAAGCATCCTACGAGCTTGTTTATACTTACCGGGATACGGCGCCTGAGGACCACGGACGGAACTGGGCAGCGGTGTTTCCCGAACTAAAAATCAGCGAAAGATTGGATACCGATGGAAATTTGCACGTTCTGGGAATCCCATCCGCGGCGCAGTTCGGAACTTCGGCCGCTCGTAAAATGACACAAACCTATCTTGTCTGGGCGCCGGCCACGCAACAATATGTCATCACCCAGGCGAAACTTGCGTCGTCGAAAAAGCCGAGAGTATTTAAGCTTATCTGGGGAAAACATGCGGGGCAGCAGGACTATGAATTGTTGGGTAGCTATGACCGGGGAAAAAGGAAAGACAATCTCGGTTTTGATCCCCGGGAATATCCCCGCATCAAAATTACCAATGTCAGAACCGATAAGAACGGTCACTTTTCGGCGCTCGGCCAAAATATGATCGGCAATTTCTCCTTCGGAAGGGGAACGGCAACCGTTTACATGAACCACTCCGACGGGAGCTACGCTTATCAGACCGTTTATGCGGAAGGCCGTTCCGCGGACGGAGAAGTTGCTCAAACGCTTTGGTTTACTCTGATCGGTTCGCCCGAACCAACCCCTTCGCTCGATTTCAATCAGGTAAAAGTTCGAACATCGTCTCACCGGGGACAATGGCGCTGGGGTTGGTTGTCTTATCATGCGCCTGTGAAAACCGGGGATTTTGTCTGGGTGCCGTGGAGAAAATTGGCGGAGGGCCTTTATTATTCACCGGCCGATAAAAGTCTTTACGAATTAAAACAGGAACAGACCGCGATTTACGGCGTTTATCGATGGCACTCCAAGAGTCCCGAGTTACTCGGCGTTTGGTTTGACGATCATTGGATCCCGAGGAGCGATCTCGCGGCACATAAAGCGTCTTTGACCGAAACGCAGCGGCGCGATTATGCTCGATATTTGTATCAGCGGGAGCCGAGGGGGACGATTTCTTCTTATGAAGAGCGCGTCCGGAGCCGGATGCTGGCTGCCGTTCCGAATGCTTTTGAACCGGCGGATACTCAGCCTCTGCGTGAAGATATCCTTCGTCTTACGCAAAGTTCCTCGATTGCCGACCGTTTCCTTTCATTGATGCCGGATGAGATGCTCAGTCCGGAGGCAACTGACTATTTGCTTCGTTTGGTCCGGCGTGCCGATGAAGCGCTTTACCGGGCGACGGGATCGAATCGTGCGATGCACGGCACATCCAAAGTCTATGGGAAAGAGCACTGGCAGATGGTCGCTTCCTTGATTCAGGACCGGCAAAACGGCGACACGCCAAAATTCCAATGGGATCCGACACTATCGGCCGGTCAGCGCGAATATCTCCGGCCGGTCATGATGTCGGGTATTGCCGCCCAAAGAATCTTAACGGAATTTAATCTGGCGGTGCCATTGAAATGTCTCGCTCATGATTCGAAGCTGAGGACATTGCGTCGGTTCATGCGGAGGGATCCGGACATGTTTTTCCTTTATCACAGTATAGGAACCGACGGTTTGCTCAACGGGATATGGTCTTTTGATTCCCTGCGCGGCGCCTCCTTTAACACTCATCTTTGGAATAAAACCGTTTCGGCGATCCGGGACGGTATGCGGGCCTCGATGTCCGAGCGGACGATGATCAATAGAACGCAGGTCGGGAAAATTCATCGGGTCGATCTGAGTCGCGACGCCGATGCGGAGGATGAGCCCTTGACGTTTTTCGAACCAAGCCAGCCCGGGACGGCCGAATTGACCATGATGCGCGAAGATTTGTGGAGAAAATTGACTCAAGGATTATCGAAACGCCGCGCCGCGATTTTACGGTATCGCTTTTTGGAAGGGCTCACGCAAGCGGAGATCGCAGAGCGATTGCACCTGAGTCCGTCCGCGGTTTCGCTGATATTAAAAGGTATTTTGCTCGATTTGGCTGCTTCTGAAAACAAAACGGCCCTGTTGACCGAGTTTTTGGACTTGCAGGATGATGCGGTTATCGAGAAACGGTCCGAGATGAGAAATAATACAGCGGCCGAGGAGAAAAAATATTCGACTCGTGGCATGATGTATGATGATCGGAAATGGGCGGGCGCAGGTCGCTTTGTGATTTCAGACAGTTCCTGGGAGGGGTGGAAAACGGGATCTGCAAAGAATCAGATGGTTCTTGACGGAGAAAAGACGGTGGCAGTGTTTGCCTTTGAAGAGGAAGTGTGGGGTGTCCGTCTTTTGGCATTGGCGGTTGATTCGCAAAGCGATTCCGAGACCCAAGCGGCCATTCTTACGTATATCCTTCAAACTTTGATTGATGAACGCCTGACCGATGAACGGCCCATGATCTATTTTGAAATGCGGGACTTGATTGTGCCATTGGCCCAAACCGTTGCCGGTCTCGGTTTTAAATCAAAGCAGGTCAAGAAAGAAGGAATGTCGGAGGATGTCATTGAATTCAGCTATATCAAACCTTTTTCCGATGAGGCACCCGACGGTCAGATTGAAGTCTCTGCCGAAATTATTCAAGGGCCGATTCATGTCAGATATTTCGCCCGGCATAATGATTTATCCCAATTGGTTGAGATTGAAGATGTGACGGATCAGCCGGCCTATTTGCGCTGGCGGTCGAATCGATTTGTCGAACATAACAATATCGGCAGCGGGGCACAAGATACTCCGGTCAAGGGATTGATTTATGTGGCGGCAGATCGAAATAACCGGGTAGGAGGATCTGCAGCGGTTCTGCTAAAACGATGGGAAGGTGTCGAAGTATCTAATTTTAAAATCAACCCGGTTTTTGGTGATCGATGGGTTGCGTCCTCGCTGATGGGGCATCTCATCGAGTCTTGCTCTTGG
>JAQTOZ010000135.1 GCA_028713205.1 Candidatus Omnitrophota bacterium
TACATCGAACTCAAAATGGCTGCCGGGTTTCCCTTGGGTTTCCTCCAGCGCCACCAACGTGGTGCTGATTTCCATGGGAAGCTCGGGACTTTCAGGCAATGTCGCCTGAATGACAGGATTGAGCGCACAAGAATAAAAAAGCAATGCTAAAATAAAAAGTCTGGTCTTCGTCCGCATAAAGAAAAAACCTCGCCTAGTTATTGAAAGTAAAGCCGCCGTTATTCTTGTCGCCCCAAATTCCTTGAAACCCATTGTCGGAACTGCCGCTTGAGGAGCTGGACGAGCTCGATGAGCTGGAGTATCCGCCGCCGCCCGAGTTCGAGGTCGTCGAACCTCCGAACATCGGCGAAGCCGTACCGCCCCCGCTCACCCCTTTAACCCCGGGTGCGCATATGGTCAAAAGTTCAACAGCGCCGGGACAATTCCCACTGCCTCCACCGCCGCCTGTCGTTCCACCGCCACCGCCGCCACCCGTTGTACCACCTCCGCCACCGCCACCTCCTCCGCCGCCGAATCCACCGCCACCGCCGCTGATAATTTCCGCCTGCGTTTTGATATTTTGCATCATCAAATTCATAAAAGCTTGCTGGCCCTGCTGCTGTTGTTGACGATTGCGGAAATCGATCTCGCTTTGAATCGCATCCCACAGGGAAGGATCCTGACAACCCATGTACTGGGCCTGGCTGGCAAGTCCCTGAGCGGCATTTAAATCACCGGCACGCAAAGCGCCCCAGGCATCATTCAAAACCTGGAGGCATTGGTTTTCTTGCTGACCTTGTATGAGCTGCTGCTGATTGTAGGCTTGCTGCAACGCCTGATTTCCGGCCCCCGCCCATCCGCAATTGATCGCTTCCTGCAAAATTCCCTGGGCCCCCTGCAAATTACCGGCCTGAAGCAAAGCATAGAAATTGGCCTCATACGCGCCGCATTGAATACACGCTGTCTGTGACGCGTTCCAGACACCGCCCGCCGAACACATACAAACCGGACGGTTCGTACCGGGCTCAAGCGCGGCGACGGCCCCCGGCCACGGAGAACAATCGATCGAATTCAACAACGTATTGACATCAAAATTACCGTAATAATGAAAACTCACGGTGGACCCTTTTTCCAACTGCTGACCTGCGGCCGTCAACTGTTCCTTGACGGTTTGACTCAAATCCTGCCGGGGCGCATCCCCCAAAATAATTCCGTTCGGCACAAACCCCGCTTTATCAATCACGGCATAGGCATCGGAAACATTCATCCCCTGAATATTGGGAACGGTCACCAAGGTAACGGCCGGTAATTGACCGGTATCCGCGGGACCCTGTGCCGGGCTGTTCTCCGGAGGTTTTGCGTTAAGGTCCTGGGCCAGCGTGACACAAAAAGCGCCGTCGATCGCGGCCTTTTCAATTCGATCCATATATCCTTGCGCCATTTCCAGAAGATAAACGGTGGAGTCTTTGCACCCTGACGCACCGCCCAGTGATCCTTCGGCCGTGCCCCCGTTCGACAAGGCCTTCATCGCCTCATCATATCTGGATTTGATATCGGTCAACTGCTCCTGAAGTTTCGCCAGCTTTTCCTTGCCGGTCTCGAGCCGTTGTTTTACCGGTTCCGTTTTCCCGGCCAAGCGGCCGGCCGCATCTTCGATACGCTTTTGATAATTGTCCACTTGCTGTAACGCGGCCTTACCCTCCTCCGTTTCCTGAATGGGCACGATCAGAGCGCGAAGTTCGTTGGCAATTAGGTCCGCTTCGGCCATGACCGGCGCGATTTCGCCCACCTTATCGCCGGCCTCCGTAATTTTGGCCGATCCCGCCTCGAGCTGGGTCAAAAGCCCCTGACATTTTTCAAGGGACTTGTCCAATCCTTCCACCGGTTTGATTTGCGCCTGGATCGCCACGATTTTTTCATAATCATTTTTTGCGCTCGTGACGTAACTTTTGACGCCTTCCATTTGCTGACGGCTGTCGGTCAAAATCGGGCCGAGCTTGTTCTGCTTGTCCGGAATGCCCGCATAAAGATTGCTGCGTTCCCGGGACGTTTGGGCATTTTTGATTTGCTGCGCGGTCTCGCAAATGTCGAGGCTCAAAGCCTCGATGCGGGTCGCCGTCTCCGCGAGAAAGACGGTCGCCTTCTCGGCATTGACGTGATATTGATCGTGAATTGTCTTCGCCAATTCGGTGGCCGTGCGGACATTGTCTTGAAGTTTCTTCACCTGCTCTTCGAAGAGGGCCTGGTCGGCGCTTACTTTTTCAAGACCGGCCTCGACCTCCTCCGCAATGGCTGCGGCATCGCCGATCAGCCCGAGTGCGGACGTGGCCAAACCTTCCGCCTTTTCCGTCAACACGCGCAATTTTTCCATCAGCACGTCGCCCCGGTTGCGGAAATAGTGCAATTCGAACTCGCGCATCAAACGGTCGAATTCCCCGTCATGAAATTTGTGCCGCTCAAGCGCAAGCTCCGGGCTAATAGGCTTCACTTCCGCCTCAGTCTCGGTCCCGGCATCATCACCGGTACCGGCGTTGGCGCTTGTCGTTTGATTGCCGTCACCGCTCGTGCCGGATTCATCCGCCTGAGACGGTGCGGTCCCTTCCGCCGGCGCTGAACCATTTTCGGACGTTCGGGCTGAAGCCGGTTGGGCCGTTTCACTTGGCGTTGCCGCCGCAAGATCCACCGCACCGATTCGCGAGTGAACGTGCCTCCAGATTTGCCGCCACATATCGTGATAACACAACTTTCGCAGGGTACTCTGGTCGTAGCTCGCTTCGCCGCCATCGAGCTCGCCGTCCGGAATATATTTCCGTTTGATGTCCGTCAGTTTCACGGTCAGATTTTCACGAACATCCTGCGGCAGGCCGGCCCATTGCGCATAAACCGCCTCGTCCGTGGAGGCCTGGCCGTCCAGGAAATAAGGCCCCGTCAAAATTCTGACTCCGGAATCCTCGATACCCGAACCCGCCGGGTACGCCTTCTCGGCCGCCGTGCGCGCATCCAGGATCGCCTTGTAGGTCCTCAAATAATTTTGCGTGATCCGTATGCCTTCCTTATAAATGTCCCAGACCTTTGCGTCCTGTCCGAAATAGCTCCTTTTCCATCCCCGCAAAGTGTCCCAGATCGAATAAATCATTTTCATAAAATCGCTGCCGGTCTCTTCCTCGAGCTTCGCCATGACTTCTTTTTTGACCTTCAATTCCCCGGCGATCTTTTCCAGCTCCTTCAGGATCTCGAGGTCCTGTTTATCGATCGCAGTCTGTTCGGCCGATTTGCGTTCTTCCAGCGTCTTGACGATGTGGACGAAAAACTCCAGTTTCACCTGCTCCCAGCGCGTATACCATTGATCGGAGAAATGGTCTTTGAGTTCCGGGCCGCACATCGGGTTCTTCATCATGGAATCGATGAGCACCAGCCACGGGTCCTTCTGGGCGATCGTCGAGCGCAACGTATCATTGAGCCAGGCCGTAATCCCGTCCAGCATGTATTCTGCCGGGAACCGTGTCTGGCGCGTCAAGTCCCTGGCCGCTTGCTTCATTTCCGCGATCTGCCCGCTTTTCTTCTCGATAAAACTTTCGACCTCGACCTCCGTGCCGTTATAGGTCACCTTGTTGAGTTTCCACCGGGTCAATTGGATTTTCTCGCCGACCTCCTCAACCCCGATCAATTCGAACTCCGCGGTGTCATAGAGGCCATCGATGAATGTCTTGAGTTCCTCATCCCAGGCCGTGTTCCACGTTTTCTCGCCCAACGTCTTGCCGAGTTCCAACGCGGTCTGAAACAAAGCCGTGGGAGGAACGAATGTCACGACCGTGTCCCAGCAACCGCCGAGATATTCCCCCATATAAAATTTTTCCGCGGCCGAGCCGAATGGGATCCTCCGGCGGACAAATTCGCCCGCGAGCTCCGGCCAATTCCCTTTCCAAAAGAGGTCCGCGTAAACGGGAATTTCATTGATGACATTGAAAGTGACCATGGCCTTCAGGGTAACCTGTCCGCCCGTGCTGGACATAAAAGAACGGCTGAAGAAATTGTTCACATCTTTGATCTTGCGGCTGGCAAAATTATTAAAAATCGTTTCGTTGACCTTCATTTCGATCACACGGACGTGTTTTTCCGCCGCGCTCACATGCGTCACCCACTCGCTTTCGGCGGGGCTCGTGCGCTTCAGAAATTTGTCCACTTTGCGCGCCCAGGTCAGCTCTTTGGTCTTGGACAGGTATTCGCTGAAAGGCACCGAGGTCTCCCCGCGCAATTCGCCCATCAGCGAGTCATCGATCAAATCCAGATAGTTGTTGATCTGATAGGGCGCGTTCAGTAAAAACGCGCCGGCCATGCGCAGATTATTCGGCTGCTTGGCCTTGAGTTGTTCCTCGATAAATTTATAGCCTTTGTTGATCTCGATCGGTTCGATGGAGAGACAGTATTTTTGCTTGTAGCCGGTGTACTCCGTGCGGAATTCAGCCATCATGCGGCCCAATTCATCCGGGATTTTCCGGACCCCTTCATTCGGGTCCCCGAGCACGCGCATTTCGACTTCCATCATCTCGCGCACCGGCTCAAGCTCCGCGGCGACTTTTTCGACCTCCCCTTTGATCCGCTCGGCCTCGGCCATCACCTGATCATCGATTCCCTGGTCCTGAGCGGGCGGCGGCGGCAAGGCACGGATCTTGGCCTGCGCGTCGGCCATCACTTTCCGGAAACCTTTTTGGGCGTTGTCCCACATCAGGTCCGAACACGATTTCCAAAAATCCTGGATGAAGGCCTCTTTGATTTCGAGCTGCACCTGGCTTTGTCCCCGGGCATTGAAGGGGCCCAACTTGACATCCATGGGCAGGGGCTGATTGATCGCTTTAAAATAATCCTCGATAAGTTTCGCGACGTCCGTGCCGGGTTTCTTTTTCGCGGCGATCAGGTCCTTGAGAAATTGGGCCAGGGCCGGATTGGCGGGCTGGAGCCCGATGCCTTCCAGCGCGCCGATACTGCGCGTGGCATACTTGGCCGCTTTGATAAAACAATCGACATCGGTGTGCACATTTTTGCCGACAATGTCCCGCTCGAAATGGCGCACCATTTCAAGGCTGATCCCCGGTTCCTTGGGCCACTTCATATCTTCAAGGTCCATCAAAGGCATGCGGGCCGTCTTCCCCTCAAAGATCGCTTGGCGCAAGGCAGCTTTGGGATCCGCCTCGGCACCGAGCGTGCCTTTGTCCAAATCGACCTCGCGCACGATCTTCATCATCCCTTCCGCGAAAAGCTGGCCGTGCTTGCCGATAAAGACCTCGAAGTCGGCCATGCCGTGCGGCGTGCAGGGCGTATCGAATTCTTCGGGGGACATCTGCACTTCCTGTTCGATAAATTCGCCGAAAGCGTCTTTCAGCTTTTCGGAAATCTCCAGGTCTCCGCAAAGAAAACTGAAATCAATATCGCCCGCGAATTTCATTTCCTGGGGATTTTCGGTGGACCAGCTGCCGACCTCGGCCATATAGACCGTCAGTCCGCGCGCCTTGATCTCGGGCGCAAGTTTTTTGATGGCGTAGTCGATCCCCTCGAGAGTCTTTTTCTGGCGGAACACAAGCGCCGACCTTTCCGCGACGGTCCCGCCGCCCGTCAGCCGCCCTGCTTTCCCGTCAAAGACCGGCCCCAGAAACTCCGTCAGTCCCTTTTGTCCCGCGTAATTTTCAATATCCTTTTTGACCTCCTGCAGGATATCGCGCTTCTGCCGCCCCGCCGGCAGCTCCATGACCGCCAGCTCGCGGTAAAAAGTCGCGGCATCGATTTCTCCGGCAGTGAGTTTCTTGAGGTTCTCGGCGATTTTGATTTTGACATCGACCGGCCCTTCGGGCATGCCCGGCAGACTTTCGATATAGCCGTCTAAAAGGAGCTGCTCCCTTTTCTTTTTTTCATCCGGAGGATTGATGCCCTCAAGGTCATCCAGCAGAATAGACAGGGCGGGACGGTTGACCGACAAAAAGCAACCGATGAGAATTGCAAGGAGGAAAAAACGTTTGAAGAATATCCGGCCGTTCGGAGACCTGGAGCAAGACTTGAGCACGATGGGCACCGCTACCTTTGTCTTGTGCTGAGTATGGCTGAGTGCTTATGTATCCGGGTGATTCCGGCGGGTGATTCTAACAAATGCGCGACCCGAGTCAAACCAAATTTCCGGCCAAGGTCCAATCGCAAAATTAGGAGCCTGGCGCCTTGGGGCTAACGACATTAGCTATCAGCTATCAGTTTTCAGCTGTCAGCCGCCAGCACGTGACACGTGACTTGTGACAGGTGACATGTCATCCCCTCAATCGCTTTCTTCCCTTTCACACGTCACTTGTCCCACGTCACACGTCTCTACTGAACGCTGCACGCTGTACGCTTTCTCTTCGACGTTCCCTTGCCCCGCGCCCCGGTTTCACGTCCCCACGATACGCTATCCGCTGGCCTTCATCACCGGTTCAGGAATCTTTTTATTTCAACACATATTTAAGTGTTTGGTCCCGGTTCCCGCTTTGGGCTATGGGGAATGACAGGGTAAAGGTCGTGCCGAAATCTTTAAAACTGGATACCGAGATGCTACCGCCGTTCTTTCGAACCAAACTTTTGACAAGACATAATCCTAAACCATTCCCGTGCTCGGTGACCTTCGTGCTCATAAAGGGTTCGAAAAGGTTCGCCAACATATCCTCCGGTATACCCGGGCCGGTATCTGAAATCGTAATACTGGCAATCGGCTCTTCCCCCGACCGAAACCCGAGATTGGTACGGATAATCAATTTTCCTGCCTGCTTCGCCTGACATTCCGGTTCGTATTCCGCAGAACCATTCCCGGAGGATGCCAGCCCCATGGCCTGCACGGCATTTTCGGCCAAGCAAAAAAGAATCTCAACCAGATCGTTCCGGCGGCATTTGATTCTCGGGAACTCCGGCGGGATATGCCGGATCATGTCATAATCACCCTCCGCATATTTCGCAACGAGAGCATCGGCCACCTCATTCCAAACTTCGTGTACCGAGACATACTCCAAAGATTCCTCACCCGTGCCGGCATTTTTCATAGCCATGCCGATTCTTTTCGTAATTTGAATGGCGCGGTCGGCCTGAATATAAATTTTGGTGAGAAGTTCCCGGGCACAGCGAAGCGCCGTTTCCTGATCCTCAAATCGATTTTCCTCCATCCGGCTAAAATACGTTTCGATCATTCCCTTAACCGCATAAAGGATACTCACGACATTGTGCTGCATCTGGACCATCGGGAAACATTCTCCTTCGAAATCGTTTTTAAGATATCCGCGCTTTCATGCGGGCATACCACTTCTTCATTTGACGGCACCCCTTCAAAACCCGCCCATGCCACCACCAGATTTTGACATAGTGCCTGCGATAAATAATGTCTTCCAGCTTCTGATATTGATCGTGGCAAAAACAGGCATGATCAAGACTGTACTTGCCGGAAATCACCTCCAAAGCGTTCCAATGCTCATAAAGAAACCTTGCCCACAGCTCCGCGCAATCAAGCGGTTCCTGACTTAAACGATCCATGACCGATTTTACCGCTATCTTCAACACGCAATCTTCCTCACTCATAAACTCATATAAGCAGGATAGATGGGCGATGATTCGTTGGGCTTTACTTTGGCTGCTCCAATCCCTCTTCATGGGATGAATAATCGAATGGAGGACCAGGCTGAGATAATACAGCGCATGATTCGCATTATGGCTTTCCTGCATCGTGCGCATCTCGGCGTTGAGAGGGACTGAAGCAGAAACAATCCGGATCAAGCCCTCTTTCGCAAGAGCACCGTAATCACCCAATTCTATAGGGATGTCTCCGGAAAAGGCAGTAAGTTGTTTATTATGTATTATATTTTCACTTTTATTAACTTTATTTTTCACCTTTTGTTGCCCTCTTTTTTCTTCCATGGTAGAAAATTAGCATAACTATGTTTTAGATTCAAGGCAGCACGAAAAGTTAATATTTATGTCATTTTTTTGCAGTATTGACATCTTACATATTCCCAAGTACACTCCATACTTAGAGACTCATTGCCTCATAAAACGTCTTAGGATGAAGGGGTAAAAAAGTTTATGCTCCGGGAGATATTTGAACGCTACCAAACAGGAATCCCCGGTTTCCCTCCGTTGCGCCGGCCCCGCGTCGGTGCCGCAATCCGGGAAATCAGAACGAATCGCGGTCAGCGTCAGATGGATTTTGCCGGCACGGTCAAAATCAATCCTTCGACATTCAAATCCTTCGAAAACGACCACCAGAAAGCCACGACCGTGGAAAACCTTGACCGGTGTGCGGCATCCTTAAAAACCGCCACGGAGGATTTGATCCTTTTAGGCCGCGAATACGATCCCTCCAACTTTTTCGTCATGAAACGCCCGGAGGACATTCCCGAAATCAAAGGGTTGCGCAAGCGCAAGCATGTCCCCGAAGACTGGTTTCAAACCGTCCGGTTTACCATGAAGGATTTTGATGTCACGCCGCTTTCGCCGCCCATCAATGCCAAGAAAGATTTCTTCATATGCCGCCTCGGACTACCGCCGAAGAAACGGATCGAAAATCTGGACCTGGGGACCCATAACCCCATCGTCACCTATATCGCGGACGGCTTTAACCTGGAGGTGGCCTATGCGGGAAAAAATCACAAACTCACGAGCGGACAAGCCTTCATGCTCGACGGCTATTTCCGGCACACAATCGTCAATCATGACGAAGACCATACGGCCGTCATCTACTTGGTAACCAAAATTCCCAAACCGGTTCCGAGCCGCCATGTCCAACGCGAACCCCGGCAGGAGCCCCTACCGATTAATATCGCCAAAGGCGTCGATGCCATCCGAAGGCACGTCTCCGGCAGGTCTCAAAAGCCGCTTTCGCTCCGGCATCTGGCAGCCCTCACCGACACGCTCAACGAGCGCCAGATCAATGAAATCATCCGCCTGAAACAGGGATCGTCCGTTGTTTATGGGAGAAAATCGAAGACCTGCTCGGCGCCGTGGACCTGCCGATGGAAGATTTTCTGTTATGGACTCGCGGCTTAGACAACGCC
>JAQTOZ010000136.1 GCA_028713205.1 Candidatus Omnitrophota bacterium
ACTTCGGGATGAAGACGGTGCAGCCGTCTGCAAAAACCTTGCAAACTTGCCGAAGAGGCATGCTTCCGTCCGGCGGTCAATTTTTTCCCCACCCCCGGCATTTGAAACTCAACGGAAACGATTTCGTGATCCTCCTCGGCAATCATCCGGTCATAGAGCTCGATTTCGGCCGGATTATTCACATCCAGCCGGACTTCCAATTCACGGATTTTCTTACCCCAGAGAAAGTGATTCACGGTCTCCAGCAGAAATCCCGCGGCTTGGCCGTTATCTTCTCCGAGCCATTCCGGCGGAAAACCCAAATCATGCAAAACGGCCCGCCGGTCTCCCGTCTTCCACAAAAGCCAGGCATACGCAATCAGCCGGCCTTGCGTATCAAACGCTTCGATCATCCAACCCGGATCAGCGACACTTTCCGGAGTCAAACCCCGGACCGGCTGATCCGTTTCCCAATCGAGCCGGCGGTTAATCGAAGCGGCTTTGGTCAGCAAGGTCCTCCGTTTCGCCTGAGCCAAACTCGACAATTCAACCGTCGAGATCGTGAGCCGCGTCTCGGAGCGACCTTCCTGAATTGGGAATGCGGATTGCGAAGCGCGGAATGGTTGATCTTCATTCCGAATTCCGGATTCGGCATCCCGCATGGGCTCCGCTCGGATCTCGGAACGCTCATCTTTACCTTTTCCGTAACGTTCTTCTACGCGTTTCACATAAACAGGACCTTCCAAAGCATCAAAGATTTGTGTCACGAACCGCCAAAAGCCCTCGTAGCTATCGGACCAGCTTCGAGATCTCAAAACATCCAAGGGGATAATCCGATCGATGCTGTGCCGCAGCAGAGTACGCACCCCAAGGGGTATCCACTCAAAACACTCCTCAAGCGACCGCTCAATCTCGTCAATCGCACGCGCATCCATTTTCTCCTTGTTTAAAAGTAATGAACGGATCAGCAAATAATACAGGGCATACTTCAAGTCGATATCAAGACTCTTGACCATATAGAAATCACGCAGTTCATCAGCAGAGAATTGCTGATAGGGTGAAGGCGAGGGGAAAAGCCTACGAAAAACCCCAAGAACTGATTCCGCATAACCATGCCGGATTTGGTCCACAAAAAGCTCAAAGTCAAGCAACGCCTGGATGATCGTTGCAACTCTTCCCGGAATCATTTCCCCTATCGGCGCCGGTGTTTTTGCAAGATAGACGTCAACGACACTTTGTCTTCCTTCTCCCATCAGCGCAAGATGGCCGGTCTCTTCGAAAAGCGCTTGCCGCAAATCGGCCGCGTCAAAACGGTTTTCATCGCCAAAGTCCTCCCGGCTTAATTTCAATGTGAAATCATCACCTTGATCCGACGAAGACGTCCACTTTCCCATTTGGACTTCGAGCGTTTTTGCCTCCCCAATCCCTCGCGTTAACTGTGCTCTAATTTCTTCATCGTCCTGGATCAATTGTTCAATTTCCGTCTGTAACCAAACGGGCACCCCATCGTCCCCGGGATTCAAATGCGGGACAAAAACAATTCTGTTGAGCAACGGATCATCGCCTCTGGCCTCGGAACGAAGAACTGCAGGAGGAGGCAGTAGGCGGGAGGCAGCAGTCAATTCGCCCGTGACGTTTTGACTGCTTCCTGCTTCCTGCCGACTGCCAACGAACTCTTTACTTACTTCGCTTCTCCGGCGATAAGCGTGCAGCCATTCGAACGGAGATTCCGTAATCGGCTCAAACAGAGGCTCATCCCCTTCGACAAGCAAAGGCCCCAAATCATTCGTAGAACCGATGACAAAAATGCGGCTACCCGGTTTCAAAAGATGGCCTTTTAAAGTGTCCGCCAGTTTTTCCACTTCATTCGTGCCGTTATTGTAGTAAACCACGATATCGGCAGCCTGAAAGTAAGGCGCAAAAGTTTTCTCGTTATAATCGCCGTGCTTGAACTCAACTTCCCCTTCATCGAGCCAGCCAAATTCGATCGCCTTGCTCAACAATTTTTGGCTGTTATCGAAAAGCTTTTGGTCTCCTTCGATGCCGGTCAAGCGCACGTGACGGACGCCGTGATATCGAAGCGCAAGTCTCAAGATGTAAGCACCCTGCCCGCTCCCCGGGTCCAGGATTTCAACTCGATCCGTTTCGGGCAAATCCATGGCATCCGTACTCCCATGAGACCTGCGCCGGTCCAAGGCAGCGTAATAACCGAAATCGGTTTGCCGGGAATGCATCAAGACACCCGCTTCGCGGAAAAGGATCTGTAATTTGCGTTCGATTTCTTGTTCTTCATCCGTGAGCTCACGGAGCTCCGATTCCAAATCAACGGGCCCGCGCATTTCGGAGCGTTCTGTTTGAATTCGGAATGCGGATTGCGGAGTGCGGAATGGACTATCTTCAGTCCGAATTCCGTGTTCCGAATTCCGCATTTCGGATCGATGAGAGTCCCTAAACTCATCAAACCGAAATGATTTCCAGTCAAAGGCAGCGCTGGCCATAACTTTGCCGGTTGGGTCCTTGACGGCAAGCTGGACAAAACCCGGACGCTGGCGGTCCGGCAACCCCCAGAGTATCGCCGACGAAGATTTCCCGGGCACCCTCCGGTCCCATTCCCGTTTCTTTTGAAGGGCCATCCCTAAAAATTCATCCGCTCGGGTCGCGAGGGGTTCAAATTGAGGAAAACGCCGGCCAACGGCCGGACTGACAAACCCGAAATCCATTTCTTCGAATCCGGCTCCCAGCATTTCCAAAAGAGTTCCGCGCACGGTTGAAAATGCATCAAGCCACGGATATTTGTGCATATCTCCGCCGTAGATAGCAAATTGATAAGAGCTAAGCGACAAGCCCAAAGCTTCTGCCGATAAGGGCCAAATATGGCCGGGCTGAATATTGTCCCAAAGGTAAATTTCCCGTCCGTTTTCATTTAAAACGCTCATATAAAATTGCGCATAACTAATCCCCCCTAAATGATGTTTTTTATACCAAACCCCTCTTCCGAAACGGATATCCACTTTCTTTGCGGTAAGTCCGATGGCATCCAGTTCACGAACGACATCCCTCGCAAAAATTTCCAGCGGAGCCATGAGAGGTGTCAAATCAGGTTCATGAGGAGTGCTGGTAAAAGCGCAAAAGAACTCAAAAAGCAACGGCCGTCCGGTTGTGCTTTCAGCTGTCAGCCATTGGGTCGAATGTTCTTCACGCCCTATGGCCCCTTCTTCAACCGATAAAATATATTCCCATAATCCCCGGTGAGTTCTCTCCGGATGGCGTCGTAAACTATAGCCCGATCGCAAGGCATCGCTAAACGTGTAGCTCCAATGCCTATCAAAAATCAACTGTATCGCAAGTCGGACAAGAAGTCGCTGCTCATCAAGCGGAAGCTCGAGAATCCAGTAAATCATGGCTTCAGCACGGCCGGTCGTTTCGGGCTTTTCATAATGCTTTTCATCCTGATAAGCTGAGAATATGGCATCAATGATGCCGGCCCGGTTTTCCGGAGGCAGCAGTTTCACAAATTGCTCCCATGCCTGCTCCTGCGATTCACTTAGAAAAGGAAATGTCCGCACTTCACTTCTGGCAGTATCTTCCACCAAACGTGCCTCGGGGCGCACAACTGCAGAAGGAAGCCGTTCGTCTGTAATATTTTGACTGCGTCCTGCTTCCTGCCGGCTGCTCGCCTCGCTGAAGCTACGGCGCAACGAGCCGGCTGGATCTTGCCTCGCTTCAGACCTGGCAACCGTGAGAGCCGACCAGGGAATAATTTCCGCGGCATTGGCTTGCAGCTTGATGTTTCGCGTTTCACCGCCGGGAATCGCAAGCGTCACTTCAACTTCTTGGAAAGAGAGATTCGTGATGAGAAGTTTCCGGTCCTCTCCCGAACCCATCACAACCGCCGCGACAAAATCATTGTCCGTTTGAATCCTTTGAGACGGCATCTTTTGCTCCGTCGTTTCACTCGCCAACCGGAAAAGCCGGTTATGAAAATCCGCAAAGTCCGCATCGCCTTCCAAATAACTTGAGGGCCCACCGGCCGGTCCGCCAAACATAAAGGACACGGGCCGCTCGTATTGTCCGGTGCGGTCGGGAGAATAATCCATGATGCTGATCCGGTCCGGATAAGTGAGATAAAGAATGGTCGCCGCAGCCCAGATCGCTTTCAATCTCTGCAGGGCTTGCTCTCTCGGGAGACCCCGGACAAAGGCACCGGCACCGCCACCATATTGATTTTCATCGTGGTCGTCGGGATTGATGAGGAAGCGCCTTGGAGCCACAAGCATATCCATTCCGTAAAGCCACTCATCTCCGACCTGCCCGCCGTGGAGGACCATTTCTTCAAGCTCTTTAAAAGAGGTCTCCGCGACTTTTCCTTGTGCATCCCGGCGGCTCATGAGTTTCCGGTAAGCCTTAAAATAGATTTCATCGAAAGGCACCTGGAATTCGCGGGCCTCGAACTCGGAAATAATCTTGAATCCCCGTTTGCGCAATTCCCACCAAAGCCAGGCCGAAGTCGCTCCGGCCAGGTCCGCGCGGATGGTTTTGATGCCGGTCCTGGTCAGCCACCAGATCAGATGACCGATCGCTTCCGGATTCTGATCGTCGATCCTTGTCCCCCATGTCGCAAGCGGCAGCATCTCGCCGTTCCGAAGCACCTGCACATAATCTCCGGACGGCAGAGGATGACGGAATCCGTCCGTATGTCCGGCGACGATATCCAGAGCGATTTCCAATCCGATTTTTCCGGCGGCTTCCTGAAGTTTTGCAAAATCATCCGGGGTACCGTAGCACGAGGTATAAGCGCCGGGAGAATACGGCGAGAGATTGTGCAGAACGGCAAGCTGCAGCGTACCCGGACCAAGCAAAAGCCGCCGATACCCCAAATCGTAGTAATCCCTGACGTGTGCCGTCAACCACTGGACCGGATTTTTGAACCCCTGTGTTTCCAGCTGGTCTGCGGGCGGCGCTTCAAGTTCAAAATTGATCTGATGCGTTATTTTTCCGGCTTCGGCGTTTTGCGGTGCCGACGCTTGCAGCGTTTCTTCGTTCGATTTGACGGTTAGCACGGAATGGCGGTCACCGGCCATTTCAAGCACCGCGGGATCGGAAAGATACAGATCCATCGCGCCATGGCCCGTGTTCAGCCGTATGATAAATTTATATTCAAATTGCTTGCGTCCGTGATAAACAGGCAGAACTTCCAACGCCACGGTCCATTTCCAGCCGGCGGTCTCATCATAATGGGCAGAACGCGGTGTACGCCAGCCCCGGTCCAAATCACGATCCAGCCGATGAGACTCCGGCCCGATCCCGATTCTATTTTCCCAGGTCCCCCAGGCCTTGTACTCAAATAAATTGCCCGTCAGATAAACCGCTTCAGGATGCTCCCGCGTATATTCGGCAAGTTTACCGGCAATCTCATTCTCGAGTGCGGCACGATCCGCAGCCCGAAGCGTCTCGGGTGAAACTTCACGTCCCAATAAAACTTTGGACAATGGTGCCAGCAGGTTGTTTAAATAATTTCGATCGGCTTCGTGGTCCGACAGGGACAGCAAGTAAAACTCCCGTTCGAGCGCTTTTGCGACACCTTCGACAGAAAGCCGGAACTCGACACCGCGATGGGTCAACACGGGTAATCTTTCGCCGGAGCCTGGATTCTCTTGTACCTCGATGCTGTAAAACTGATCGTAACTCAAGCTTTGCTGGTGTTCCCGATCAAGTTCGCTCCACGTCTTTTTGAGTCCTTCAATGAATTGTCCGGTCCTGGCATCCGTCACGCCGCTGCGTCCGGCCACGCGCTCCAAGGCTGAAATAAAATCCCATGGTCCTCCGAGTTTTGCCAGATTGAACGGATGATCACGATCCGTTTCGCAATATCCGTCGCGGACATAGCTGATAATCGCACGCAAATCATCGAACTGGTAAGGCGCTTCCCGTATTTTCCCGTCGGTTTCCATATAGCGTGCGGCCCGAATCAGGTCGCTGTCCGTGATCGCTGTTCCGTCTGCCGGAAGCAACGCTTGAATAAATCGCCGCGCCGGCCCGTTGTAAACCTCCTGTGTTTCGGGTTGTTCATCCGGATAACCAATTTCATGCGCTTTCGCGAAGGCCGCATCGACATTCCCGGCTTCGACCAACCTCCTCGCCTCCGCCAATTTCTCCTCGACCGGTGAGCCAGGTCTCCGGACCTCGGAACGTTGAGATTCAGATTCTCTGTGGCCGGATTGAGTTTCCCGGACGAATTGCGGAAGCGCTATCGGGACAAAATGCTGAAGCTGCGCAGGAATAACTTCTTCCACCGTCTGTCCCGCCGTATTTTCCTTGTAATCCCGTTTCCACACACTGATGAGGGTATCTGCCGTCGACCGGTCCAGGAGCGTCAATTTTCCATACAATCCCCTGGCCGCCTCGCGCACTCCATACACCCCACGGTCTTGAAGGGTATGCCTGATCTTTGCCTCATACAAAAATTCATCCGTCTCACCGGCCAGATAGAAAACAGCCAGATCTTCGATCGCCGTTTGATTCTCGCGCACCAATCTTAACAAAGTATCCCGGTCCCAACGTTTGGGATCGACCGGCAAAGCGCTGTCGATTTTGCGCATAAACTCCTGAACCGATGCCAGCGATGCTTCGTTATGCCTGGGAAATTTCGTATAAACTTTAAAACCACGCGCTTCCCGGTATAAAGTCGGCAGGACGCTGTCGGCAAAAAAATCCCAGGAATTCAATTCCTGAATTGCCAAGAAAATCCGATAGGCCTCATCACTATTGATCATAAAAACATGTTCCAGGTCCGGGTTCAGGGCAACGGTTTCTCCCGGGCCATCATACAATTGCAAATGACTTTGAACTTTGCCCTGCAAACGAGCCGATGATAAATCGTAGGTCGCGATGGTCGGAAGGTCAGGTTCAGCAACAGAGGTTGGATCTTCCCGGATAAACCAACTTGGGCTGACCGGCGCTTCGCTGCCGTAGAAAAACGCAATCAAACGCGGATTGAGGCCTTCACGTCCTTCTGTCTCCGCAAAACGTAAAAATTCGGAAAAAACAAAAAAGGTCAGCGCCACGCTGGACAAACGCATCATCCGCACGGGTTTTCCCGGAGGGATCTCTCGTGCAATTTTGGAACGGGTTTGTTTTTGAAACGTGATTCCCTGCACCGGAGGATTCATTTCGATTGCCGGCCGGACAGCCTCCGCGGCAAAGGACGCGAGGATATCACGGTCGGGAAAACCTTCCTGCCGCTGCATCCATGAGAGCGTTCTGAGCATCGCAACGCGGACGGCCTTAAGTTTTGCTTGCGGGTCCGCCGGATCCAGTTGATCCGGCTTAGGAAGTTGCATAATGAGGGCCGGACGCGGAGACTCGGAAGCCGCCGGAATGGCCGACACATCTTCCTCGACCGATCGGCCTCGGGGCCAGAATACCCACACCAATCCGCCGATCATCGCCGCCCCGCCGGCAGCGATCGCTAGTCTTCTTGAATAAACGCTTCCGGTTCCGGTTTCCGCCGTTTTGGGGCGAGGGCTTTTTATTCCGCCCTGCCCTTTTTGCCCGCTCCGCGATTTTTGCTGCCGGCGCCCGTCTTTTTTCTTCCGGGCTTCGGAACGGGCAAACTTAGCGTCTTGGTCTTGGTCTAGCCACTTAGCGCGATCCGCGAAACGCCGTTTTTCTTGACGAACTTCCGAGCGCGTTTCTTGGACCTGTATCGTGCGGACACCGGTATGCCATTGCGCACCGTCAAAGACATCGACCGAATACTGATTGACTCCGTCCGGAATCACGGCTTGAAGCACATGCAAAT
Source organism: Candidatus Omnitrophota bacterium (assembly GCA_028713205.1). GTDB lineage: Bacteria > Omnitrophota > Omnitrophia > Omnitrophales > Aquincolibacteriaceae > JAQTOZ01. The sequence continues at coordinate 7,781 of JAQTOZ010000136.1, forward strand.
GATTTTTTCCGCCAGCGGGCCCGGACGCCAGAACTGTTTTCTCTGCATCGGGCAAATTCGTGTCACGGCATCTTAAGACAATACGGATTTGATCATCCCGGACCTTCGTCTTAAATTTGACTGTTAAACGGACCCTCCTGACCGGCGTCAACCTTTGCGCCCCACGTAAGACATCAGGATCAAAACCAGTCACTTCGACCGGATAGCGCGGCCTTGCGGAATCGGGTTTGGGAGGATCAATAAACCGGACAACGGTTTTCCCTTTCAACTGTTCTCGATCCTCCGCAGGCGCAAGCACAATCGTTTTCAATAGACCACGCTGGGTACCGCCATTTTGAATCATCGGCGGGAATACCAGCTGTATTTGAAAGGGCACATCATGGACGAAAGGATAGGTTTTCGCCGGTTGCTTCACAGGTTTCTTCCCCCATTCGGGGATGGTCTTGATGGAATCGGGCAACAGTGACAATTCACCACGAACGGTAAAATGTCCGGAAGGTTCCTTCCTGACGACGCGCAGATTTGATAAAGAAACGCTGCTCTGGTTACTGTAATAAGGGGGATTGTCGTAAACAAGCGCCGCAACCGTCATACCTATTTTGGTATTCACATCGGCTGCTTTGATTTCCTGATCCAAAAACTGAATTTTGAACTCGACAGTATAAACGTCCCCGTTCTTACGGTCATACGCATGATGAACCACCCGGACAGGACTGGTTTCCGTGACAATGCTGGACAAATCATGAAAACCATCCGCGGGCGGAGATTCGTGCCAGACATCGAAGAAAACCGCATCGATGGCGCGGATCAACCGGCTTCGGAACCGGCCTTCGCGTATTTGTGCAGCAATCGCATCCTCCGTAATATCCAGATGGGCCGTTAAAAGTTCATCTGCAATTTCCTGCCCTGTTCTTTCAAGCGCTGCGGCAACAACCTGATAGCGCTGCAAATCCGCCGACTGCGCAGCGTAAGGCATGCGCGACATCTCGGCCCCCTGAGAAATAATCTGATCCCATGAAAATGAGGTCGCACCGATCCCCGTCAATCGCAGGAGATTCAAAAAGTAGGACGCGTGGGCAGAATGATTATGTGGAAGCTCTTTGCGTTTCGCCATAAACGCTTCGAGATCGGCGATGCTTTCCCGGACAATCAGCTGCACGGCCTTGGCTCGGCGCAAATCACGCGGCGCCGCTACATTCGGCAGTGATAGTCCCGCCTGTTGCGCCCGC
>JAQTOZ010000137.1 GCA_028713205.1 Candidatus Omnitrophota bacterium
AATTCGCCCCGGTTTTGAAAAAACTGAAAGAAAAAGTTTTTCCGCCGAGAGAAGGCCCTCCGGGGCTGTTGGAACGTGCCGCGACCGCGGTCTACGAAGCCGGCCGGATGTCTCTCGACGCGATTTATGAATTGCGACCGATACAGGCTTTTTATAACATGCGCCATTTAGGGATTTATGTCCTTGCGGTCCTCTACCTTGAGTATCTCGGTCTGGCCTCTCATATCGTCTTTGTTTTGTCGGGGAGTTGGGCTCTCGTCGGGACGACCGCTATTTTGGGCGTGCTCTTGGCGCCCGTGGTAGTCCCAAGATTTTACAGGTGGTTGCGGAGTCAACGGCTTGAAAGCGAATGGGGCGTCCAAACGCATGTATTACCCGAAAATCCCGTGACCGGCCCGGAAAAAGAAACCGGCACCGTGCGTTCGGAAACAAGGATCGTGACCGACGGTTTTCGCAGTAAACCGGCGATGGAAAGTTTGCGCAGTCTGATTGCGGAATCGTGCGGTATTTTGCTTGAGCAAATTTCTTTGGAGCGTATCGGCGTCGGCGCTTTGATGAATCTGCTGGTTTATTTTAAGAACGGTCCTTCCTTTGAGGTCGTTGCCAATGTTTATCGTCCCGAAATTGAACCGGGTCTACGCGTGTTGATTGTGAAGGACAATGCCGCCGCTGCTGCGCCTTATCGTCATTACCATCATGCGGTTTTGGTGTTAGACGCCTCCGACGGCAGACTGCTGGCCCGAGACATTGTGTCATCGGTAGCTTCTCCGTCAGCGAAGAAGGTTGATGGCTTGTTCGAAATATCATCAAGAACATATGTTCGGAAAAATGGATATTTGCAGCGGGCGATCGCTTTGCTTTTGATCAGTCATAATATCCGGACTTGGTATTCGGATACGGCGGGTAATTTGTCGACGCCCGCGAAAAAAATGTACAGTCGCTTACAAAAGGATGAGCGATTGCTTGTGCGTTTGATACGGGAAAAATCACCGGATGGCTCAGGCTATCACGCAAGGTTTGAAATCACGGCGATGGATGCAAGGTCCGAAATGCGCAACGATCAGGGTGCCGGGAGTGACGGAAACACCCGGGCCGGATTGTTCCGCGAAGTTGTAAGATGGGACACGGAGTATGAACGACTCCGGACGGTGTCCGAAGCAAGACGCGCGGCAGTTGCACATCGCCTGAATGAATTGGTGCAAAGATTAGCGCCGGTTTTGGCGCGCGAAGGATTTGAAGGCGATCGTGAGCTTGAAGTCCTCACGGGTAGAATTGAATCCGTCTTGGGCAGGCTTACGTCGCTGAGCGATCAAATCCTTTTATGGGATGAGCAAAGAAATCAATGCCGCGCTCCGCTCAATCAACATGGACAACTCGAAGCGGACGATGCGGCGCTCAATGCGATTTCACCCGAAACATTACGCAGGATGCGCCGCCGTTTGGAGCGGTTGGCCGGTCTTGTCGAAAGGCCATTGCGTCAAGTAGACGAGATTTTGGGTGAAGAAGAAGGTTTCCTGGATCAGCTTACGGCAATCGTCGAACGTCTGGAGTCGGATGGCTCCGGAACCCGGTCTGAAACGAGAACCATGAGTTTGCGGCCGCGAATGCCCCGGCTCCACTTTCGTTTGCCGTCACTCGACATGCGCCGCGCGCTTCAAGAACTCCGCGGTAAATATACGGTGGCCATCGATATGGCAGTCTTTGAACAATTATCGCCGAGCCAACGCCAGGAAATTTACAAACTCTTCCCGGTTTATTCGGATGGCGCAAAGGTGAGGTTTGTTTTCTCCATGGGGACGGACCGGGCATTAACCCCGACGGTTGTGACCTTGATGGACCTCAAGAAAGAACACAAGTGCGTGGAGCTAAAAATGGGCGCCGGGGTGTTCCGCTCGGAGGGACGCAAGGTGATTTGTGTCGCCAAAGAGGGCGCCGGCGGGATTTCTGGCGAAACGCTCAAAGACCAGCTCCAAGATGCCGCAGGTGTGTACCATGTGCGTTACAAAGCGGGTGATGAGGATGCGGGACTTGTGACAACCGCGATTCGATTGCTGGATGTCGGCCGCGACGAAGTTTTTCGGGCCAAACGATATTTATCGAGTATTCCGAAGGCTTGGGCGGATGATATCCGGTCGTTTTTATCGACCTTTGCTTTTGTCGGGCGGTCGGCGTAATCGAATAACAGGATTAAGAAATAAGAATTAAGCGATAAATGTAATATGGGGGGGACTGTTCACAAGATGTGTTAACAACATGTATGTCATTAATCCTGTTTTGTCCGGTTGACAGGCATCAATCGGATGACGTGTGCGGCCGATATTTAAATGGAAAAAGGAGCGATACTTATGATGGTTTCCGAATTGAAACGGCTCCGCATTGCCAGCCGTATTACGGTGATTGAATTGGCTGCTCATACCGGATTACCCGCCGCTTATCTGGACCAGATCGAGGAGGAGAGTGTTGTGGCTTTGGACTCTGACCTTGCGCGGATCGAGAGCGCGATCCATTTTCTTTCTTCGGAGAAGAAGCGCCGCTGACACCGTCGACGGCCCGGTAAGAAATCTTTTCACTCGGCATTGATTTGTTCCGATAATCATGGGCGAGAGTACGGACGCAAGACGAGAACGTTTGTTATGAAGGGTGACCATGTTTAGTTTTCACAGAAAGAAATTGAATTGGGAAGCGGGAATCGGTCTTCTGGAGAACGATGTGACCCGGAGGCAGGATGGCAATGCCCCGCTCCTGGAAAGACGGCGGGCGCCGCGTGTCTATTTGAGCGTACCGGTACGTTTCCGTTTTAAAGGGAAGGTCGGTAACTGGGAACAGGGCGAATCGCTCGATGTCTCGCGCTACGGGATACGCATCTCGACACTTGCCGGTCAAATCCAGGCGGGTACGCGCATTGTGTTAGAAATGAAACTGCCGGAAAATCAGGACCCGTTTAAACTGGATGGTGTTGTGGTGTGGGCCAAACCCCGCGAGCGGATGATGCCGAATCACGGCGCTGCCCAGGTCGTCGAGTGCGGAGTTTCTTTTGAGGATCCGAAGAAAGTTTCGCATATGGGCAAGGTGCTTTCTTTTCTGACGGACAAACTCTGTCAATTTGCGCTTGAGCGTTCAAAAAAATTGGATGTCCGCCCGGTCCGTTCCTTGGAAGAAATGAAAATCGCCTACCGTCTTGTTTATGATCAGTATGCCTTGAAAGGCTATTGTGAACCGAATGATGCCGGTCTTTTCTATACCTATTATTGTGTCTTGCCGGAATCGCAAGCGTTCCTGCTGTACGACAAGGGGAGATTGTTGGGAACGCTGACGCTGATTCCCGATTCTCCGTGCGGTCTGCCGATGGAAGCTGTTTTTCAGGATGTCGTCGCACGGTTTCGGCGTCCGGGCAGGAAATTGGCGGAAGTCAGCCTTTTGGCCTTGGACCTCAAGGCTTTTGAGAAAAAAAGCTTTTCCTTGACGGACTTCGAAAAGCTCAGTGCGGCGTTTAAATTGTTTAAAGCGATGTATGACTATGCGCGCCAGGCGGCGGGCGTAACGGATCTAATGATCACCATGCATCCGAAGCATCAGGGGCTTTATCAGTATCTGAAGTTCGAAACGATCGGAGATGTCCGTTCTTATTCCAGCGCGTGCAACAAGCCGGCGCTTCCGATGCACCAGGATATGGTTTATGTCACTGAGCATGTCTCCAGTCAAGGCGGGGTCGGAAGTTATTTTCTGCGGGAGGGTGCATCCGCCGAAAAATTTGCGGAGCGTTACCGCTGGAATCAAAATTCCGCCCGCGAATTCTTAAAAATCATCCGTCCTTTGTGGGATAAAATTCCTTCCGAACATCAACTCCATCTGCGTCGTTGTTATCCGTCACTCTGATCGAGATAGCGTGGGAAAGAGTAGGACAACCGGCCTTCTTTTCGTTCAAAATTCTGACACCTGAGTTCCGGAATATCAATCGTGGCCACCATATATAATAGGTAGAGTCTGCCGTTGTCTGGGTTCTTAAACATCTGACTCTGTTGACATCGATCGACATATGATTAGAAAAGTCGACACAACCTCCTTTGAGTAAAACATTTATAAAGTCCCTGGGGTAAAAAACAACACGCATTTCTACCCAGGATTCATCTTTTTACGATGACGGAAGCATGTGGCATGTCTCTTGCTTTATAAATGGATCGCGGCAGTCTGTTTGACATGATTGCGAGGTTGAGTGTGTTTTCTCAAATGCTTTAAATATTTATACCAAAGCTAGTCGATGTTAGAAGCCATTCTATAAAGGAAAAATGAAATGGATCATTTGGAAAAATCCGGAGAAAAGGATCTGACTTTCTATGAAATGAAAGTCAGCCATGTTGCCGCGGTGAGCGTTCAGGAAAATTCCTGGATCGATCATTACCGCGTTTTGTGGTGGAAATACCGTTTGCCGGCGATCGTGTTTGCAGCGGTCCTTTTTGCGGTTGGTGCCATCGGAAGTTTGATCATGAGCAACAAGTATGAAGCACGTACTTTGATTGTGCTTGATCATCAAAAGCAAATCCAGACGGAATGGGATCTCCTCATCGACGAAAGCAGTTTTATCGATTTGGAGGAACAGGTCCTGAGCCGCTCCGTATTGGCGCCGGTTTTGGAAGAGGCCCATATGGTTGCAACGGACGGATTGGCCGAGCGACTGGATGACTGGCTGGGGCGAATGTTTTCGAACGTCAACAACGATCAGCAAAAAATTGCCAGGGCGATTAGTTCATTTAAAAAGCAAGTGGCCGTGGAACGTCCCAAGCATTCCAACCTTTTGAGCATTCGTGTGACAGAAAATGATCCGGTCAAGGCCGCTGACTTGTCCAATGCCATCGCAAAATCCTTTATCGGTTATCGCCGGAACGAAGCGATTGACCGTGCCGAGCGTTTTGTCCGGGGCGTCCAGGGCGAAATCAAGCAAGTGCGCGAAGAGTTGTCCGATATTATTGCCGAACGCAATCAGTTCTTGAAACAAAATGGGTGGGACCATTATGCGAGTGAACTCCAAGCCTCGGGTAAAATGGTTGCGGACCTGAAGGATGAGCTCCGGTCGCTTGAAGTTTATCAAAGGGGCCTTCGATCGGATACGCCGGCTTCCGGTTTGCGCAAAAAAAACCAAACGGATCATGACCGCAAAACTGCGAACGATCGGCCGGAACTGCTGGATATCGCGCGCCGCTACGCCGATGCGGAAAATAACTTTAACCGCGCCGCGTCCGTTCATGACGGAGATAATCTCGGGGTTCTTCACGCGAAGCTGGAAAAAGAGATGATGGAAGTCAGGTTGAAGGATAAGCTCAACGATCCTTCCAGCCGGTTTGATATGACCAAAAAGCAATTGGAAGCTGCCGAGCAGAATTTGCACAAACTGTTGGCCGCCGAACCGCGCGCGCAAATTTTAGAGGCGACCATCAACTATCTCAATCAACGTTACCTGAATTTGCTGAGTGAAAAATCCCGCGGGAGCCTGCTGATTGCGGAGTGGAAACATCAGCCGCCGGAAGTCTTTGATAACTTTCACATTCTGGAGGAGGCCTTGCCGTCCCCCTTAAAATCATGGTCCGAAACTTTGCCGGTTGTCTTGATGACGGCCCTGTCGCTGGCGCTCTTCGCGTTGGCCATTGTCCCGGTCATTTTTAGCCTGTGGGATACGGAGTTTAAACGGGGAGGTCTCACCAAAAATTTCGGTCATTTTCTCCACGACCTGTCCTGGCCCGCCGCCGAAAAGCGGGAGCCCGTCCCTTCAAGCCCAAATACGGATAGGATACAAGTCGGTCAGCTCTAATGAATTTCGATCAGAAACTCAAAAATTCCGCGATTGCCATAGAGGGGAAAATTTGTTTGGATGAGGTGCCGACAGGGCGCATGTCGGACACATTTCCCGAGGGTTGCGCTTTGCCCCAGGCCGCCGTGTCGGGTGACGAGACGATGACGTCGGTCGAACCGCGCGGCGCAGTCCTCAATTTCAAATCGGTTTTGCAGAGTACCACCCATTTTGTCGGTGCAAGCTACCTGGCGCGTATTTTATGCGCAGCCCGGAGCTTCATCAACGCGCGTATTCTCGGGCCGGAACTTTACGGGTTTTGGGGGTCCCTTTCCTTTTTGGTTTCTTTCGGTTTCCATTTTCACGGGGGGGTCCAGGATGTGATGATCAAACAGATCCCGACTTTGCGGAGTCATGGGCGTAACGATCTTGCGCGAGAGACGGCACAGGTTTCATTTTCGTTTTTTTCCTTGATGATGGCGATTGCCGTGGCCGTGGTCTGGTTTCATGCCGCGCGTCTGCCGGCTGCCGTGCCTATGCATGTCAAATGGGGTTGGTGGATTGTGGGTTTGGTGCTGCCGTTGGAAGTGCTCTACTTTTTCGAGCAGACCGTGACGCGTTGCGAGGAACGGTTCCGCACGCTGAATGCGAGCCTGCTTTTGTCCAGCATTGTGAGTTTGATCCTAACCTGCTGGCTTGTGGTCCGCTACAGCATTGCGGGACTTTATGTGATGGCGATCGTGGCGCCGTTGATCGGACTCGTGTATTTGAGAAAGCGCGCGGTTTATCCATGGCGTTTTGCCTGGCGATGGGACCAAATCATCGGCATGCTCAAAGTCGGCTGGCCGATCCTGGCCATGACCTTGATTTTCGAATCGCTCGGATGGACGGACCGGTTTTTGGTACTGGCCTTTGTGGGGACGACCGGTTTTGGCTATTACATGCTCGGTTTCATGGCTTTGCAGGTTTGCTTCCTCTTTCCGCAGGCGATGGCCTCGATCGTGGAACCGAAGCTTTTTTATGATTACGCGCGCCATCAGCGGGTGTCCGACATCCGCGAGCATCTTCTCTTTCCGTTAAAAACGCTCTCCATTATTTTGCCGATGGGGCTTGCGGTTGTGGACCTGCTTTTGCCCGTTGTGATCGGGCATCTGTTTCCCGCTTATTTGCCGGGGGTGCCTGCCATGCGCGTGCTGGTTTGGGGGAGTGTTTTTATGGGGCTTTTGGTCAGCACGAAGTCTTTTATCGTGGCCATCGGCAAACAAAAGAAAGTTTTGCTTTTTTACATTGCGGCGGTTTTAGTGCATTTGGCGGTTAGTACGACGCTGGCGTTTTATGGGTGGGGTTTAGTCGGTATTGCCACAGGGACGTTGGTGGCCTATGCCGTCTGCGCGACTGAACTTTTGATTTTTGTCTTTCTGAAGATCGGCGAGTCCATGATGACGGTGTTACGGCGCATCGGTTCGCTCTATCTTCCTTCCGCATTGGTTTTTGGTGTGACGGTTGTAGTCCCTTTCGGACTGCCCAAAATACTCCAGGGGATTTCTCCGAACGCCGTGATGGCCGTGGAGGGTGTTGGAATCGTTCTTTGTTGCGGTGTCTTTTATTTTTCGCTACGACGTTATTTCCGCGAGTATCTTTCGTGGAATCTGGACAAAATGTGCAGCCTGGCGCCCGTGATCGAAAATGTTCCGCCGGTGGAGACCTTAATATGATCACCGGGATGGAGCTGCCATTGGATTTACGTACGGATGTGTCTCAGTCCCAGCGTTTGCGATGGATTCTCATGGCCGCCGGCTTTGGCCTGCTGAGCGGCGTTTGCTTTTTGGTTTTCCGCCCGTTCGGATTTATTTCGGTATTTGCGCCGCTCCTTTTGATGGCGGCGCTACGCTACTCTCTCCTTTGGTGGATTGCGATGATGACGTTCATGAGCGTGGTTTCCAGTCATGTGGCGCCGCCCGTGGGATCGTCGGTGAGCTGGCTTTTTATGGTTTTGTTTTTAGTGAGTTGTTGGTACTCCCACAGAATGAGCCATCGGACCATCGAGTGGGGTGACGGCACGGTTTGGATGTGTATCGCCGGTTTTTTGGGATGGGGGATTTTGAGTACGTGCCGCTCTTTGGATGGGATGAGCAGTGTCAGAGAAATGGTGCGTTACGGATTTTCATTTTTATATTTGCTGGCGTATTTAAATTGGTTGTGCGGCTTGCGGCAAATCAGGACCATGATTGGTTGTTTGGAGATTCTCTCGGTTCTCATGGCCTGCGTCTGTCTGCTGGAGGGATATTTCTGGATGAAGCATGGATATGTCAGTCATGTGGTCGGCGTGGATCTGCCTTCTTTTGTCAAAGGGCCTTATCCGCCGACGTTCGGTGAGATCGGGTGCTGGCTTGCGGCGATGATTCCGATCAGCACAAGCTTCCTGCTCGGCGGCTCCGCGCGGCATCAGAAATTGCGCATCGTGGGGGTCCTCCTCATGTGGCTGGGAGTACTTGTCTGCTCTTCACGCGCTTCAACCCTGGCAGCCTTCGTCGGGTCGTGCATCATCTTTATGATCTATTTCCCGCCGCGCGTACGGAAATGGATCCTGATCAGCAGTATGACCGGATTGCTTTTCTTCGTGATCTATCTTTGGGTGGAATATGGGAACCCGGTGACGGGGGCGTTGCATAATCTTTCCGGACGCAATTTGTTGTGGGCCGCGGCAGTGCAAGCGACGGGAGAAAACCCTGTGCTTGGGATCGGCCCGGGATGCTGGTCGATTTGGCTGCGATCCCACTATGTCGCTGCGGATTTTATCATGGGCGATTTCAGGGGAAATAGTTTTGCTTTGTCACCCGCCCTGCTTGGCGGTGAAGCCCATAATTTGTTTTTCACCAAAATGGCAGAGATGGGAATTCCTTCTCTGGCCTGGATTGCCTGCATGTTTTTGGCCTGGTTTTTTAAGGCGCGCTCCGCCGTGCAAAAATTGCCGAAGGGGTGGGGGCGTGTCCTGGGGATGGGAAGCCTGGCGGCCGTGATCGGACTGTTTGTGCGCGGTTTTTTTGAGAACGGGCCCATTATCGGTAAAGGCCGCGGCTCCGAGGTCATTGTGGTTTGGTTCATTGTCGCGCTGCCTTTTGTCCTGAGGCATCTGGCTGTCGCGACGGAAACAACGCCGGGTCAAGAGGCTGCCGTTGTTCAAGAAAACCGGCCGTCAGGGAGGTA
>JAQTOZ010000138.1 GCA_028713205.1 Candidatus Omnitrophota bacterium
GCTTCATCCCACCGTTTTTCGATCAACAAAATATTCGCTTGCGATAATGCAACAAATCCCCAGTCGGGTTGATCCGGATAAATTTTTAAATATTTCTCGTAGATTTGAAGGGCGGCTTCCAAATCCCCCGCTCTCTCCTTTTCTTCCGCTTGATTGAGCAAAAGTTTGTTGGAGACCAAAAAACTTTTTTCGGTTTGGGGGAAAAGTCTTTTCTGAAGATAACGATAAATGGCAAGGGCGTGATGATTCAAAAAATCGTAGACACAGAATATAACGACTTTTGCTCGATCGACCAAATTGGTTTGAGAATACTTACTCCGGGTAACTTGTCCTAAATAAACGCGGGCACGTGCTTCGCCGGCAAGTTCTTGGGGATCTTGATACGCCCGAAGAGCCGTCTCTAACAAAGCCAGATCCTTAAAATTGGCGTTCTCGTGGGACCCCTCTTCGATGAGCAAATTATGGACGAGATCTTGTGATGCCGATTGCGCCAGCGGTTTTTCCTCTGCGTCGGCTTCGTTGGGAACATCCAATGCAAGTCCCAAATTTTCTAATGAATAATCAACGAGAACATATCCAAACGCAGTAAAAAACCCTATCGGAATCAACAGAATAACCAAAACCAAAACGATCCATTTCCAGAAATGCATACACGCATGCCTTTCCGGCACTTTAATGCCTGCCGTTCACTTTCTTGTGATGGTTTTTACTCATATATTGTCGACCTTTTCACATAATATTTGTAGTGCCTATATTTACATAGGGGCATATAAATAGTGAAGTTGTGAAATAATAATAGCACACAATGCTATTAATTGCTATCAAAAAGATCACATTGATCATATGCGCACCTCGATGACTTAAGTTGATAGATGGTTTCTTTCAACCATATCAACTTATCCGTAAATCCACCGATAATATTAGGAACAAATTTCAATCCACGTAACTTTGACTAAGAAAAGCTTTGAAGCATTCATCATAATTTGATATATCCAATCTGAGCGGAGGGGCCATGCGGGAAAAGAGAAAACAGAAAATGTCGATTTTTCTTCGAATTATGCTCCGGTTAACCTTTCCGCTGTTGTTTCTTACGCTCATCTTCATTACGATACAGCTCACCAACCAGATGAGTATGATGAACCAGTTTTACACCCTTGAAAGCCGGCTCGCTTTTGAATTCGTCGATCACACACTCGGAACGACTTTCAAAAAAGAAAAGGGCTTCGAGAAGGCCAATCTCATCAAAGGCGCATTGGAAAAATCGATACCGGTCACTCGAAACATTTCGATCCAGATATTCGATGTTTTTAACCGAACCGTTCTCTTCAAGGATGATGCAATCCCCTGGGAACATGCGGACATGCAATCGGTCGAAAAATGTCTCTACGAAAAACAGCACGGAAAGCCCTACTATGTTCGAATTGATAAAGTTTCAAAAAACATGATCGCTTATATCCCGTATGAGGATATAACACAAAACTCATGTTGGGTTGCCCGCGTCATCTTCCCTCTCACGCATTTTAAAGATGCCCTCGAGAAGTCCCGATGGACCCTTGGGTTTATTATCTTTTTCATCATCCTCACAGGACTTTCGATCGGTCACGGCCTGGCAAAATCCATCGTCAAACCCATCGAAATCCTAAACAATGGCGCCCGTGAAATCATGAAAGGGAACCTTGGCAACACCGTCCGGATCCAAACCGGTGACGAGTTGGAAACACTCGCTTCCTCGTTTAATCACATGACGTCCTTCATCAAGACCATGAAAGAAAGCGCTCAGGACTCCAATCCTCTGACGCAATTACCGGGCAATCAAGCGATCCACTACGAACTTCAAAAACGGATTCATGAAAAGCAAAAATTTGTACTGTTTCACGCCGACCTCAACCGGTTCAAGGTTTTCAATGACTGCTATGGGTTAGCCGAAGGCGACAAGGCCATCGTTAAAGCCGCAGAACTCTTAGCGAAAGCCTGCAAAGAGCATGGCAGCCGGGATGACTTTGTGGGACATCAAGGGGGAGATGATTTTGTACTGATCGTGAAGCCAAACCACGCCAAAGAGATTGCGGAATATGTCACAAGCCGTTTTAAAACCGAAGTCGTCAAGCCCATTTACCCGAAAGAGGATTACGAACGCGGTTACACAGAACATTATGATCGACGCACGATGGTTGAAACCGGAGCCGCGGAAGCCCGTTTGGTCAAATTCCCGCTTTTATCCATTGCCTTGGGCGGATTTTCCAATGTCAAAAAAGATTTTGCCAATGTCGGCGACGCCATGCGCTGTGTCGTCGAACTCAAAATCGAAGCCAAAAAAGTCGTGGACAGCAATTACCTCATTCGGGAATAACCGCCGGCCTAGTTTTTGATCTTTTTTTGAATCCACCGTAGAACAAGCTGGCCCCATTCGGTCTTATACTCATGCCCTCCAGCGGCATCCTTGACCAGCTCGACATCAAAACCATTTTTTCTCAAAACCTCAACGCTTTGGGCCAACGCCGCATAACCGAACTGTTCATCCTGTTCCCCGTGGACATACAATATCGGCGGGAATGTGGCAACATCGACTTGCTTAGCCCACCCGACATAGGGATCGGAAGCAACCAGAATGACACCTGCCCAACGTTTGGGATCATTCTTCACAAGCGCCCGTGTCAGCAAGGAACCTGCCGAGACCCCCATGATAAAGATATTTCGCTGATCCGCGGAATAGGCCGTCACGATATGATCCGCCAGCGAATAATAATCTTCATAACGGCTCTTGCCATGCAGGAATGATTTCTCCCAATCCGGTGCCGCAACAATCAACCGATGGGCCGCGACATCTTTCTTAAAAGCAGTGACATAGGGGATCCCGGACTCGCCCCGCCCGTGCAAGATGACCAGCAAGGGGAGTTTGTCATCAAAACTCTTTTGCGAACTGGGGACCGACAAGAAATAATCGAATTTGCTGTTTTTCGCTTTTATCCCGACAATGCCCGCATCGACCTTCTTTTCAAGGACTCGCTCCCCGTTCCCCCATCGCAACAGCCATCCGCAAAACACCCCGCTCGCCATCACTGCGATCGCAATTAAAATCGATGTTTTGAAAGCCTTTTTCATCACTGAGCTACCGGCCGAGGGTTTGTTTCCTTTAGGGTTGATGTTGAAAATCACGACGCAGAATTCCCAGACTCGCTCCCATAAAAATGTAGGCAAGCATGGCGGTCGTCCAGTTTTGCATGAGATGGTTGATCCCCGCGTGGGCCAACACCATAATCACCGCGGCAAATAAAGAAAGACAACTGACGAACTGAAACCGGCTCTTGGTTTTAATCAACCCGATCAATATTTCATAAAAATAGGCCAGGAGAAACAAGTAATAGACAAAGGCGCCGATCCCCTCTTCCGCGAGGATTGTCAGATAATGGCACATGATCCGAAATTTGATTAAACGAATTTCATCATAAGTGCCGGGCGTGGCAAATTTTTTTGCGACGGCATCGTACCCCCAGGTTCCGACCCCCCAAAAAGGATACGCGCGATAAATGGCCATCGCACGCCGGGCACCCTCCCGGTTCGCGTCAAAACTAACCAAGGACTCCTTTCCCTCGCCGAATTCACCTTCAACCGTCTGCAATTCCTTCCACACGCCCTTCAAATTCCCGGCATATAAAAGGAATCCGGCGACAATCAGGAAAATCGTAATCATCGAAATCATTTGGACCTTCGATGGAAATTTGATGAAGAGTGCCAGGAGAAAAAACAGGAAAGCCCCGGAAAAACACATAATGGCACCCCGAGAAAAAAACAAAACGACTGCCAAGGCAATCGTTCCGGCCATGGTCACGGGAAGGACAAGAGAGATGATGGACATGCGTTCGGATGAAACCGGGGATTTGTTTGTCGCATATTGATAAATCGCATAAAACAAAATACCCAAGGCCGGGAAAAACCCCAGGGCAATAATGATCCCGGTATAATTCAGATGGACATAAACCCCGAGTAGGTAGCGGGCAACGAATCGTCCGCAGTAAAGAAACGGGAAAAAGAAGCCATAGCTATCATATTGGTTCAAATATCCCGGGGCCCCCCGAAGCAGCAGAGCGGGGATCGCATTAAACGCCAAAAGAAAGCCGGAAATCGCAAGCGTCCAAAGCAACCACCGTATTCTCCTCCGCGTATAAAAGTAAGCAAACGTCATAAAAAACACGCCGGCATAAAAACCCCAAGCCCATGGGGATTTCATATAGGCCTTCATCATCAGACCATCAGAAGAGGCCGGATTTGCAATAGGGGTTTGCCAAAACGCCCAAACGGAACGTGAAATGACAAAGGCCAAGAGGATGGAAAAAAGCACAAGCGGAACCGACTTGAATAAATTCAAGCGAATATCCTTCCGGAACAAAAACAGGAAGACAAAAAAAAGCAGGCCGCCATACCATTTTCTCGCGATGACATGATCCCCTTGATCCGAACCGAGACAAAGATAAAAAGAGGCAATAAATACGAGAAAGAAAAAAGCGAATAAAATGGACTTCGATACTTTTATGCGGGTCGCCATATCATCGGCAAAATGGCATTATCCAACGCTGAGCGGTTGAGAGAGTTGAATTTTTTTATGATCACTTCGGCAGATATTAATTTCTTCCTCGTCAGGATCATTCCTTTTGGGACAAAAATACGAAATCGTAATGAACGACATTCAGGCTTAACTTTTTTTACCGCACAAATTTTCCGGACATTTAAGATCCTGGGTCGCGATCTCGCCGCAATAACAAGGTTTCAACTCATGCGAGTAGGTCCCGCCACCGGGCGGGCAGCGGTCATTTTCGGCGATGGGGACGCAGGCTTGCCCTTCTTCCGTCGGAGTCACTCCGTCCCACGCAACTTCCTGACCTTCGCAGGGATTGGTCAGCGTTTTGCAACAAGTACACGGCCTTTCCGGTAAGGGCTGTGCCGGAGCTATAGTTCCGGCCGGACACCGAACCGTACAAGTTGACGATTCACCGCAGGCATTACTCGGACACACCGTCCCCGGAATCGGTGTGCTATCCGGGTACTGCATACAATTGTTGACCGGATTAATCTCAGGGGCCTCCGTCGCACAGGTCCAGCACTGATCCCCGGCCGCATCCCATTGTCCGTCCGCATCCACAGATCCGGTCCGTATCGGCCGGCAGCATTGAGACGCATCCATAAGTTGCTCATCCGAAGGTTGAGGATTATCTGTCAAATTGCACCTTTTCAATACCCCTAGCGGCACATCCCGACCGCACATCGAACATGCCATTTGAGTCGATATGGACATGGGGGTCTTGATCGTATAGGACGGCCCCATCGATTCGGCTATCCCTGTCTCAGCATTGACGGTTACCTTATTACAAACCTGCGTTTCTGCAAAAAACGTTACCATTCCGGACGGGTCCTCGCATTGAATATCGGTAAGTTGCGCCCCGATAGCTTCACAATAATCCTGGATCTGAAGATCTTTACATTCCGTCACCGACACGGGTGGTTTGGCAGCTTCGATATGGACCACATTTTGCTTCTGTTCCGGTTGCGGAATAGGCCCGATAGAAACTTGGTTAACATTATCGCTTTCCCCTTTGATTTGCTGCGAAATTTGCTTGGGAGGTTCACGGTTAGGCTGATCGTTTTCATCCGCAGCCCGGGATGAGATATTGTTCCAGAATATACTGAGAAAAGCGAAAAAAATGATAAATGCTAAATTATTCGCTTGAAATAAGTTACACCGCTTTTGTGTGGGCATGTTTCATCCCCATTATTCTATTCGTTACGTAAAAACAATTACTATCCTAGCTAAACTATAGCCAATGGATATCTATTTGTCAAAATCGATAGCAATCTTAATCAGTCAAAATTTCGGCATTAAAACTAAATCTGCGATCTTTGGCATTATCCGCCGTCACTTCAAAAGTAACAACCATCCCCCTTTTTAAGAATGGTACGACACCCAAATGGAGGGTCTCTTTTTTCCATCCTTTTTCATTGAGCACCCGGATGCGCTTCAACTTATGTTGTCCCAACCAGATATTGAAATAGACAGAACCTCCGTCGTTCGATGAGGCCCCGATATCGTCAATACCATAATACAGAACCATGGTCGAACCCGGCGGGACATGGTAAAAACGAAGAGTTTTGATCCCTTGCTGGGAAGGATGAAAGAAAATCCCTTTTTCGGCGGAATCCTCATACCGATAGGCAAACAACCCAATCGGCTGCTCGTTGACAAGCTCGGGAAACGTAAAATGATCTTCGTCCCAACGTCCTGCTTTCATTTCAAGTGTGGCCGGTAAACTTTTCCGCTTGGGACGCACATAATGCACGATAAAAGCTTCGGCGTCGGGTAAATTCTCAAGAAAGGAATATGCAATTTCACGACCTTCCTCCGAGTCCTCCGTTTCAGTTGTCGATTCTTCTCCTTCATCGACTTCAGTCGCATTTTCCTCTTCAGGCGTTAAATTCTCTGTTTGGAACGAAAAGGAGGGATTCGCCTCGTCTCGGCGCGAAGAACCCGCTTGGCCTGCCAGATTTTCTTTTGTGCGGGCGGTCGGTTGATAGCCTTCGCGATCGAGAGACACGCCGGCGAACGGAACCGCAGATGCCTTTTCCCCCTGGACGGTATCGCTCTGGGAATTCGCACGAGCGGAGCCGACGTCATAAACACTTTCTTCGTGCAATGCCGGAGAAGGCGCCTCGCTGGATTCGTCCTGATCCGGCAACATCGGTGAGATCGCACCTTCTTGTTGAACGCTGCGACCGGAGGTCTTCGGTTGCGTTCCCGCCGATTTTTTTGATATGCGCAAAGCCTGGAAGATGGCAGCTTCGCGGCTGCCGGTGTTTTCTGTCGATGACGAATCTTGCTTGGCCATATCCGTCTTTCCGGTCTTTGCATCCTGTTCAAAATACGGGGCATCTTCCGACCGGACAACCCCGCAGGGAACACCCAACAAAAAGGCCGTTGCCGTTAAACAAATGGAAGCATGAAAGATGGACCGGTTTACCTGAAACATTTTAAGCGACTCTCCTTTTTAGACCGCGTGCCAATAGCCCGCCCATACCCAATAAAAAGATCCAGCCCAGGACTCCATCGTACATCTTGCTGCTTGAAAGCAAAAGCACGGAATCATTTGAGAAATTGGTGAAAAGTCCGTCCAATTTAATAAAAAAAACGCAACCGGCATGCAGTCCGATGGAGGGATAGAGCGATTTCGAATTGATCAACAACAGATTCAGAACGACTCCGAATAAAAAAAGGCCCAGCGCCGCCGGCCAAAAGGACGGCAATTTTAAAATGGCCGCAAACGGCATGGCCACCAGCTTCAGACTGTCAAAAAAAGTAGGCTCCGGACCGATAAACGGTTTTTCGAAACTGACAAAATGGAGCAACGAATAGAACACATTCGTCACGATCACGCTCGCAACCACTCCCCAGCCGAGGTTGTTTCTGAAACTCGTAAAAACAAATCCTCTGAAAAAGAACTCTTCGATCACACCGATCAGCAATCCCGTCGCGATCAACTCCAGGACCTTCAGCGTGATGCTCAGCGCCGAAAAAACTTGCGGGGCCCAAACGCCTTGGCCTAAATAAATTTTGACGGCCGACAGCACTCCGAGGGTCACAACACCCGCCACAAACGCCTCGATCAAAAAATAAAGGCTTTGCTTGCCGTGCCAAATCAAGCCCAACCGCTCCAAAGTTTCCCGGCGGATACGGACAAAACAGACAACGGCAATCAGGCTTCCGATCATCACCAACCGGTTAAAAACCCGCTCGAACTTGTAGGGCAAAAACGGGAAAATGATCGGTGCCAGAATTGCGCTCAGAAGCACGATCGCAGCCACAATCGCGATAACTTTCAGAAAGGATTTCATTTGATTTGTACCTCAACTTCGATTTCGACGGCAGAGTTAAGAGGCAAACTCGCCACGCCGACTGCCGATCTGGCATGAACACCTTTTTCCCCAAATACTTCGACGAATAAATCCGAAGCCCCGTTGAGGACCTGGGGAATGTCATAAAACTCAGGCACCGCCTGCACATAACCGACGACATGCAACACACGGTCAAAACGCTCAAATCCGATTTCGTTCCGGATGACGCTCAAAACATTCAAAGCCGCCAGACGCGCCGCCGCCTTTCCGTCTTCCAGCGTCAACTCTTTCCCGACCTTACCGGTCATCAACTTGCCCTCGGCGGATTTAGCAAGCTGCCCGCTTAAATACACCTGTTGCCCCGCAACCATTGCCGGGCAGTAAGACCCGACCGGCTTTGGCGCCGGCGGTAAAACCAATCGTAACTGTTTTATCTTTTCTTCGTAACTCATTTATACGCAATCATAAGCGTTGCGATGCCGCCTGTAAAGGGATAAGAGGCTACGGTGTTAAATCCGGCCCTTTCCATGATCCTTATGGTTTCGGCAGGTTCCTGAAAACTCTGAATAGACTCCGACAGAAATCGATAGGCCTTCTGCTGGCCCGTCATGAAGAAACCGATCCCAGGAACATAGTACTTAAGATAGACACGGTAAAGGCTGCGCCAGAAAAGATGCTGCGGCCGCGTCAGACAAAGGAAACCTGCTTTGCCCTTCGGTCTCAAAATCCTGAAGACCTCGGCAAAAAAACGGTCTAAATCTTGAACACTGCGCAAGGTAAAACCCGAAATGGCAAGATCAAAACTGCCGCTGCCGAAAGGCAATTCGTGAAAATCGGCAGAGACAAGATCGACATCCTTTTGCAGTCCGGCCCGCGCCTGTCTCAGCATCGGACCCGAAAAATCCATTCCGACGGCCCTCTGCCAGGACCGGGCCTTCAAAAAAACATCTAAAAATTTTCCGGTACCGGTCCCGATATCGAGGATCGTTTCTTCTTTGCCTTCCAGCAAAAGCCGGCAGGCCTCTCTCCGCCACCAGCCGTCCAGATAAAAGCTCAGGAGATTGTTCATAAAATCATACTGCGGGGCGATCCCATCAAATAT
>JAQTOZ010000139.1 GCA_028713205.1 Candidatus Omnitrophota bacterium
ATCATTTCTTCAACACGCCGTATCTCGCTGACGTCAAACGGGCCATAGGCACCCAATCCCGCGTTGTTGATCAACAAATCAACCGATAAGTCCTTTTCCTTCACGGCATCGAAAAGAAGCTGGGGGGATTCCGCCAAACTCAGATCGGAAACAAAGACATGCGCCTGAATCGCAAATTGTTTTTTGAGTTCCGCGGCAAGTGTTTCCAGTTTGTCCTTGGAGCGTGCCACCAGAATGACATGGGCGCCGGCCTGGGCAAGCTGGCGCGCAAATTCCGCGCCCAAACCGCCGGACGCACCGGTAATCAAAACCCTTTCCCCCCGAAACAAATTTTCTTCCATAACCAACCCGCTGCGGTCCTCACAAAAGACATTCGTCTAAGCCGACACCCTGCCTTCCAATGCGCGGGCAAGCGTCGCTTGATCGGTATACTCCAGCATACTGCCCACAGAAATCCCATGAGCCAGGCGGGTGACTTTCACTTTGAGCGGTTTCAGAATCCTGGTCAGATAAAGTGCCGTCGTCTCGCCTTCGGTGCTGGGATTGGTTGCTAAAATAACTTCGCGGACATTTCCGTTCTTGACCCGCTCCACCAGATCCGCAATTTGAAGTTCTTCCGGTCCGACCCCTTCGATGGCCGACAAAAAACCCAGCAGGACATGGTAAACGCCGACATAATTTCCGGTTTTTTCGATCGCCACCACATCTTTGGGATCTTCGACCACACAAATCATTCCCTTGTCGCGCCCCGGATCGGAACAGATATGACAGACGGACTCATCCGAAAAGTTGTGGCAGATTTGGCAAAAAAGAGTTTTCTCTTTGACCATTTGAAGAAGACGGGCCAACTCGGTCACTTCATCCCCGGGCGCTTTCAGCAGATGAAAGACAATGCGTTCCGCGGAGCGGCGACCGATGCCGGGCAGTTTCGATAGCGCCTGAATCAAGCGAGACATCCATTCGGAGTAGCCTTTCATCGCCTTCATTCCTTCCGAATGACTTTGGCACCTTCAAAAATATTCAAGGCCTCGTTAATAATTTCCGGAAGTTTGATCCCCGCATCCTCACGGGGCGCATCGGCTGAATTTTCCTCGCTGGGAGCTTGCGTGATCACAAACTGCAAACGAACTTTTTTGCCGCTGATCACTTCAAAGGCCTCTTCCACAAGCCGTTGGTTGGGATTTTTTTCGAGCGTTTCTTTGTGAAACTGGAACTCCGCCGGCAAGCCCAGGATGATACACCCGTCGGAAATTTCAATCGGCTCGGATTCGGAAAGGAAAATTCCGATCGACATCCGCTTGCTTTTCACATACTCAACCACGCGCGGCCAAATCGCCTCGGCCTCATTGAGAGTCGTCAGAGGATTTTCCGGCCGCACCGTTTCGCCGGCGGCCGCGGACGATGCCGGAGGTTCGTCGGTCTTTCGCTTTTGTGCCACAATCCCCGAATTTTGGGGAGGGACAAAACCACCGCCGGAGGCGCGCGGTCGGGATGAAAAATCATCCGTGCCGGAGACGGGACCGTGTTTGACCGAGTCGGAAATCGCCTCCCCGACCGGCCGAAAACCGTCCAGATGCAGGAGTTTTAGCAAGACCGTTTCCACCAAAAGTTTCGGCGGCGCAAGATTGCGCCTCAATTGCCCCTGCAAATTTTGCAGAATACTTAACGCCAGCAAAAGCTCGCCGCGGGAAAAATGCTCTTTGTGCTTTTTTAATTCTTCCATGCCGCTCTCACTCATTTCGATAAACTCTTCCCCTTTGGCCGCGCAGTGCAAGACCAGCAGGTTCCTGAATATTTCCAGAAGTCCGCGAGAAAAATAAACCAAATCGACACCGCCGTCGTAGAGTTCGCGTACCAACGAAAAAACCTTTTGGCCGTCCTTGGCGCTCAAGGCCTCCAGCACGGAAAAATAGACCGTCTCCGATGCGTGCCCCAACAGAAAAAGCACATCTTCTTCTTTGACCTTGTCCTTGCTAAACGTGGCCAGCTGATCCAGCAAACTCTCGGCATCACGCAACGCACCGTCGCTGGCTTTGGCAATCAGAAAGAAGGCCGTTTTTTCGCACTTGATCTTCTCTTCCTTGGCAATTTCCTCGAGTTTCTTGACAATTTCGGCAACGGGGATCCGTTTAAAATTGAACCTTTGGCAGCGGGACAAAATCGTGAGCGGCACTTTATGCGCCTCGGTGGTCGCAAAAACAAATTTGACATGCTCGGGCGGCTCTTCCAATGTTTTCAGGAGTGCATTAAAGGCCTCCGTGGTCAACATGTGCACTTCATCAATAATATAAACTTTGAAGCGGCCCTGGGCCGGTTTGAATTTGACGGTCTCGCGCAAATTGCGGATCTCTTCGATGCCGCGGTTGGAGGCACCGTCAATTTCCAAAACATCCAGCGAATTGCCTTCCGTAATTTCAAGACAAGTGGTGCATCGATTGCAGGGTTTTTCGGTCGGCCCTTTGACGCAATTCAGCGCCTTGGCTAAAATCCTGGCCGTGGAAGTTTTCCCAACGCCGCGCGGTCCCGCGAATAAAAAGCTCTGCGGAATTCTCTCCTGACGAATGGCATTTTGGAGGGTCGTCGTGATAGGTTCTTGCCCGATAATTTCTTCAAAATTCTGCGGTCTGAATTTTCGCGCGAAAATCAAATAGCTCATGAATAAAACCTCGGAATTATCTTAGAATAGAAATTGCTCGGGAAGTAGAACCAATCCCAAGTCGCACAATTATAGGGTATTGCGGAGAAATTAGCTAGGCGGTTTTCTACCCGAATCCGTATCCGGAGGGAGAATCGTTTGTTTTGCAATTCGTCTCAAGGGGATCGCTTTATAAAGATAAAACGTTTCATAGCTATATCCAAAGACACCACGGTTCACAACATCAATCAACTTGAATTCATAGCCATAAGCTTCCGAAAAACTCAAAGGGTACGCCAATAAAAAAAAGAGTCTGTCTAACCCCCTAAAATAGATTCCGGCACGTACCACGACGTCCGCCGACGTCAAACGCCTGAGATAATCAAATTGCGCGCCTTGCCGCCAATAAGTCCCGTAATCCGCATAGTCTGCCTGCCAAAATTTGAGACCGGGAAGATAGGCAATGACCGACGCCGCTTCCGGCGAGGGGTGCACGACAATCACGCCATGGTTCGCGCGAATCAAACCGGATATTTTCTTGATGGCTTGTGCCATGACACGGGAACCCGAAAAGTGATATCCGACTTCCCATTTTTGGGCAACCACCATGAAATAGAGACTAAACGCAAGACATATGCCGAGCAGCATCAGCCCGGCTTCGCTGATTTTCCGGGTGGGGATTCTCCGAAAGAACCGGTCTGCGAAAGGCAACCAATCGGTTTCCGGATAATACTGGGCGATCCAGTAGACTAACCACAAAAGGACTAAAATGAATCCCTGATGCCGCAGACTGCTAATATAGAAGCTAAGGATATAGAAAACACCGCCGTAAGCGATGAGAACGAGAAAAATCGCCTGCGGCTTTCTGATTTCCGCAAGGATCACAAAACACAAAATCACCACAGCCAAAAAAGAGCAGAAAGCCTCCCCTTCTTTGATGACAATAAAAGGCGACAGGGTTTTCGTCAAGGATTCAAAAAAAGCATAATACCTGGGGATCACGGGATAAATATGCCGGTAATGGTCCGCCGGCAGAAAGGCCCCAAAGAAAAAAGAGATCGCCCCGCCAAGGATCATGATGGCCAATGCAATCTTGAAGTCCTTACCGGGCTTCCCCTGACGGAAAAACTCCCAGGCAAACAACACCACCAATCCGACCGCGGGTGCAAAGCACAGGTAATTTGAAAGAAATAAGAGAAAGATTAAAACAGAATAAAACAGCGGGCGCCGAAATCGTTGGGGATAGAAACTCGCAATCAAAAAAAGCAACAGGATGGCAATGCTATAATTGCGCGAGATGATGACATATTCAAATGACATGAAATAGGAAAAGGCAAAAAGATACTTCAGCAGTGGCCGTACCGGTGCTTTCAGAATAAAAACAGAGACCGCGGTAACCGAAATAAGGAAATGAATGATCTGAAGTGTGCCGGGATAAGGCAGGCCCAGTTTGGCAAACGGAAGCAGGATCAAATACCAAAGAGGCGGATTCTGCTGATACCGGATCTCATTGAGGAGCCCCCAGAAATTTGTATCTCGGGCGATAAGCCAGGCCTGAGCTTCGTCCCGCCAGGGTTCATGATGGAAAAGGACAAAGGCGTTAAGCAGCACATAGGCCACAATCGCAGCATAATGGAATAATTTGTCTTTATTTTCACTGAACAGCTTCATACCGGGTTGTTCCTCAAATAGTTTCTGTCTCCGCGCTGTTATCGGCACCGCGGACGTTCCGACACAAATATTTCCCTTATCTGGGGCGACGTTCACTTCTATTTATACTCTCCCACGGTATGGGGCATCGGAAGAAATTACTTAGGACCACCGTTCGGAGGGATATTACTCATTTGCAGTAAATAAATCGACAACTTCTCCATCGATATAAAGAAAAATTCTGCCGTTGCCCCACGTAATGGCAATGTGATGTTTGGGATGATTTTCGTTTTGTTTAATTTTTTCCAAATCAGGGTATTTCAGCAGCGCGTTCTTGCAGAAGGCCGTACTGATCACAACTTTGAAAATATTGTCGCTGTCGCGATAAACATGAATTTCAAAATCGTCGCGAGTCATGCGCGGAATGATTTCGACATAATTACCGTCGCGTTCAAGCCATCGATCACCCGTAATCGTGTAACCGATGGTGCCCTCCTCGGTATTCAATCGCGGCAAGATCTTTTCTTTAAACTCCCGGATCGTTTCTTCACGAACCGGTTGTTTCGGTTCTTCCGCGGGTTTCTGCGCCGGTGTTTCAAAAGCCTTTTTGCGCGCGCCTTCCTCCGCCTTTCGTTTGGCCTCCTCTTCGGCTTTTCTTTGCGCCTCCGCCGTCGCCTGCCTTTCAGCTTCCTCAAAAAGACGTTTGCGTGAAGCCTCTTCCGCAGTTTTCTTTTGCAATTCCTCCTGAACCTTTTTCTGCACCTCTTCTTCAAACTTCTTTTTTGCTTCTTCGGCCCCTTTCTTGCGAGCTTCATCCTCCTCTTTACGTTTTGCATCCTCGGCAACTTTTTGGGCGTATACCTCTTCGGATTTACGCTTGGTTTCTTCTTCGGCTTTTTTTCTAGCATCCTCCTGGATCTTACGCCGCGTCTCCTCTTCGATTCTCTGTCTTTCATCTTCGGCGGCCTTACGTTTGGCATCTTCCGCTATCCTGATTTCGGCTTCACGCTGTGCTTTCTGACGGGCTTCCTCTTCCGCTTTCTTATTCAAGTCCGTTTGCGTTTCCCGGGGGGCCTTCGATTTTTCCTTTTCCAAATCCGCCGGAGGCAGGATCGCGCCGTTGACTTTGACCGAAAATATTTTGTCGTTGATCTTGTAATGACAATCTCCGTGGAATTGTCCGATTTTGTCGGGCTCTTTCGGTTTTACCGGAATTTTGGATAAATCGACAATGATCTGCCCGCCGAACTCCATATTTTCCGGCCAGCGGGCACACGTAAAAACCGCCACGTTGGTATTGTTAATCCGCATGCCGTCCGATTCTCTTTCGACATCAAAGTAGCTCTCTTCCGTAATGGCTGTTTCCAACGGCTTGACCTCAGCAATGATATTGGGGAAAACAAACTCGGCTTTAAAATAAAAAATGGACGAGGATTTCCCGCCGAGATTGCGCATCGTCAGGATATAAGATTTCAAAGGATATTTATAAGACGACATGGCTTCGAGCGGCGACGGATAGATTTTAATGTCGATGTCCGGCGTGTTTTGATCGGCAATCTTTTCCTGAGGGATTTCTTTCCCGATCTGCACCGCCAGCGGAACTTCCGGACTAGGTTGGGGCGCCTGCAGCGGCGCTTTGGCCAAAACCGTCGCTTCTTTCGCAATCAAGATCTTGGAGGCAAGAATCGTCGCATAGGCAAATAGAAAAAGCAGCACAAAACAATGCCCGATGAGCCGGAATCTGTGAATACGCCCGTTATCGCCAAAAACCTGACCGGCATAGAGCATCGGCAGGAAATAAATCAGGAATGTCACAAAAACGGCGAGATAACAACTCAGTATGACTTTCCAATTCATGCCCGCTCCCTAATTAGGGGTTGAAAGATTGTTTGAGCGATATTATAGTTTGGACTAGAAATTCGTCTAGTCATTTAAAAGAGCTCTCCACAAATCTCAACCCGAGATTCCGATCAGCCTTGATTTCCCCTGATCTTCACCCTATCGGCATTTTCAGGTTGGTCATGATGCCGGTCATCGGGTTCATGCACAACTGAGTGGTTGCTCGATGACCGCAAGCCTTCTCATCTGCAACACCGAATCCGTTCGATTCGGCGCGATTCAACCACTCGCTCGTCCGGCTCGTGTGTTGAATCGGGCAGGGCGTCATCAATTTTCAAACATGAAAATTGATGGCGGAGAGGGAGCCCTTGCACCTTTGCGCAAGGACTGCTCGTGAGCAACTTGTTGTTGCTCTACGAGCTAACCCCTCTCGCCCGCACACGAACCTCAAGTTCGTGGCGGGACGCCATCAATTTTCAAACATGAAAATTGATGGCGGAGAGGGAGAGATTTGAACTCTCGATACGCATAAGCGTATAACGGTTTTCGAGACCGTCCCATTCAGCCGGGCTCTGGCACCTCTCCGGAACAACAAAAAAACGAATTCCAGCCAACGCAAAATGTCTCTTATCGAAACCCCACATCCTTTTTCGGACTCGGGTTTTCTGTGAATCTTACGATTTCATCGCGGTTTGGTCAACCAGTGCTTATTCTTCGACACAAGCCCGATTTTTTCCCTGGCGTTTGGCGCGATAAAGGGCATCATCGGCACGCCGCACCATGGGGTCTGGCACCCCTTCGTCGGGATGAAGTGTGGCAACTCCCAGACTGATGGTCACGGGAATAATTTTGCCTTCCCAGTCAAAAACCGCCTCCTCGACTGCTTGGCGAACACGTTCGGCAACCTTCGAAACAGCATCAGGGAGTTTGGTATTCCGAAGCATGATGATAAATTCTTCACCTCCATAACGTGCAATCAAATCGGCCTCGTAAAAAGGACGCCGTGAACGAAGACAAGACTGGATAATTTTGGCCAGTTTGCGCAAGACCATATCACCGGCTTGATGGCTGTAGGTATCATTCACCGGTTTAAAATTATCGATATCAATCAGAATCAAGGACAAAAAAGCCTTTTTAATCAAGGCTTCCTTAACCGTCCGGTTGAGGACTTCCCGAAAATAACGGATGACATAAAGTCCGGTGAGACCATCACGCGTGGCCAGATCAAACAAACGGGCCCGTTCGAGTCCCGACATCACGAGGCTGTAAAGCGCTGAAAAAATAAAAAGAGTCAGAATCAACAGAAGTTCGTGAAAAACATAAAGCCAAATCCCTTTAAACCAGAAGAGCAGGAAGCAAACAATAACCCAGATCACACCGATGGCCAACCCCATCACAAAGGAAACGGTATTGCGAAAATTTACAAACAACAGAGAAGTGATCAATCCGACCAAAACCAGGCAAAGGGCGTTGGTCGTCACCGCAACAGGAATCACGAACTGATTCGTCAAAATGCTGTTGATCACATTGGCATGCACGGCAACGGAAGGACACGCCGACTCAAACGCATTGACCTTGGTCGAAGAAAACTCTCCGGCCGTAAGGCCAATCAAACAAATCTTATCCTTTACAACTTTCGGATCCAAAACAGGACGAAGCCCCTGATTGAGCTCCTGATAACTTCGGATGAGATCCGCATAGGCATAATGCTCAAAACTGTTTTTCCATTTACCGGTCCAGTTGACGAATAATTTTCCATCGGCATCGAGGGGCAGATTGAGTTCATCAAAATTCCGCAAAGGTTTCCCTGATTGATCATAGGCAACTTTCAAAGCAAGATAGGGATGAATCTCCTGGCCATAGGCCAAATACGGGGAAATACGTCGGAGGACGCCGTCATCGTCCGTTTCGGCGTTGATGTGCCCTAATGCCCTCACATTTTTTTCCAGCTTCGCGGCCGAATGGGTCCAAATTTTACCTTCCCCTTTGGGCTCCAAGACAACAGGCAAAGAATGGATCCAAAACTTTTTTTCAGGTTTGGGCCCCAACATCACGGGGAAATACACTTGTTTGGCCTGTTCCAGCGCCTTTTCGAGATCATCATTTTCCAGGGCAGCAATGGACTCATCGAAAAAAAAA
Organism: Candidatus Omnitrophota bacterium; assembly: GCA_028713205.1. Taxonomy (GTDB): domain Bacteria; phylum Omnitrophota; class Omnitrophia; order Omnitrophales; family Aquincolibacteriaceae; genus JAQTOZ01. The sequence continues at coordinate 8,264 of JAQTOZ010000139.1, forward strand.
TCAAAAACAATCGCCTTTGCGCCCCATTCATTGAGTAAACGAATCATCTTGGCATGATAATGCCACGGCCATGGCCATCGGCCGATCGAACGCAGGCTTTCCTCCCCGATTTCAATCATGGCAATGGACGAATCGACCTTAATCGCGGGGCGGTCTTTGAAGAAATATTCGAGAGCTATGTTTTCGACACGGATCAACCGGCCGGAGGCAAGCAGCTCGACATAAAAACCGATGATGATGACACAAAAGACAAGCTGGATGAAATCCGAACGGATAAACGGACGGCGTCTGCCGCCGCGCGCGAAAAGATATTCGATGGTTTCAAACATTAGAATCGTTGCCTGGTCTTTTAGATGTAAGATAGCTCGACACGACCAAGCCAGTTTCTACACTATCGAACGATAAGAGGCAAGCGAAAAAGCGAAAACGGCTTCTTCAGGAACAACCCATGCTGTTACCGCAATTCAGGCACCGGTAACAGGAACCGTTACGAACCGTAACGTGCCCACAGCTATTGCAAAAAGGCGCATCACCCATCATGTGGGTGAGATGTTCATCCAATATATCCGTTTGTGCAGTCCCTTCGACGGGGCCATGCTCATCCTTTTCGGCCGCCGGTTGTTCCGGTTGAACCGCAGGGACCATACCGTGCACCCTGGATTTACCGCTACCATTCTTTCCATTATT
>JAQTOZ010000140.1 GCA_028713205.1 Candidatus Omnitrophota bacterium
GTAGGCATCGACGAGCACGTGATAAGAAATTACATTAAATATCAGGAGAAACTGGATTCAGGTCAAGCAACGCTTGACCTGTGAAGGAACCCCGGGCTCTGCCCGGGGGGCGACCATATGTTACAATACAGACCCCTGCCTGTCCGGCAGGCAGGCCTCGAATCGTCCCGCTTTTCCCGCCACAGGCGGTGGCACGGGACTCCCTCGGGATGACAAATAACAGTCTCATTTGTCAACTCGACTCTTGAATAGCATAGACATCCAGCCTCTATTCTAGCTTTGTCAGTTGTGCTATACTTCCGCACATGAAAAAAATCCGTTTTGCAGTTGCCCAGATGAATCCGACTGTGGGGGATTATTCCGGGAATACCCGTAAAATCCTCGACTGGATCAGGACCGCGGAGAAGCGACAAGCCGATGTGATTGTCTTTCCGGAGGTTGCGTTATGCGGCTATCCTGTTTGGGACCTGGCCAATCGCTCAAGTTTTGTCGCAAAGGGGCTGGAATGCCTGAAACGGATTACCCAATCGACGGCGGGGAAAAAAGTTACGGCCGTTGTTGGGTTCATCGATCAATCCGCCAGTGTCAGGGGGCGCAGTTCGAATGCCCTGGCCTGGATCCGTGACGGTGAAATTCAGGCCAAACAGTACAAGCGTTTGCTGCCTACCTATGATGTTTTTCTCGAGAATATCTTCTTCCGCCCGGCCGAGAAAAGCGCGGTGATCCCGTGGGGGAAGTGGAAAGTCGGCACCACGATCTGCGAAGATATCTGGGACGAACCTTACGAAGAAAAACCGCTGGCGGATTTAAACCGGCTCGGAGCGAATTTAATCATCAATATTTCGGCCTCTCCTTATTATTACGGAGTTGCGGACGTCCGTGACGCCCTTCTGAAAAAGCATACCACCCAATACCGGGTGCCGATGCTTTATGTCAATCAAGTCGGGGCACAGGACGATCTTGTTTTTGACGGCCGCAGCTTTTTTGTGGATGCGCAGGGCCGTACGCTGTTTCGCGCGCCGGCCTTTGAAGAAAATCTCTTTTTCTTCGACTGGGATCCCGGCGATCCCGAGCCGTTTCAGGTCCCGTCGAATCAGAAAGGGAAGGCCGAGGAGGTTTATCAGGCATTGACTCTGGGGGTCAGGGATTATTGCCGCAAAAACGGATTTAAAAAAGTTGTGATCGGGTTGAGCGGCGGTATCGATTCCGCGCTTGTGGCCACGCTGGCCGTCGATGCCCTGGGCCCGGCTGCCGTGACGGGAGTGACCATGCCGGGTTCGTATTCTTCCGAGGGGAGTTGGAAGGATTCCGAAGAACTTGCCGAACGGCTCGGTATCGATTTTCGCGTCTACCCGATACGGAATAAGTATGAGCTTTTACTCAAGGAATTTAGCCGTCAGCGCAAGAAAGACAAGGGCCGGAGCGCGAGGGGTGCGACCGGCGTAAAAAAGCAGGGCACGATCAATCTCGCGATGGAAAATTTGCAGGCCCGCTTGAGGGGACTTGAACTCATGTATATTTCAAACGATGAAGGTCGCTTGCTGTTGTCGACCGGCAACAAGTCGGAACTCGCCATGGGATATTGCACGTTATACGGGGATATGGCCGGCGGGCTGGCGGTCATCGGCGACGTTTACAAAACGGATGTCTACCGCTTGGCCTGGTACCGGAATCGCGAGAAGGAAGTGATCCCGGAGCCGATTCTGACCAAGGCCCCATCGGCGGAACTGCGCCCGAACCAGAAAGACGAGGATTCTTTGCCCCCCTATGAGGTTTTGGATGAGATCCTCTACCTTTATATAGAAAGGAATCAAAGCGCGGACGATATTATCCGCGAAGTCAAAAAAAAGAAAGTACCCCGGAATATCGTCATGGAGACGATCCGAAAGGTCGACCATAATGAATACAAACGCCGCCAAACTCCGCCGGTCTTGCGTGTGACCGAGAAATCGTGGTTCGGACGGCGCATGCCGATCACCAACAAATTCGAAATTTAATACGATGCTGATCGTCGGAATTCCAAAAGAGATCAAACCTTTCGAAAAACGGGTCGGTTTAACGCCCGAGGCTGTGGGGCGGCTTGCGTCGCAGTCGATCAAAGTTTTGATTGAACAACATGCCGGTCTGTTATCGGGATACCCGAATCAGGACTATGAAAAGCAAGGGGCGGTGATTGTCCGGGGTGCGGACGAACTTTATCGAAACGCGGATTTGATCATTAAAATCAAAGAACCGTTGGCGCCCGAGTGGCCCCTCTTGCGCAAAGGCCAGGTCCTATTTTCTTTTTTGCATCTCGCCAGCCAGGAGCATGGCCCCTTGGTGCACCAGCTTTGCGCGTCCGGAGTGACGGCCCTGGCTTACGAAACGGTGGAGGTGGAAGGCCAGATACCGATTCTGGCGCCGATGAGCGCAATCGCGGGTGCCTTGGCCGCGGCGTATGCCGCATTGTTCAGGACGTTGAACATCGGTCATGCCGTGCGCATCGTCTATCCGAGGAATTTTATTCTGATGATGGAAAAAGTGGCAGAAGACTATCCGCAAGCGCCGAAGCAATTGAAACTGGAGAATGTCGTTGTGTTCGGCGGGGGAACGGCGGGGACGAGAGCCGCGGAGTTTGCGCTCGAAATGAACGGGCGTGTCACGATCGTTGAGAAGAATCCCGAACGGCGCAACCGGTTGCAGGAAAAATTTTCCGGTGCGAAAAATCGGCCGTTGGTTTTAGCGGCCGAAGAGTTGACGCCGATGATTTTGGCAGACGCCGATGTGCTGATCGGATGCGTCCATCAGGCCGGATGCCGTGCCGCCATCGTTGTCGAGGCGGAGTCCTTGAAAACGGCGAGCGCGGGGAAAAAGAAGTTGATCCTGGATGTGTCCATCGATCAGGGAGGAAATTTCAACGATGCCCACGCGACTTTCTATGCCGATCCTCTTTATCTGGATTCGTTCGGAAATCTGCGCTTTGCGGTTGCCAATATGCCTTCCTTTTGCGGACGATATGCCTCGGACGCGATCGCAAAAGTAACGCTTCCGTATATCGAAGCTTTGGCCGGCGGTATTCCGCAGGCCCTTCGAAAATTCCCCGAGCTCAAAGGCGCGATCAATATCCGGGACGGGATTGTGGCAAGTGAGGCTGTCCGGACCGCGCATCAGCTCGGATAAAGGAGTTTGTGTGAGTCAGCGGAAAAAATCGGGAAATCAAAGCCGGGATATTCTGAAGGTTCCCGTTCATACGCGATGGGGAACTTTGGAGCTTTGGGCTACGGATCGCGGTTTGGTGCGATTGAAATTTGTCACGGGCCGGCATTCCCGGAGCCGGGACAGGAAAGGGCTGAAGCCGCAACGGCCCGGTCCTCAAATCAAACACGCCGAGAACGCGATCAAAAAATATTTCAGCGGCAAGCCGATCTCGTTCGGCAGTTTGAAAATCGATTGGCAGGACAAGACGGCGTTTGAGCGTCACGTGCTTCACAAATTGTCGGAGATCGGTTACGGGCATGTCCGGACCTACCGGGATTTGGCCGGCCGGGCGGGGGCTCCCAAAGCCGCAAGGGCGGTGGGATCGGTGATGAGGAAAAACCCTTTGCCGATTATATTGCCTTGCCACCGCGTGATTCGATCGGATGGAAGCTTGGGCGGTTATTCCGGCGGTCTGAAACTCAAAAAGCGGCTGCTGGATCTTGAGAAGCGTGTTTCTGCAAGACGTTGTAAATAAGGCATTTAAGACTTTTTACATTCACCGGGTGATGATATAATCACAACGTGAACACCCAAAATTTTAAAGAAAGGGAGTTGGAAAAGATTGCAGCCCAGAAAAATCGCATTGCTCGCACGTCACGCAGCGGAAGATAAAAAGGCCGAAGACATTCTCGTCCTGGACATTTCTAAATTAACGAGTATTGCCCATTATTTTGTCATTGCCCACGGTAATTCCGACCGCCAGGTACAGGCCATCGCCCAGCATGTGATCGATACGTTCAAAAAGTCAAAAATTTCATTGCTCCATGTCGAAGGGATCCGTGAGGGGCGCTGGATTTTGATCGATGCCGGTTCGGTGATGGTGCATGTTTTTTACCGTGAGACACGCGAATATTACGGGCTGGAGCGCTTGTGGGGCGAAGCCCCGGCGGTGAAATAGGAAAATCGGATGGAAGCAAAAATCAGAACCCTCATTGATAAAGTTCTCAAAGAATATGAGAAGCGTGCGAATATTCAGCTGCCCGCAAATTTTAACTATGACTTCGGTTTGGCCAAGGATGCCCAGATGGGCGATTTTGCGACCAACGTCGCGTTTAAATTGGCACGTTGCGTGAAGAGCAAACCGAATTTGATTGCCGACGAGCTCGTCCTCCTGATCGGCAGCGAAAAAAAGCAGGCGGGCAAAGAAGAGTTCATCGACAGGATCGAAGTCGCCGGGAATGGTTTTATCAATTTCTTTCTCAAGAAGTCATCCTTGGCGGCCATTTTGCCGGAAGTCCGCCAGAAAGACAAACATTTCGGCGAGTCCGACTTTGGAAAAGGCCGGAAAGTCCTTTTGGAATTTGTGAGCGCGAATCCGACCGGGCCTTTGACGATTGCCCATGGCCGTCAGGCCGCGGTGGGAGATTCCCTGGCGCGGATCTTGCAAAAGACGGGCCATAAAGTCCTGCGGGAATTTTATCTGAACGATGCGGGAAGGCAAATCAAGCTTTTAGGCCAAAGTTTGTGGGTGAGATATTGCGAGCAGTTCGGTATGGAAGTGGCCCTGCCCGACGATGGTTATCGCGGCGAGTATCTGCGGGATTTGGCAAAAAAATTGGCCGGCGAGAAGAAGGACGGGCTTTTGAAGATGGAAGAACTCAAGGCGGTTGCCTTTTGCCAGGATTATGCCAAGAACGCCATGATGGACACGATTGCCGATGATCTCAAAGAGATTCGCGTCGTCTTCGACAATTATTTCAGCGAATCAACGCTTTATAAAAAAGAGACGGTCAGCGAAACGCTGGAAAATCTAAAAAAGAAGAACCATTTGTATGAAAAAGAAGGGGCGCTTTGGTTCCGCTCGACGGACTTCGGGGACGACAAGGACCGCGTGGTCAAAAAGAGCACCGGCGAGTATACGTATTTGGCGCCGGACATCGCCTATCATCGCAATAAATTTGAGCGCGGCTACCAATGGCTCATTAATTTATGGGGACCCGATCATCACGGGTACATTGTACGACTCAAAGCGGCCTGTCAGGCGCTGGGGCATCCGGGCGAGGACGTGGAGATCCGCATTGTCCAGTTGACCACTCTGTACCGCAAGGGAGAACCGGTACGCATGTCCACGCGTGCCGGAGAATTTGTGACCTTGAAAGAGTTGATGGATGAGGTCGGGGTCGATGCCACCCGGTTTTTTTTCATCATGAGGAAGGTCGAAAGTCCTCTGGATTTCGATTTGGACCTGGCCAAACAAAAATCCGACGAAAACCCGGTCTTTTATCTACAATACGCGCACGCGCGGATTTCGAGTATCCTGAAATTTGCCGACCAACCGGTGACGGCCGATGCGCGGCTTGATTTGCTGTCCACGCCGGAAGAGATCGAGCTCATCAAAATGATTGCCGAATTTCCGAAGGCGCTTGTCCAGGCCAGCCAGATGCTGGAACCTTACCGGCTGGCGGATTATTTGCGCGATTTGGCGACCGGTTTCCACAAATTTTACGCGATGCACCGCGTTGTGACGGAAGATCGCGAGCTGACCCAAACCCGTTTGCTTCTGGTGGACGGCGTGCGAATCACGTTGCGCAACGGTTTGGAATGTCTGGGTATTTCTCAACCCGAATCCATGTAGGCCATGAAAGTTCCAGATTCAGACGGCCGTCCGGAGTCAAAACCTCTCGTCGTTTTCATCGTCGGACCCACTGCGGTCGGAAAATCAAGGCTCGCGATGGCCCTGGCCAAACAAATCAACGGTGAAATCGTTTCCGCGGATTCCATGCAAGTTTATCGCGAAATGGACATCGGAACAGCCAAGCCGACGCTTGCCGAGCGACGCGCCGTACCGCATCATCTGATCGATATCCTTTCGCCCCGGAAAAACTTTTCCGTTTATGATTACCGGCGGCGTGCCTTGAAAGCGATTCGGACGATAACGGCTGCGGGACGGGTCCCGATCGTCGTCGGCGGAAGCGGACTTTATGTGCGCTCGTTATCGGAGGGATTGTCCGAACAGCCGGGCGCGGACAATAAAATCAGAAAAAAATATCATCAAATGGCCCAAGCGAAAGGATCGGAATTCCTTTATCGTAAACTCGAAAAACTCAATCCCGGGTATGCGGCCGGCATCAAACCGACGGACGAAAAACGGATTGTGCGTGCGCTCGAGATCATCGCTCAGTCCGGCAGGACGGTCACGCAATGGTATCAGCGGAAACAATCGCTCGAAGAGCTGGGCTTCAAACCGGTGATGATCGGATTGAATCGTGAGCGTTCCGAAATCTACAAGGCGGTTGAAGATCGCGTGGATCAAATGTTCCGGAAGGGATTGGTCCGCGAAGTCAGACGGTTGATGCGAAAGCGCCTATCGAAAACGGCGTCCCAGGCTTTGGCCTACAAAGAAATCATCGGCGTATTGAAAACATCACGGGGGAAATCGAAAAAGGAAATGGATCTCTTGATTCAAGCCGAGGTCCCGATCATTAAACGCAACACGAGGCATTTTGCCAAGCGGCAAATCACATGGTTTAAGAAAGAAAAGGGGATCCGGTGGGTCCTTTGGGATTCCGGGAATAATCTTGAAGATGTCTGTCAAAAAGTCATGAAGGAGATTTCGAGAGGGCCGAGCGATGCCGCGTGACAAAGCGTATTTGGTGATTGTGAAAATCGGCAAGGAAGATGCGGGCTATTTTGACGAGCGGCTTGCGGAGATGAAAGAACTGACGGAGTCGGCCGGCGGGACCGTCGTGGGGCATAGCTTCGTCAATTTGCCTCATCCCAGTCCCAGCCATTTTATCCGCGAGGGAAAGCTCAACGAGGTCCGGGAAGCGTCCGGGCAATGGAATGCGACTCTGCTGATTTTTAATGTGGATTTAAGCCCCGGTCAGGCACGCAATATCGAGGAATTTGTCGGTATCCGGGCGGTCGACCGGACAGGACTGATTCTGGACATCTTTGCCCGCCGGGCGCGTTCGGGCGAGGGGAAACTTCAGGTGGAATTGGCACAGCTCAATTATCTGTTGCCGCGGCTGGTTGGGAAAGGCGTCATCATGTCCCGTCTGGGCGGGGGAATCGGCACACGCGGGCCGGGTGAACAAAAACTGGAAGTGGATCGCCGCAAAATTCGCGAGCGCATTGTCCGCTTAAGACGCGATTTGGAAAAACTGAAAAAACACAGGGACTTGATCCGTGAGGGGAGAAGACAAAAACATTTCATTCAGGTCGCGATCGTCGGCTATACCAATGCCGGCAAAACAACACTGTTGAATGCGCTCACGGGAGCGGAAGGGTATGTCGAAGATAAATTGTTCGCGACCTTGGATCCGAAGACCCGGGTCCAAAAAGTCAGGGGCGGTGAAAATGTTTTGTTTACGGACACCGTCGGTTTTATCCGGGAATTACCGCACGACCTTGTCGATGCGTTTCACGCGACCCTGGAAGAGGCGGTGATGGCCGACATCCTGATTTACGTGCTGGACGGTATGGATCCGAAAGTGATGGAGCACAAGCGGGTGGTCGACGAAGTTTTGAAGGAGTTAAAAGTGCACGATAAACCCGTCCTTTATGCGATCAATAAAATCGATCTCCTGACGGACGACGAGAAACGTCGAGTCCAGGATATGTTTCCGGACGGCATCTTGATTTCTGCGAGGGACAAGACCGGAATCGACATGCTATTGCAAAAACTGTCCAAATTGCGACAGGAATTTGCCGAGCTTTTTAGATTTTAGCGGTCGTTGAGGTTCAAAGGTCCAAAATGCTACAGGGAACGTGTGAGTGAAAGAACTGCATCATCTCATATTTTGGGGAAGAAAGTGCAACAGACCGGGTGTAAATTGATAAGAATACTGTTGTAACCTATTGCAACATAAATGGATAGAATGTTTGTGCCTGTTGGATTATATCCAAAATCCTGGTTGACACGGTAGTCTTATGGTGGTATAAATTAGGTTACATGGAGACGAAAGTCTCTACTCACCTGCTGAGGTTCCCGGTCATTAGGTCCCCACACGACCGGGAACCTCTTTTTTTTAGGAGCCGGATTTTAAGGAGGTCCCTGAAATATCTTTTGAGAAACGTTCGCAGATCAAAGCTTGGTAGAAAAGATGGATAAAGATATACGTTTCACGGATAAAAAAGTGGATGACAGCTGGAAGGAGCAGACCTTGCGTGACAAAGATGTCAATGCCCCGGCCGGCAGTACTAAACAGGCAGGACCGGCCAACAGCCGCGAAGATTCCTCGGCCCCGAAGCCCCAGCAAAAAGCAAACGTAACGTCCAAGAATTTTCTGAACTTCGTGACGTCCCTGGGTTTGCAAGCGATGATGCTGCTCGGAGAAATCCCCAACCCCGAAACCAATGTCCGCGAGATCAATTTGGAAGGGGCGAAAGAGGTGGTGGACCTGCTTATCGAGCTCAAAGGCAAGACCCAAGGGAACTTAAGCGAGGACGAAAAACAATTTTTTGACCGTTTCCTGCCCGAACTGCAACTCAAGTACGCCCAAAAAATATGACCTCCAGTCTGCGCAGTACCTTATTCAGGTTGATGATCAGCTTCGGTGCGATTGGCCTGATTTGTTATTTCATGCGTGACAAATTACACGAGGCGATGGGCATTCTGACCAACGAAGTGGAGTGGTCGTGGTTCTTTTTAGCGCTCGCCACCTATATCGCCGCGAACGCTACCCAGGCCGTGCGCATGATGTTGATTTTTAGAACGCAAGA
>JAQTOZ010000141.1 GCA_028713205.1 Candidatus Omnitrophota bacterium
AATCCGTGATTCAGGAGTATCTCCAACAGGAGCGGCGTTTTACCGAACTGATCAGCGAGCTCGACAAATTAAAGACCGTGCCTGCGGAAACGCTGGACGGGCGACGGATATCTTTGGTGGCCAATATCGAATTTCACGATGAAATTCCATCGGTGTTGTCACATGGCGCCGAAGGGATCGGGCTTTACCGGACCGAATATTTCTATTTGAACCGCAGTGATTTACCCACTGAAGAGGAACAATATCAGGCTTACCGTCAGGTGGCAGAGAAAATACTGCCGTATCATGTGGTGATTCGCACGTTGGACCTCGGGGGTGACAAATTTTTGTCTTCCTTGGATGTGCCGCGGGAGATGAATCCTTTCTTGGGATGGCGGGCCATCCGTTTTTGCCTGACGCGTATCGACATTTTCAAGACGCAGCTGCGCGCGATTTTGCGGGCGAGCGCAAGCAAGAACATCAAGATTATGTATCCTATGATTTCCAATTTGGAGGAAGTCCTTAAAGCCAATGCGCTTTTGGAAGAATGTCGCGAAGAGCTCCGCAAAGAAAATATACCGTTTGATCCTGATATGGAGATCGGCGCGATGATCGAGATCCCATCGGCAGCGGTGATCAGCGATATCCTGGCGAAAGAAGTGGACTTTTTTTCCATCGGGACCAATGACCTCATCCAATATGCGCTTGCCGTAGACCGTGTGAATGAAAAGATTGCCTACTTATATGAGCCGACCCATCCGGCCATTCTCAAGTTGATCAGGCAGGTTGTCGAAAACGGGCATGCCGCCAAGCGTTGGGTGGGCTGTTGCGGTGAAATGGCAGGTGATCCGACAGTTGCCATGCTTTTGGTGGGGCTTGGTTTGGATGAGATCAGTACCAGCCCGATTGTGCTTCCCAAAATCAAGAAAGCGATTCGCTCCGTCCACTTCAAAGATGTGCAGCGCATCGCTGAAAGAGCGCTTCAATTCAATACCGGTCGGGAAATCCAAGAGTATGTCCACGCGGCCTTAAGAGAAATTGCGGGAGACATTATTGACGAGTAAGAGGCAACGTGTCGTTGAAACATCCTAGGGGCTTCATCCGAAGCTCGAACATCTAAAGGGAGTTAATGTATTTCATGGAGCACTATCTGAAGAATTTCCGGTCGCAGTGCCGGGAAGGCCTGAATTTAGGCCGCCGGTTTTGTCAAAAACGGAAGATGCCCTCGTTCCGGAAGATTCTTTTCTGGGGTGTCGGAGGATCTGCCATGAGTGGGGACATCCTCCGCTCCATCACGGCGTCTCACAGCTCGATATTGTTTACGGTGCATCGCGGTACGGCCTGGCCGAGTTGGGTGGATCGTGACACCTGCATTATCTTTTCCAGTTATTCCGGCAATTCCAGAGAAGTTTTGGATGCGATCCGGAATCGGAACGTCAGTTCTCGAAATGTGCTGATCGTGACGTCCGGCGGTAGCTTGGAAGATGTCGCAAAAAAAATGAAAGCAGCTTGCATCTTGGTTCCCAAGGGTATGCCGCCGCGCTTTGCCTTGGGCTATCTGGCATTTTCAGTCTTGCCTATTCTGGAGAAGCTGGGCGGATTTAAAGTGCCTGTACGGGAATTGCATGAGATGTTTTCGGTGCTGGGGCGCGATTATAAGACTCCGGCCAAACAGATTGCGCGCAAGATCGTCGATCAATCCATTCACGTTTACGGTGTATCGGGCCCCATGGAAGCGGCTGCGGTCCGGTGGCGTGCCCAGCTTGCGGAAAATGCAAAAACGCTGGCTTCTCACCATGTCCTGCCGGAAGTTTTCCATAACGAAATTGAGGGGTGGATTCATCCGCGTTCTTTGATCCGTCGTTCTGTCGCTGTTTTTCTGATGGATCGTGATGATGGTGAGGAACTGAACCTGAAGAGGAATGCTGCCATACGGCATATCCTGAGATGCGGCGGGCAAGTTTTAAAAGTTCCGTCCAAAGGGACAGGTATGTTGGCGCGGCTTTTTTCATTGGTTTTTATGGGGGATTGGGTAAGCTTCGAGCTTGCGCATTTACTCAAAGTTGATCCGATGCCGATTACGGCGATTGATGCGATCAAACGGGTGAGTTTGCAGTGAACTTTTTAACGGTCAACGGAAGGTGAGGAGTTTTCTATGAAAGTCATTATCCTCTGTGCCGGATATGCCACGCGGCTTTATCCGCTGACAGAGAACCGTCCCAAGCCGCTTTTGAGCATTGCGGGATGTCCGATCATCGAGTATATCCTGAATGCCTTGAAACCGATTGAGACGGTGGATGAGATTATCACGGTCACCAATCACAAGTTTGCGGGGCATTTTGAAACCTGGGCGAAGACCGTGCATTATCCATGGCCGGTTGCAGTGATCGATGACAGGACGACCTCCAATGAAAACCGTCTTGGTGCGATCGGCGATTTGAATTATGTGATCCACCAAAAAGGATTCCAAAATGAGGATCTGATGGTCATTGCCGGTGACAACCTCTTTGATTTTGATCTATTGCGATTTTACCGTGCGGCGGAGGCCCGGCGGCCGCATGCCAGCATTGCCGTTTTTGACGTGAAAGAGCTTCAGCTTGCCCGGCAATATGGTTTGGTGAAGCTGGGGAAAGACCAAAAAGTCGCGGAATTTGAAGAAAAACCGGCCCAACCGACGACGACACTGGCTTCCTGCGGACTTTATTGGCTTCCGCGTGAAACAAGTGTTTTACTTGACAGATATCTCAAGGATGGACATAATGCTGACCAACCCGGCCACTATATGCGCTGGCTTGCCCAAAAAGACGCACTTTACGGCGTCTCCCTCCAAGGTCGATGGTATGACATTGGTGATTTGAATTCTTATCAGAAGGCAGATGCGCTATTCCGGGATCGTCACTCAATCTGAAAGGAAAAGACAATGAAAAAGGAACGGCATTTTTTTAGCTCGGAGTCAGTCACGGAAGGTCATCCAGACAAACTTTGCGATCAAATCTCGGATGGGATTTTGGACGCATTGCTCTCGGCAGACCCCAACTCGCGTGTCGCTTGCGAATGTTTGGTGACAACCGGTATCTTGCTGGTCGCGGGCGAGATTACGAGCACGGCTTATGTGGATATCCCGAAAATTGCGCGCGGCATTATCCGTGAAATCGGTTATACCAGTGCTGATTTCGGTTTTGATTATAAAACCTGCGGTATCGTAACAGCCATTCAGAGTCAATCGCCTGATATTGCGATGGGTGTCGATAAAGGCGGGGCGGGTGACCAGGGGATGATGTTCGGCTATGCGACGGATGAAACGCCGGAATATATGCCGCTTCCGATTTTGTTGGCTCAACGTCTTGTCCGCAGGCTCTCGGAAGTCCGCAAGAACGGGGAATTGCCTTATCTCCGTCCGGACGGCAAAGGCCAGATCACCGTCGAATATGATGATGGAATACCCATGCGGGTGGAAGCCGTCGTGTTAAGTGCTCAGCATGATGGTGATGTATCGATGAAAGATATTGAGAAGGATCTCAAGCGGCAGGTGATTCAGCACGTTATTTCCGCCAAAATGCTTGATGCCAATACCAAGATCTATATCAATCCGACGGGGCGTTTTGAGATCGGCGGACCTCATGGTGACAGCGGTCTGACCGGACGCAAGATCATCGTGGACACATACGGTGGCGTGAGTTCTCACGGCGGCGGTGCATTCAGCGGAAAAGATCCCTCGAAAGTCGATCGGTCCGCGTCTTATTTTGCGCGCTATGTTGCCAAAAATCTCGTTGCGGCCGGTGTTGCCAAACGTTGCGAAATTCAGGTCGCCTACGCGATCGGAGTCGCCGAACCGGTTTCCATCATGGTCAACACTTTTGGCACGGGGCGTTTCAAAGAAGAAGAATTGGTCAAGGCCGTCCGTAAAGTGTTTGATTTTACGCCGCTCGGCATTATCAAAAAGTTGAATTTGAGACGGCCCGTTTATCGTGCGACGGCCGCTTATGGCCATTTTGGCAGAAACGAAGAGGGCTTTACCTGGGAAAAGACCGATATGATCCCACAAATTAAGAAAGCCCTTAACATTTCCAAGTAAAAAATTACTACCAGCGGAGATCACTCTATGAAATTTCATGTGAAAGACATTAAGTTAGCGCCCGAGGGAAAGAAAAGGATTCTTTGGGCGGACCGGATGATGCCGGTGCTTTTGACCATTCGCCGGCGTTTTGAACAGGAAAAACCTTTGAAGGGCTTGCGCTTGGCTGCGTGTTTGCACGTTACCACGGAGACCGCCAATCTCATGCGAACCTTGAAAGCGGGTGGGGCCGATATCGTGCTTTGCGCTTCCAATCCGCTGAGTACCCAGGACGACGTTGCCGCATCTCTGGTGAACGATTACGGCATTCGCACTTTTGCGATCAAAGGCGAAGACCACAAGACCTACTATCAACACATCCGGCATACGCTGGGACATAAACCGAACCTGACGATGGATGACGGCGCCGATTTGGTTTCGGAATTGCACAGCAAGTTGAAAAATCTTATCCCGGATATTGTCGGCGGGACTGAGGAGACGACGACGGGTGTTGTCCGGTTGCGCAGCCTTGAAGAAAAGGGGCTTTTGCAATATCCCATCATTGCCGTCAACGACGCGGATACAAAACACTTTTTTGATAACCGTTATGGGACCGGGCAATCCACCATTGACGGTATTTTGCGCGCCACCAATATCCTTTTGGCCGGTAGTGTGTTTGTCGTGGCCGGTTACGGCTGGTGCGGCCGTGGACTCGCAAACCGCGCTCGCGGCATGGGGGCGCATGTGATCGTAACGGAAATCAATCCTTTGCGTGCCTTGGAGGCCGTGATGGACGGTTTTGAGGTCATGTCCATGCGTGAAGCAGCGGCCAAAGGGGATGTGTTTGTGACGGTCACCGGCAATCTCAATGTGATACGCACGGAACATTTTCAGAGAATGAAAGACGGCGCGATTATCGCCAACTCCGGGCATTTTAATGCCGAAATTGATATTCCGGCCCTCAAAAAGCTCAGTGGTAAAAATCAGATGGCACGTGATTTTGTGGAGGAATACACTTTAAAGAACGGCCGGCGGATTTTTCTTCTGGCGGACGGCCGCCTCGTCAATCTGGCTTCCGCGGAAGGACACCCCGCTTCGGTGATGGATATGTCCTTTGCCAATCAGGCGCTTTCGGCGGAATATATGGCCAAATCGGGCCATATGCTCGAAAAACGCGTGTATAAAGTACCGGACGAAATCGACAAAGGGATTGCCCAACTGAAGCTTGAGTCCATGGAAGTCAGCATTGATCGGCTTACGCCGGAGCAAAAGAAATATCTGGCTTCCTGGGAAGCCGGTACGTAATCTGAAACAGCTTTGAGTTTTTAGATTTCTATTTTTTTGCGTTTTGCTCAAGCGCTTTTTAAATGGATGGACAAAAAGGGAACCGCCTGAAATTAGGGCCGGTTCCCTTTTGTGTTTTGGGACCAGGTAGCCGCCCTTTTCGGTTAGCATACTCTCGTCACAGATCAAACCTCATAGAAAAAATTGCTCAGGACTATGCTTGGGGGTATACTTGTTTCTCTGTTATTTGGAAGGAAAGGATTGTGCAATGATTAAAAAAGGAAACAATCCAATCGTCGAAGTCAGAAAAAATATGCGCGGCGGACCGGGTGAAGTGACGATTCGGCATTACTTCAAGCCCGAAGAGATTCATGCGCGTACCCGGCTTTGCGCCGAGTTGCGTTTGCCACCGGGCGCGGGCATCGGCCTTCACGAGCATTCCGGAGAAGATGAAATATTTATCATCCAGAGTGGGCAAGGCGTTGTCACCGATGACGGAAAGGAAACGGAAGTTGTGGCGGGGGACGTGATTGTTACGGGTCAGGGGGCATCTCATGCGATTCGAAATACGGGCGGGACAGATTTGATCGTTACGGCCGTGATTCTACTCTACCCGTCATGACAGCCGATTTTCCTTCGGAAGTCTTGTTACCCCAAAAGGTATTGTTTAGGAAAGGGGCCGTGCTGGATTTTGCCCGTGAAACGGCGGATCTCGGCAGCCGGGGTTTGATCGTTCACGGAGCGTCTCTTGAAAAGGATGGCCGACGCGAACAGATTCTTGCCTCCTTCCCGGATAGACGGTCCTTGGCTTTTTTTTGCCGCAAGGGTGGCGAGCCGACTTTGGATGAGGTGACGGAGGTCATTGAAATTGCCCGTGGGGCCGGCGCGGAATGGATTGCGGGAATTGGCGGAGGAAGCGTCCTTGACTTAGCCAAGGCCGCGGCAGGGCTTTTTTGCGCGAAACGGCCTCCGGTTCATTATCAGGAAGGCGGACGGCTCGAAGAAAAAGGGATCCCCTTTGTGGCGGTCCCGACGACGGCAGGCACCGGTTCCGAGGCCACCCCGAATGCGGTGATTATCAACCCGGACAAGAAAGCAAAACTTTCCATCCGGGAAAAAAGTTTCATGGCTTGCAAGATTCTTCTCGACCCCGATCTTTTAAAAGGACTGCCTGATGCGGTCATGGCCTGCTCCGCCATGGATGCGTGGGGTCAGGGATATGAATCTTTTATTTCGAAGAATGCCACATGGTTTACGGACGTGTATGCTTTGAAATCAATCGAGCTGATCAGCCGGCATCTGATGACGGCGATCCAAACCAGATCCGACGAAACGCTTGCCGCCATCCTTGTGGGAAGCTATTTTGCGGGTGTCGCATTAGCACACGCGCGCTTGGGGGTGATTCATGGTTTGGCGCATCCCTTAGGGGTTTTATACCACGTGCCGCATGGTTTGGTCTGTTCGGTTTGTTTTGTCCCATCCATCCAATTGAACCGTGAAGCCATGGGGCGGAAGTATGATACAATGAGCCGAACGATTGGGCAGGACCTCGAACAGAAAGTTTGCAAGATGATCGCGGACTTGAATCTCGTTTCGCCTTTTCGGGGGAAACCGATTCTGGAGAAGGAAAAAATGATTGAGGAGACTTTGAAATCGGGTTCTACGGCGGCGAATCCAAAGCCCATCGGCCGTGAGGATGTCGAGTTTCTTTTGAAGGAGCTCTTTTAACGTTCATGATGTCCGAGAATGCTGCGTGCTTGTGAGTGGAACAGGCCCCTGCAGGATGGAAGGTTGTGCGGTGCAGCTTTTTCGGATTTCAACCGATAAATAAGAGGTAGTTTGTTACCGGATGTCATCTGCGTTGGTGCCAGGAGGGAAGACCGGTGGAAAAAAACAAATCCCGAAAAGCAAAAATTCTTGTCGTTGATGATGACGACGGTTTGCGGGGGGCTTTAAGGATCCATCTGGAAAGCGTCGGTTATGAAATCGACGAAGCCTGTGACGGTAAAGACGCCATGGAAAAGTATCAGGAATCCATGCCCGATAACCCGTATGACCTGATTTTGCTGGATATGATCATGGATCAAGTCGACGGCGTGCGCGTGATTGATTTTATCCGGTCCGAGGAAAATGTGCGGGGGATGATGGGCGGTAAGAACAAACCGATTCCGATTATCATGGTGACGGCACTGCCGCGGGGGCTTGTGAATGCACCGGAAGAGAGCCCGGATGATTACATCAACAAGCCGTTTGAGATCCAGGATTTGGTCGATAAGATTGAGAAGAAACTGAAAGCATAAAAGGTTGAAGGGATCGGGCTTCGGCACTTGCTTCGATTTTCCGAATGCCCACACATCAAAAAGCCTACCGGTTAAATCAGGATTAAGTTCTTCACGGCCTCAATGAAGGGTGCCGGCACGATGCCGATCAAAATGGTCCCGGCGAGTAAAATCAACAGGGCTGCAAAAAGAGGAATTGCGTTCGGAATGGGAGCGGCCTCCTTGGCCGGGGTTAAATACATCACACGGATGATCCTGAAATAATAATAAGCAGCGACGGCGCTATTCAGCGCAGCCGCAACGGCCAACGTGATATAGCCGGCTTCAATTACAGCCGCAAACACCAAGAACTTCCCGATGAAACCCGCCAACGGAGGAATTCCCGCCAGTGAAAGAAGGAAGATTGTTAGCGAGGCCGCCAAAAAAGGGGCGCGTCGCGCGAGTCCCTCATAAGATTGAAGATCATCGCTCGCAAAATGATTGGAGATGATGATGACGATCGTGAAGGCGCCTAAATTGGTGAAGATGTAGGCAAGCAAATAAACCGCGACCGCCGTGACACCCGTTTGATTCGCAACGGCGATTCCCATCAAGATATAACCCGCCTGGGCGATGCTCGAATAAGCGAGCAGGCGTTTGATGTTGTTTTGCGTGATCGCCGTGATGTTGCCGATCGTCATGGTGAGAATCGAAAGGACGATGATGAGTCCGTTCCATTGATGGCCCAGCCAAGGATCAATCATCGTCATGATGCGCAAAAGGACCGCGAATCCCATCGCTTTAGGACCGACGGTCAGAAAGGCAGTGACGGAAGTCGGGGCGCCCTCATAAACATCCGGTGCCCAAAGATGGAATGGCGCCATGGATATTTTGAAGCCGACGCCGGCCAAAAAGAGCAGGCTTGCGACAATCGTGAGCGGAAGGAATTCGGGATGGGCAAGCTTCTTTTGAATGACGGCCAAGTCGAGTGATCCCGATGCTCCGAAGAGAAGCGACATGCCGTACAGCATCAAGCCGGAGGCAATACTTCCGAACAGCAAATATTTGATTGCGGCTTCTTTGGATCGCATGTCGCGTTTGAGATAGCCAACCAATAGATAGGAGAGAATCGAAACGAACTCGATTGCCAGAAAGATCATCATCAGATGGGTGACCGCGGCCATCAGCGTTAACGCAAAAGCCATAAGCAAAAAGAGCGCGTAATATTCGCCTTCGTACTGTTTGAGCGGCCGGTAGGCGAGCGAAATCAAAAGGGTGATCGCAACGATTCCCAGCGCAAAGTATCGAAACAGATGAG
>JAQTOZ010000142.1 GCA_028713205.1 Candidatus Omnitrophota bacterium
ACCATGAACCACCTTTTATTGAACGAGTTCAATAAACAACAAGATAAATGACAGTATCTTATTATAAAATCAGTAACTTACAAACTTGGGCAGCAACACTTCTTAACCTTTATGCCCGCAATGACACGCTAGAAAGTGCAAACACTACTCGTGAATAGTACATACGTCGTTACAATGTACTGTTTGTGAATAGTCCATGTGGATTTTAGCCTTTGGTCTATGGTCTGTGGTCTTCGGTCTAGCGGGAGCTGAATATTTAGCTAGTCCGGTCGTCTAAGTTCTGTGCCTGCCTTGCTCGCAGGAAGTGTGTTTGAGCCATAACGAAAACGAGATAGTCTATGGATGGAGGATGATTATGAGTCGATGGGGCAATGCGATGATGAAGTCCGGTATGTTGATGATGCTCATGGCCGGAGCGCTCATGGCGGCGCCGGTCGTTTACGGCGAAGAGGAAATTTCGAGCCGGAGAGTCATGGCGGTGGACGGTGAAGTTGCGCAGGTTGATTGGGTCGGGTCGCGGATTGTCATCAGCCCGGATAACGGGAATCAAATTCTTTTTCATGTGCCGAAAAACGCCCAGATAACGCGCGGAATTGAAAAAATTTCGCTCTCGGATCTTGAGGCCCAAGACCGGGTCTCAGTTGCGTATTACATCGATCCCGAAAAAGGACCTGTCATCATAAGACTTGATGATACGAATCTGGCCAATATGTAGTCGGTGTTCGCGGGTTCGTTATGCTTCCGGATGTAAAATACCGGCGGCGGTTTGTGCCCGATGAGGGCCCAGGCCGTTGCCGGAGAGGCATCCGTGAGCAAATCCAATCGACCTGTAATGGATTTAAGCAATCGATAAAAAGGACTGCTTTCCCCGTATTTTTTTCTACCGATAGTATTTTCTAGCTCCTCCGAGCAACTTCAGTCAAAAGTGAAAACCCTTGGGATAAGGGTTGAGTTCCCCGTGTGCTATGGCTATATTCTTCTCATCCTTTTTACCGGGAAAAACCCCTGCGAGAGTCAGAAGTCCAAAGGATATTTCAGACCCATGGTGCATACAATCTTCTATTTCAAGACGAGACGTATCTGCGTTGTTTCAATGCTGGCGGTGCTTTTTTTACTGTCCCATTGCGATGTCCGGTTGCACGCGGATATTATCACGATGCCCCGTACGGCGAATGACGGTGCCCGTGTCGAATCGGCCACGATGTCGCTGGCCGGCCGGAATTCGACCAATCTTCCGCGGTCCGTTCATGAACTTTTATCGATCCATCCTACGTCCCGTTCGGTAGGCATGGTCTTTGCGGCGCACGGTGTCCCCGAAGATGCGGACTGGGCCATCGGCCAGGTGCGAGAGATCCTGCGCGATGTCGACCGGAATCGTCCGATTGTGGTTTGGATCGAACATGCGGAACCGTTGGGGTTGCCGCAAACGGTCCGTGAACTGCAAGAGCAGTTTCAGAACCCGAAAGGACCCGCCATTCAGTGGTCCCGGGAATTGATGCGCAATCCCATGAGGCACGAGCCGTTGTCCTTGCTTTTTGCGTTGTTCAAACAAGCGCAAAAGCAGGAAGCGGATCCCATGCCGTTCTTTTTGAAAACGGCTGATCCTTACACCCGTCATCTTCGTGCCGGGCTTGGGCGTTTGAATCAAGAGGGCTGGAAGATCCAAATTCAGATTGAGAAACCGGCCTTTGAGTCTTACCTGCGTACCCTGCAGTGGAATGCGATGAACCGGGCCGCCGGGCATTGGCTGTCGCTCGGCGACGGCCGCAAGGCCTTTGCCAGTCTCGGGATGGCGTACCGTTTTTTTGCGCGATCTCTCGAGGTCCGTGACCAGGTCCTGGGGCGGCAAATGTTGCGGTCCATCAAACAAAATCCGGACGCCTTTCACGTCGTGATCCGGGGGATCGCGCATGAGGGCGGTATGTCACGGTGCTTCTTCGATCAAAAGATTTCCGTTTCTTCCGTGATTCAGCGCTGGTATCAACCGGCGGCTTGGGGGAATTCAAACGTGCGGATATCGGATTATCTCTCTCAGTATCATGAATTGCCGACCATCGAAACTTCAGCCGGACGCGGTTTTATTCTGAAACAATTGCGCGGCTCCGTCGCTCGCTAGAGCGAAGTCCATAGACTAAAGACCACAGACTATAGACCAAATACCGAGGCAGCTATCAGTTTTCAGCAACGGCACGTACCACGGGGCGAGGGTCTTGCGTCTCGATTCCTTCGCTATTCATACAACCACCTTTCCATAATCGAAACAATATGTTAAATTATGCGCTCGAAATTATCCTAAGTTCTGTTTTATTATGCGAGCGTGGCATCGAATCTTTATGATTCGATGCGGCCCGTCGAGAACGTGAGGTTCTCGAACGGGGCCGTGAAACGTCATCATGCAGAATTCGGAACGCGAATTCTGCATGATGACGCACCAAACCCAACCGGTTTGGTGCTGGCAGGCACAGACACATCAGCTTGAGGGGCCCGCCACAAATCATGGCGGGCGAGCTGGCTTGGCCGCCTTCTTTATGGCGGCCGCCGCAAGGCTTTATGAAACGATGTTGCGTTTACGTTTTAAAAAGCTTGCTAGATGGAAACTTCTATGTTGGTATTACTGATAATCTAACGGAGCGTTTCCATCGGCACAACGAAGGGCGTGTTTTGTCAACGAAAGCGCGACGGCCTTTTGCCTTAATTCATCATGAAGACATGGCGGATTATAAAACTGCACGGGAGAGAGAAAAGTTTTTGAAATCTTGTGCAGGACGTCAGTTTATTAGCGGTCTCATATAGAAAATATAACGTGCGAGCGTGGTGAAACTGGCAGACACACCAGCTTGAGGGGCCCGCCACAAATCATGGCGGGCGAGCTGGCTTGGCCGCCTTCTTTATGGCGGCCGCCGCAAGGCTTTTATTTTTTTGACATGATTTTTTCTACGTGCGAGCGTGGTGAAACTGGCAGACACACCAGCTTGAGGGGCTGGCGCCGCAAGGCATGGAGGTTCAAGTCCTCTCGCTCGCACCAAATTTATGATTTGGTACGTCGCCAGCGCGGTTCAAGGAAGCCCGCGTCTGGCGAGCGCATCGGATTTGACAATGAGAAGGACGGGCGCATACGGAACCTTCAAGGTTCCGAAGCGCAGTCCCCGCGCAAAGGCGCGGGGGCAAGTCCTCTCGCTCGCACCAAATTTATGATTTGGTGCGTCGCCAGCGCGGTTCAAGGAAGACCGCGTCTGGCGAGCGCATCGGATTTGAAAATGAGAAGGACGGGCGCATACGGAACCCTCAAGGTTCCGAAGCGCAGTCCCCGCGCAAAGGCGCGGGGGCAAGTCCTCTCGCTCGCACCAAATTTATGATTTGGTACGTCGCCAGCGCGGTTCAAGGAAACCCGCATCTGGCGAGCGCGCAGGTTTATTTCATCCCGAGTCAATCAAATGCAGGCGGACGGTTGTTCGATCCCGCATTAGAAATTATGAGGAACGCATGAAGGTACCTGCCCATATTTTCCGTGAATACGACATCCGTGGTTTTGGCGACACCGAGCTTACCGATGACGTGAGCTACGGCATCGGTCTTGCTTATGCATCGATGCTCAAGCGCGAAGGGAAGAGAAGGATTGCGTTGGGGCATGACCTGCGCAAAAGCGGCAAGCGTATCCACAAGGCGGTCTTGAAAGGCTTCCTCGCCGCCGGTGCGGAAGTCATCGATCTCGGGCTTGTGCCGACCCCGGTGGTCTATTTCTCGGTCTCGTATCTGAAACTGGACGCCGGTTTGTGCATCACGGGTTCCCACAACCCTCCCGAATACAACGGATTCAAACTGCACATGGCCGACCGGCCTGTCTTCGGGCAGGAAATCCAGAAACTCAGGATGATGATTGAATCGGATGATTTCGAATCAGGGAAAGGGAAGGTCCGCAAAAAGAAAATTATCGGCGACTACATCCGTCTGGTCAAGGGCCGGTTCAATTTCAAAAGAAAACTCACGGTCGTGATCGACGCCGGGCATGGGATGGCGAGTCTGACGGCCCCGAGACTGATACGCGGTTTCGGGCACAGGGTCTATGAACTTTATACCAATCTCGACAATAATTTTCCGGACCACCATCCGGACCCCACCGTCCTGTCCAATCTGAAAGATTTGCAGGCAAAAGTCCGTGAGGTGGGGGCGGACATCGGCATCGGCTTTGACGGCGACGCCGACCGGATCGGAGTGGTCGACGAAAAATCGCAGGTTATTTTCGGCGATCAAATTTTGCTGCTGTACGCGCGTGAGATTTTGGCCCGCAAACCGGGCGCGAAAATCATCGGCGACGTGAAATGTTCCAAAGTGCTTTATGACGATATCGCCGCGCACGGCGGCCAGCCCGTGATGTGGAAGACCGGGCATTCGCTGATCAAGGCGAAGCTCAAGGAAATCCACGCCGAGCTTGCCGGAGAGATGAGCGGTCACATGTTTTTCGTCGACCGCTGGTTCGGTTTCGACGATGCCGTGTACGCGGCCTGCCGCATGCTCGAAATCCTGGACCTCAATCCGAAACCTTTGTCGCAGCACCTCTCGGACGTTCCCAAGCTGGTTTCGACGCCGGAGATTCGCGTCGAGTGTCCGGAAGAAAAGAAGTTCGAAATCGTCCGGCGTGCGGTGGAAGATTTCAAAAAACTATATCGCGTGGTGGATATCGATGGGGCGCGCGTGGAATTCGACGACGGCTGGGGATTGGTGCGGGCGTCGAACACGCAACCGGTGCTGGTGATGCGCTTCGAAGCGAAGACGGAAAAACGCTTGAATGAAATCCGCCAGCTTTTCGAAAACAAGATCAAAGAATTAAGCGGATCGATCTGATGCTTTGGGCCGTCATTATGGCGGGCGGGGCCGGGACCCGGTTCTGGCCCGAAAGCCGCCGGAAACTTCCGAAACAATTCCTCCGGTTCTTCGGCTCGAAAACCCTCCTGGAAGAGACTGTGGCGCGTCTTCGGGACGTCGTGCCGGCCTCCCGAACGATTGTCATTACCAGCCGCGACAAAGTGGCCCTCAGCCGGAAGCTCCTTAAAAAAGTCCCGGCCGCGCATATTTTGGGCGAGCCCGTCGGACGCAATACGGCACCGTGCGCCGCATTGGCCGCGGCCATTGCGCTCCGGAAAGACCCGGAGGCTGTGATTGCCCTTTTACCGGCCGACCATCATATCGGAAAGCCGGGGGTTTTTCGCCGTGCGCTCCGGACCGCTTTCCGGGTCGCGCTCAAAAGCCGGATGCCGGTGACTTTCGGAATCAAACCGGCGTTTGCGCACACCGGTTACGGTTACCTCGAGATGGGGCCCTTAACGGAACGCCCGTCAGGGGCGGCGGTTTACCGTTTGAAACGTTTTCATGAAAAGCCGGACGGCCGGAAAGCCGCGGCCTTTTTGCGCTCGGGGAAATTTTTGTGGAACAGCGGGATGTTTGTCTGGCGTGCCGATGAGGTCTTGAAAGCGACGGCGCGTTATCAGCCCGAAATTGACGATCTCGTCAAAAAGATCTTGGGCGTTGTGTTGCAGCAGGGTTTGAACCGCTGGTTTGCGAAGATGCCGTCCATTTCGATTGACTACGGACTGATGGAAAAGATGAAGGGCAGGATTTTGACCATGCCGGTCGATTTCGGCTGGAATGACGTCGGCGGCTGGCAGAGCCTGGCCGATCTTTGCCGCTGCGACCGGGAGGGGAACGTGGTCACCGGCAAAGCGTTGCTGGTGGAGAGCGCGGGTAATATTGTTCGCTCCGGCGACCGCTTGGTCGCGCTGCTCGGGATGAAAGACCACGTGGTGGTCGACACCCCCGACGCGCTGCTGGTTTGTCCGCGAGGCAAAACGGAATCCATACGCCGCGTGGTGGAAACCTTGCGGCAAAAAAAGTTAGACCGGTATTTGTAAGGATTTTTAGCGGTATTGCTTCTTTGACCGGTTTGGTTTCATTGAAATCCTATAAAATTGTTATTGCGGGCCACCGATCCAGCCTTCGGACGAACTCTCCGCAATGACGGGATGAAGATACGGGAATTTCGACCGAGAAGAATGGTGGCAGAATGCGATACCTTTTTTGAGAAGAGGACCACACGATGAATATCTATGAAGCGGTTGTTCTTGGGATTGTTCAGGGATTTACGGAATTTCTTCCGGTTTCCAGTTCCGGACATCTGGTTCTTTTCCAGAACCTGCTCGGGATGCGCGAGCCGATGCTGGCCTTTGATGTGGCCGTGCATTTGGGGACTTTGCTGGCCGTTTTTGTTTATTTCGGAAAAGATTTGATTCGCATGGTGGTGCAGTCGGTCCTGTTTGCGGTCAAGTTTCCGTTTGCTTCCGACAAGGACGAGGTCCATCAGCAGTACCCGTATGCCGCGATAACCGGTTTTGTGATCCTGGCGTCGGTCCCGACCTTTTTGATCGCGATCGCTTTCAAAGACATGTTTGAATATCTTTTCAGTTCCGTCGCGGCGGTCGGGTTCGCGTGGCTGGTGATGGGCATCCTTTTGGTTCTGAGCCGTTGGTTTCAGGAGTCAAACGCACGCTTTCTCACGATGATGAACCATCGCGACGCGTTTTTCATCGGTATCGCGCAGGGGATCGCGATCATCCCCGGTATTTCGCGTTCCGGTTCGACGATTTTGGGCGGGATGCTCTGCGGGATCGAAAAGAAGGACGCCGCGCGGTTTTCGTTTCTGATCGGAATCCCTGCGATTTTGGGTGCCGCGGTGCTGAAAATGCGCGAAGGGATCGATTTCTTTGCGAGTTATCCGGCGGCCCTGATCGCCGGGTTCGTGATGTCGGCCCTGGTGGGATATTTTGTGATCGGCTTCCTTCTCAAAGTGTTGGGAAAAGGGAAGTTTTATCTTTTCGGCTATTATTGCCTGGTGCTTTCCGTCGTGACCATCGTCTACGGACTTTTGACCGGTGGCAATTCGTGAAGAGCATCCGGTGCCTGCTTAAAAAGGGAAAAGAAAAACCGCTGCAAAGCCAGCACCCGTGGGTTTTCTCCGGGGCCATTGATCAGATCGATGAAGGTTTTGAGGCCGGTGATCTCATCAAGGTTTATTCCCATGACGAACAGTTCCTGGGCATCGGCTATTTGAACCCTGCCTCGCAAATTACCGTCCGCCTGCTGGCCTTTCAGGACATTCCGATCGACGAGGCCTTTTTCGCCGGAAGAATCCGCGAAGCCCTCGAGTTGCGGAAACGTTTTCTGCCGGTCGATACCGATGCCTGCCGCCTGGTTCATTCCGAAGGCGATTTCCTGCCCGGGCTGATTGTGGACCGCTATGGGGAATATCTGGTCGTCCAATTTTTGACGGCCGGCATGGAAAAATGGAAAGAGACCCTCGTGGCCATCCTGCAAAAGGAATGGCCGTGCAAAGGTGTTTTCGAGAAAGACGACGCGGACACGCGCGCCCTCGAAGGGCTGAAAACGCACGTCGGTTTGCTTGCGGGCGAAGAGCCGCCGCAGCTGGTCGAGGTCCGCGAGAACGGCCTGACTTTTTGGGTGGATGTCCGGTTTGGGCACAAGACCGGTTTTTATCTGGACCAGCGGGACAGCCGCCAATTGATCGGGGGCATCAGCCGCGGGAAAAAAGTGCTCAACTGCTTTTCCTACACCGGCGGATTTTCGGTTTACGCCGCGCGTTGCGGTGCCACGGAAACGGTTTCGGTGGAATCTTCGCAGCCGGCGCTGGACACGGCCAAACTGAATTTCGAGAAAAACGGGCTTTTGCAGCCGGCGCATCAAATGGTCAAAGACGATGTCTTCCAGTACCTGCGCTCCTGCCAGGATACTTTTGATCTTGTCGTGCTGGACCCGCCGTCTTTCTGCAAAAGCAAACATCAAGTCGACCAGGCCGGCCGCGGTTACAAAGATATCAACCTCTGCGCGCTGAAACGGGTCCGCGCCGGCGGTGTGCTGTATACCTGCTCGTGTTCGTCTTTTATCGATCCCGCGCTGTTTCAAAAAATCATTTTCGGTGCCGCCAAAGATGCCGGCCGCCGCCTGCGGATTCTTGCCAAGACCTCCCATCCTTTCGATCATCCGATCAATATCTATCACCCCGAAGGCGAGTACCTCAAGGGGCTGTTGTGTGAAGTGGAATAATGCATAAAAAATAGACCCAAGACTCAAGACCCAAGACCCAAGCTTGCTCGCCCGTGGCGAGCGAGGCAGTCCCGCCTTTTTATTCCGGGCAATCACAAGGGTTGCCCCTACGATTGTTTTTGGTCTTGAGACTTGGGTCTTGGGACTTGAGTCTACCTTTAAACCGGAAACTAGAAACTTGCACGGAGCTGAAGGCTGATAGCTGAAAGCTGATAGCCGTTCCAATAAAAACGCTGCCGTCGCGTCAAGGACCTATGATACAATGCTTCAGGAGAAAAAAATGATCGATATTCAGACCGAATTTACACCGAATCCGCAATCGCTCAAGTTCAATGTCAGCCAGGTCCTTCTCGAAAAGGGGAGCGTGTTCTTTGCTTCCGAGGCCGAGGCGAAAGGTTCTCCGTTGGCTGAAAAAATCTTCCAGGTCCCGAACATAAAAAATGTTTTTATCGGCCGCGACTTTGTGACCATTACCCGCAGCGATCATTCCGAGTCATGGGGGCCGTTTATTGTGCCGGTCACCCAGGCCATCACCGGTTGCCTGGAATCAGGCCAGCCCGTTTTCCTTTCGGGCGCTTCCTCCGAGGCCGGCAGCAAGTCCGGCGAAACGGAAGTCGAGAAGCGTATCAAACAGGTGCTGGACGAGTACATCCGCCCTGCGGTGGCCCGTGACGGCGGCGATATCGTTTTCCATGGTTTCAAAAACGGCGTGGTCAGCCTTTATCTCCGGGGCGCCTGTTCTTC
>JAQTOZ010000143.1 GCA_028713205.1 Candidatus Omnitrophota bacterium
GCTCAAGGCCCACCGGGAAGGGAAAACCAAATTTTATCCGGACCGCTGGACCAAAGTTTATACCCACTGGCTTGAAAACATCCGCGACTGGTGTATTTCCCGCCAAATCTGGTGGGGACATCAAATCCCGGTTTGGTATTGTGATCCCTGTCTGGAAAAGGCGGGCCGGCCGGAAGGTGCCGGGATCATCGTGTCGCGGGAAGCCCCGGTGAAGTGTCCGCAATGCGGCGGTACGAAGTTGCGCCAGGACGGCGACGTCCTCGACACCTGGTTTTCCTCCTGGCTTTGGCCGTTCTCCACATTGGGTTGGCCCGAAGAGACCGACGATCTGAAGCATTTTTATCCGACCTCCGATCTTGTGACCGCCCCCGAGATTATTTTCTTTTGGGTGGCACGTATGATCATGGCGGGACTCGAATTCCGCGGCGAGGTGCCTTTCAGCCGCATCTGTATTCATGGGACCGTGCGCGCGCAGAGCGGGCTGAAAATGTCCAAATCGCTGGGCAATGCGATCGACCCGCTGGAGGTGATCGATGAAATCGGCGCCGATGCGCTCCGTTTCAGCATGATCATGCTCAGCGCCCAGGACGTTTATCTCTCGCGCGAAAAGTTCGAAGTCGGCCGCAACTTTGCCAACAAGCTTTGGAACGCGGCGCGTTTTGTGATGATGAATCTCGAGGGCTTTCACAAGGGGACCGCGCATTTGCATTACGATTTGGGACAACTTTCCCTGACCAACCGATGGATTCTCTCGAGACTCGAGGAAGTGACGGGGGAAACGGAAAGGTATCTGGGGGGCTTCGGGCTCGCGCAGGCCTCGAGCGCGCTTTATCATTTCGTGTGGGATGATTTTTGCGATTGGTTTATCGAGCTGGCCAAGCCGACCCTGACGGGCGAGTCCGTGGAAGAAAAGGAGGCGACCCAGGCGGTGCTTTTTTACACCCTTGAAAAGATCCTGAAACTGTTGCATCCCTTTGTCCCGTTCATCACCGAAGAGATTTGGCAGGAAATGAAAAAGACCGCCGTCGATCAGGCCAAGTGGCCCGCCAGTTTGATGCTGGCCGACTGGCCTTGGGAACCCAAACGTCGGCACGAGGACCGTGACGCGGAGCAATCCATCGCATGGCTCCAGACCATGGTGGGCAGCGTCCGGGATTTGCGGGCTCGGTTGAATATTCAACCCGCGAAAACCCTCAAGGTGGTACTGGCGAGCCGCGACGAAAAGGTGCGTAAGATTTTTATCGCTTTCGAGAATCAGATCAAAAAACTCGCGCGGCTCGAAGTGCTCGAGATCCAGCCGTCATTTCAAAAAGGCAAGTCCTATGTGACCAGCGCATTTCCCAACTTCGAGGTTTTCCTTTTTATCGAAGGCATCGTCGATTTTGACAAGGAGCGCGCCCGTATCGAAGGGAAGATCCGGGAATGTGTCGCCCTGATCGAGTCGGTCGAGAAACGTCTGTCGGACACGAGCTTTACGGCGAATGCCCCGGAGGCCGTGGTGACCCGGGAAAAAGAAAAGCTGGCGGATGCCTCGAAAGTCCTCAAGGCCCACGAAGAACTTTTGGCGCTGTTGAAATAAACTTCTGGATTCTGATGAAAAAAATAATTTTATTTACGACAGTTTTCGCCCTTATCATTGTGACCGTGCGCTGGTGGATTCCTTACCCCGGCCTGTTTCTCGTCCCCCAAGATGAATTCGGCAAAGCGGATTGCATTGTCATTTTGCAAGGGGACAACGAGTGCCGCTTTCCAAAGGCCATCGAACTTTACGAACAAGGTTATGCCCCCCGGATTTTGCTTTCGCCGGTGCAGGAAAAAGAGTCGTTGCTCCGGGATTATTATAATTTCGAGAACCGGATCATGGGGTTGCCGGACATGAGTTCCAAGGAGCGCGCCAGCAAGATCTTTGCTTATTTCGGGAAGGATGAAAAGGACGTCTTTTATACGGACCGGGAGGTGACCTCGACTTTTGACGAGGCGGCCGCGACGAGGCACTGGATGCTGGCGCGGGGCTACCGATCGTTTATCCTGGTTTCGAGCACTTATCATATGCGGCGTGCGCTCATGATTTTCCGGTTTGTGTTCCGCGGGACGGGTGTCCGGATTGACCACGCGACGGCGGCAAACCCGCTTTTGAACCCGGCCCGGTGGTGGACCAAAGAGCGCGATGTGAAAGGGGTCCTCATGGAATATGTTTCGATTGTCTACAATGTATTTTATCATTTCATCCTCGGCAAAGGGATTACCTCCTTCGATACGCCGTGAACCGCTTACCCAAAGAACCCAACGAAGCTCCGGCCGTTCTTTTTGAAGATCCGCATCTGATCGTTCTCTCCAAGCCCGCAGGGTTGTTGAGCCAGGGCGAAAAAAAAGGCGATGCGAATGTGGTGGATTGGCTGCGCGGGTATTTGGGGCGCCATTATGTCGGACTCGTTCACCGGCTCGACCGCAACGTGTCGGGAGTGATGGTCGTCGCCAAACGCACCAAGGCGGCGCGGCGGCTGACCGAAGCGCTTTGCTCGGACCAAATGTCGCGTGTCTATCGCGGCTGGATCGTGGGGAAACTGTCCCGGAAAGCGCGCTGGTCGCACACACTCCTAAAAGACGAAGAAACGAACCTGACCCGCGTTGTGTCCTCGCGTCATCCGAAAGGCAAGACAGCTGTTTTGTCCGTGCGTCCGTTGGGTTACGGCCGTTGGGAAGGTATGGATCTGACCCTGGCCGAGTTTGAGCTCGAGACGGGGCGTTCGCATCAAATCCGCGCCGAGGCGGCCGCGGAAGGTTTTCCGATTCTGGGGGATGAAAAGTACGGCAGCCCCGGGCGGCGCGCGCTCAATAAAAAATTCGGCCGGCCGGCTTTGCATTCATTCCGGATCCGATTTCCTCATCCCATGACGGGGGAGACGCTTGTCTTTGAGGCACAGCTTCCCGAGGACATGCGGCGTATTTCCTGCACAACCCTTCGCTGAACTCTTTCCGAGACACTTGCTCAGGCGCGGGTCCTGTCGGCGGCGTTTCCCACCCTTCGTTGAATTTTTCATGAACCAGGCGATGCCGCATAACGTCGCTATCTCGTGACGAGGGTTCAGCCGTGCGTGGGAAGAATTAGGTTTCGTGGTATTTGAAAAATCCAACTCCAGGGTGGGACTCCCTCGCCACCGCCACCCGCTTTACCGCGCTTCAGCGTGTTCCGTTCGGGGCGCAAGGGGTGACGCTGCCGAGGGGGGGCCCCATGCGACGAGCGGTTTTTCAAAATCCACAAGCATGTCGCTGCAGTGATATTAACGGATATTCATTGCGTGAATTTTATTGAATGGATGGTCGCCTGGGGTATGAAAAACGCGAGAAGCATGGGGATGCGGCAGTGGCAGGACCCCGTAGCGCAGACAATGCCGGCTCATGGCGGCGAGGAAAAGGGCTTCAAATTTGGGGGGGATTTCGCTAATATAGGACCCATCGCCGGGAAACGTATGAGAAAATTGATTCTCCTTCGCCTTGTTCTTGCTGGCAAGGCTTCGGAGAATGGCACCGAAAAAAAGGATGAATTAAACCAGCAAAAGCGTGGAGTGCCATGCGGCAGTACCTCATCAAATATTTTTTCCCGGGTGTCGCGATGATCGGGCTGGCTTTTTTTGCCGGTTCGCAAAAAGATATGCTCTTGGGACTGGTGGGGTTTCTATCGTTTTTTACCGTGGGTGTGATGTTGATCGTCGAGGGCCGGCGGCGGTTGCGATCGAAAGACAGTGATAGCAAATAAGAGACGCAAGACTGAAAATAAGAAACAAGAGGCAAGATGCAAGAAGTAAGACAACGGCACTTAGCTGTTTCTTGCTTCTCTGCTTCTTACTTCGTGCTTCCTATCCCGGGCTCCTGTCTTGGGTCCTGAGTCCAGCCACAAAGAAGGCGGGTAAACTTGGGACTTGGGTTTGCAGGTTAACATTCATCCATTGAGGTTGCTTGTGACTAAATCAGCTAAAAGCAAAGACAACATGGTTTGGATCGATATGGAAATGACGGGGCTCGATCCCGCCCGTGAGACTATCCTCGAAATCGCAACCATCATCACGGACCCGCAGCTCCGGATCGTTGCCGAAGGACCCAGTCTTGTGGTCCGTCAGCCGGCCGCGCGGCTACGCGCCATGGACCGTTGGAACCGTACCCAGCATGCGAAGTCCGGGCTCATCGACGAGGTGAAAAAGTCCAAAATTTCACTCAAGACCGCGGAACTAAAAACACTACGTTTCGTTAAAAAATATTGTCCGCCCAAAACGGCGGTGCTTTGCGGAAGCTCGGTACATCATGACCGCACCTTTTTGATGAAGTACATGCCCAAATTGGTCAACTATCTGCATTACCGTATCGTGGATGTGAGTTCCATCAAGACGCTCGTGAAGCACTGGTATCCCGGAACACCGGAGTTTACCCAGAAGAAAGACAGCCACCGTGCCCTCTGCGATATCCGCGAGTCCATCGAAGAATTGAAATTCTTCCGTAAGCATTACTTCAAGTAAACAGCCTACCTGTGCAAAAACTATAGGCGAGCTGGTTTTTGAATGATTTGAGGGTTTTTTTCGGCCTCAATCAGTTTATTTGTGTTTTAAAAATATCAAAAAGCTATTTGTTTTTCATCACATAATCCGTGAACGAGCAAACTTTGTGCGTGTGCCCACTCTGATGTTTTTTTCTCCCTGCGTTGTTTTTATTCTCTGAAGTAATGATGATGCAATCCTCCGAGGATGGGTTTTGACAAGATTTTTCCGCTTGTTTTCGGTGGTACGGCTGAAAGAGTTAAGCCTTTTTTCCCCGTGTGGGGTCTAAAGTTGTTGTAGTAATGAGTGTATTCTTCCACCAGATATTTCAAGTGTTTCATGCCGAAGATGACGAAATGATTTAAGCATTCACTGCGGATCTTATCGACCCATGTCTCGGCAAAGGCATTCATGTTGGGCGAGCGATAGGGCGTGCGGAAAATACAAAATCCATGGGCCTTGAAGAACTCATCGAACTCCCGGGGGAATTTCCTGTCCAGATCATGGATCAGCAGGGCATGCTTCTGATCACGAGGTAGCGTGTGTGTTCGATACCGGAAAAAATGAGGAGTTAAGGTTGGATCTTCAGGCGGGTGTATCTGGAGAAGACAATCTCGATCAACTTTGCTTTAAAAGCTTCTGGCAGTAGACTGTTTGTAATCAATTGTTTGATCTGCCCTGTTTTTTTTATGAATTTCTCATAACGGGGCCTTTCGGGAATTTTTAGATATTCGGCGAATGCATCAAAGTCATTGCGAGTGAGATTGTTTTTTTTGCCATTGATGGTCAGGGCCGAATCTTCTTCGTTGGGAATGACCAATTTTGAGCACACGATGTCATAGGCCGGCGAAAGGCGAATACCCTCTTGCCTAGGGTATGAGATAGAATAGTTTTTGAAATGGCCATCCCCGTTGCCGATGAGAAAGTTGAAAACAACGCGCTCGTAAAAAAGCTGAACATCAAGACCCGGTATGGCAGAGATAACTTTTAATTTGTTTCCTATTTGCTCCAGGGAACCGAGATACTTGTCTTTTTTTTCGAGGATCTGGTAGAAATCTTCCTGATGGATTTTTTCTTCACCGATACGGTCAAACCGCTTCACAACATAAGCCAACGTTCCGTCATTCAGGGGGAGAAGACAATGCGCAGGGACACGAATGCCGAGAGCTCCGGCAATATCCATACAACAATTTTCATTTTCAGGGGTATGTGGAAACTGCTGAATTTGCGGTTTTAAAATATACGCTCCGCCTGTCGGAGCAATCACCAGTTCCGCTTGCCGCTTATTCAGCTTAAGAGACAATTTAGGCTGCATGCCTGAGATCGACATGCGGCCCGCCATATCCTGTGCCTTCAGAGGAATGTCTTGCAGGGATAAGGGGATGGCGGGAACTTGGCGAATGCCAAACATTTCTTTAAGTAATTTAGGATCCATGGTTTTGTGTTTTTACTTTATGTACCGTTACGGCGCCAATCGTATCCCCGGTTGTGGCAAGTAAAAGGCCAAACGAATCATTTGTGTCTATTTTCGCTGTTGCGCTTACGATATCGAGATACCAACCCTCCGGCAAAAGCCCCTGGAAAAAACTGAAGAGTTCTTTTGCTTCGTAAGGTTCTTGGCGTAGAGGAAGAGAAACGGAAACCGGTTGCCCCGCACGAAGATAATCTTCGTCATAAACAAATCGGAAACCATTTTCAATTTCCCACAAATAACCGGCCAACTGATTGTTATAGTTGACCTGTGCTTTTCTGAATATCTTTCCACTCATGATTGGGAACAACCTCGAAGTGTTGTCCTAAAAATTCCAATACCTGGTTTACTTTATCCAAGCGCAAACTCGATTTACCTTGCTCGAGATCGCGAATAAAGCGTAATCCGACGCCGGCTCTTTTAGAAAACTCAGTTTGCGTTAGTCCGGCCTTCTTACGTAACGATTTTATCTTTTGTCCAAACGTATTCATCTTGCTTAGATAATATACCAGATGGGGTATAATAGCAATTTATATTTTAAACTTTATACCCTAAAAGGTATATTTAATAAAAATATATACCTGATATGGTATAATATAATCAAAATATGTAAAAAAAGGCTAGATTGGGTATAATTCTACCTGTGCAAAAACTATAGGCGAGCTGGTTTTTGAATGATTTGAGGGTTTTTTTCGGCCTCAATCAGTTTATTCGCATTTTGAAATTATCAAAAAGTTATTTATCTGTCTTCGTCCCCACCTGTTGCATGGTCAGGTCAAATCATTCGGACATGACAAACTTGTGTGGATGATTGGTTCATCCATTCAGACATGACAGACCAAAGGATTGACTGACCTGCCGCGTCTCCATCATGGCGTCCGGTTATCGGTTATCGTCACAAACATGCGTAAGATCCTCTTGGCGAGTAAAAGGGGTGTCTCCGATATTTAAACTGGACAAAAATAGTCTGGTTTAGTACACTTTGTTTAGCTCAACAGGGGTTTCGGAAGGAAAAAATCGATGAAATTTACGACCAAAACGGAGTACGGGCTGGTTTGTTTGATTCATATGGCCAAACAAGGGGCTGACCGTATGGTAACAATCAAAAAGATCGTCCACCAGGAACGTTTTTCCCATACCTATATCGAGAAGATCTTGCAGCAGCTCAAAGCGGCCGATATTGTGGTTTCGCATCAGGGCAAGGAGGGCGGCTACACGCTGGCCCGCTCGCCGTCGCAAATCACGATGCGGGAAATTATCGAGGCCCTGGAAGGAGACACCTTCCATATCTATTGTAAGCCGTCCAGGCGCAAAGGGATTGTCTGCACGCATTTCAGTTCTCTCTGCGCGCTGAAGCCGATTTGGGGCAGGACCAAAAATCTCCTGGATGATTTTTTCAACGGGATTACCCTGGAAGCGATTGCCAAAGAGGTGTGACGCATGACGGATGAAGCCAAAGAATTTATCGACCGGGAATATCCGTACGGCTTTGTGACCAAAGTCGATACGGACGAGATCCCCAAGGGGCTCAATGAAGACATCATCCGTCTGATTTCACGGAAGAAAAAAGAACCGGAGTTCATGCTCGATTGGCGGTTGAAGGCCTACCGGCACTGGCTGACGATGAAGGAACCGCGCTGGGCGAACGTGTCCTATCCGGTCATCAACTATCAGGACTACATTTATTATTCGGCGCCCAAATCGAAAAAAGGCGGTCCCAAAAGTCTCGAGGAAGTCGATCAGGAAATCCTGAGGACGTATGAAAAGCTGGGTGTGCCGCTGGAAGAGCGAAAGCGCCTGGCCGGCGTGGCCGTGGACGCCGTGTTTGACAGCGTCTCCGTGGCGACCACCTTTAAGGAGAAACTCAAGGAATACGGTATTGTTTTCTGCTCCTTTTCGGAGGCAATTCAGAATCATCCGGAGCTGGTGAAAAAATATCTCGGCTCCGTCGTGCCCCACACGGACAATTTTTTTGCCGCTCTGAACTCGGCGGTTTTCAGCGACGGTTCTTTTTGTTATATCCCCAAAGGTGTGCGCTGTCCCATGGAGCTATCGACCTATTTCCGCATCAATGCCGCGGACACGGGACAATTCGAACGGACGCTGATCATCGCCGAAGAAGGCAGCACCGTCAGCTATCTGGAGGGATGCACCGCCCCGATCCGGGACAAGAATCAATTGCATGCCGCCGTGGTGGAGTTGATCGCGCATGAAAATGCCCAGATCAAATACTCCACGGTGCAAAACTGGTATGCCGGCGACAAGGATGGCAAAGGAGGAATTTATAATTTTGTGACCAAACGCGGCAAATGTGCCGGCGCGAACTCCAAGATTTCCTGGACGCAGGTCGAAACC
The DNA here is from genome assembly GCA_028713205.1 of Candidatus Omnitrophota bacterium. Lineage (GTDB taxonomy): Bacteria > Omnitrophota > Omnitrophia > Omnitrophales > Aquincolibacteriaceae > JAQTOZ01. The sequence continues at coordinate 8,356 of JAQTOZ010000143.1, forward strand.
GGATCGGCCATTACCTGGAAGTATCCGAGCGTGATTTTGCAGGGCGACAACTCCATCGGCGAATTTTATTCCGTGGCGCTCACCAATCATCATCAGCAGGCGGACACCGGCACCAAAATGACGCATATGGGCAAAAACACGCGCAGCACCATTATTTCCAAGGGCATCTCCGCGCGGCAGGGCAAAAACACTTACCGCGGCCTGGTGAAGGTGCTGCCGAAGGCCGAGGGCGCGCGCAATTACACACAATGCGATTCGCTTTTGATCGGAAGCCGTTCGAGCGCCAACACGTTTCCTTATCTTGAGGTGCAGAACCGGACCGCGCGGGTTGAGCATGAGGCCACGACATCCAAGATCAGCGACGAACAGCTTTTTTACTGCCGACAGCGCGGCATTTCGGAAGAAAACGCAATTTCGATGATTATCAACGGTTTTTGCAAAGAGGTTTTTAAAAATTTAC
>JAQTOZ010000144.1 GCA_028713205.1 Candidatus Omnitrophota bacterium
AACCGCTATTCCCTATCGGATATTTTCCGTCTTTACGCTGAGACACGCTTATTTCGTTGCGAGGGCGGATATCTTTCAAAATGGATTTGTGCCGGGGACAATGGACCTAAGGGCTGACCCGCTTAAAACGGGGCTTCTGGTAAACCGCTTTGATCACGGTATGGATCCCCCCGCGGACATAAAAGTCGCCCTCGATTTCCATCCATCTGGGCCGCGTCGCCTTCACCAAATCATCCATAATTTTATTGGTAACGGCCTCATGGAAGGCCCCTTCGTTGCGATAACTCCAAAGATAGAGTTTCAAACTTTTCAACTCGACACACAACCGATCGGGGATATAGACAATCCGAATCGTCGCAAAATCAGGCTGTCCCGTGCGCGGGCACAAACAGGTAAACTCCGGACACACCATGCGGATCTCATAATCTCGGCAGGGATAGGGATTCTTAAAAATCTCGATCGTTTTTGAGGGTTTGGATGACATGGCGGCATTATACCATAAAAACCAGGCAAAGAGGGTGACCTGCCAACCGTAACCCCTGTACCGCATGCAGTTCCATCGCCCCCCCTGCCGCCAAGCCGAATAATCAATTAATATGCGAATTTAATCTATCAATACTAGATGCTGAGGCAAAAAAATACATTTTGAAGTTTATTCCACTGCCGTTCTGGATTATCTTCGTAGTTTAAATTCCACGAATAAAGGAGTATCGGTAACTATGACAGTGTACGACAAACACTTACCAAAAGCCTCAAGATGGCCCCGGAAATCCCGAGCAAGCAGTTGGGATTCCTGGGAATATATCGTCGATGATTTCCTTGAAACCGGTTGCGCACTTCTCAAAGAAAAACGCGACCCTTTGCTGGAGACGATTAAAAAACAAAATTTTTTAAAAAAATCGGTCGATATTCATCGGGCCTTTTCGATCAACGGCATTTTGATCCCGGTCATCGAAAAAACGAAAATACGTGAATGTTGGCTTTATGATCCAAGCAAGCGGAAGATCGAGAAATACTTCGCAGGGAAATCCTAACCGGGAAGCCGTTGCCAGCAGATCCAACCGGGTCCCATCTCAAGCTGCGCTCAACATACGGCGAGGCAAAGAGACTTACCCCGGCAGACACATCGATCCATTCACCTGCGGTCAATCGGGAGGAGTTTCCAAAATCGTTGATCGAGACAATCTGCGTTGTGGCGGAACCAAGATCGGGATTCGCTGGGAGTCTGCTTCATGCAGGTGCGCTTGTCGTCAATTGTTTTAATTGAGCGATCTCAAGCAAGGTCAAATAACGGCCACGCCCCGGAAGGAGGCCACGCAACGTCAAAGGGCCCATCGCGATACGGATCAAGCGAAGGACTTTGTAATCCAACGCCTCAAAGATACGCCGGATTTCCCTCTTTTTACCTTCATGGACCAAAACTCTTATCACCCGCTGGGAACAGGCGTGGATTTGCTTCACCGAAGCAATTCCGTCTTCAAGCCGCACGCCTTGCATCAACGCAGTTTTGTCCGCCGGTGCGAACGCACGGTTGAGTTTGACCTCGTACCATTTACCGACCTGGTAACGCGGATGCATCAACCGGTTCGCGAGTTCTCCGTCGTTGGTAAAAAGCAAAAGCCCTTCGGAATCGCGGTCCAGACGTCCGACCGAAAAGACACGCGTCCGGCTTGCCCGGGGTTGGTGCGACCCCGTAATCAACGCCGAAGGTAAAAGATCAAATACTGTTTTTTCCGCATAAGGATCGTCCGTCGTCGTGGTATACCCCGCAGGTTTGTTCAGAATATAATAAACGTCCTTGTGAAATTGGAGCATCCTGCCCCGAAACAGGATTGCGTCCTTTTCAGGGTTCACTTGCCGCCCCAGGTCGCGGACCACTTCTCCATTCACGGTCACGGCGCCGTTCGTCACATGGATTTCACATTTCCGGCGGGAATCAATCCCGGCCAAGGCCATGGCACGCGCGATCCTCATGACTTTCTCAGCTCCAAATAATAAAGAGTCTTGCCCTGCGCTTCATACTTCAATTCGTAATTGGTTTTAAAATCGAAATCCTCATTCAGCCGTTCATTGAAACTTTCCCGCACTTGCCAAGGAAGCCTGCTCTCCGCCACGGCCTTCCTCATCGCATTGCGATAGTCCGGATCGTCCGTCGCCAAATAAACGGCACCGCCTGCCGAAAGCCGTTCATAAAGGACCGTCAGCAGATCCGCATTCACGATCCTTCTCTTGTGATGTTTCCTTTTGGGCCACGGATCCGGAAAATAAATATGAAAAGCCACAACACGTTCCGGTGGGACATGCGTCCGCAAAACCTCCCGGGCATCGGCTTTAAGAAACAAAATATGATTCAACCCGCCCTTTGCGGCACGCCGCTCCCCTTTTTTCATCCATTTCCCGACACGATCAATCGCCACGAAATTGATTTCAGGGTGCTGGGCCGCACGCGCGACAAGAAACTTTGCCTTACCGCAACCGATTTCAATTTCAACGGGACGATTATCCCGAAACCATGTTCCCAAACGCGCGATCCCGTCCGGATCCGGTTTCAGTTTAGGATAAAGATAATCCGCACGGGCTCTTGGGACTGAGGGTTGTTCCTGTTCGCAATTCCCGCGGGTTGATTGGTTTTGGCATCCCGGGGTCAAAACAGATAGATCCAAAGATGTTTTCATATTATGACTTTCCCTCCGATTGAAGGGGTTGAAGCAAAACCAACGTTTCAAGATGTTTTGTCCTGGGAAAAAAATCAAAGGGAGCGGCTTTCACGATCCGCCAACCGTGGTTTGATAGCACCGTCAAATCCCGCACAAGGGTTTCCGGAGAACAGGAAAGATAAAGGAGCGCATCAAGCCATTTCCTGCCGCCGCCCACGGCCGGATTTTCTTCATCCAGCGCCAAACCTTGCAGGACGGATTCACTTAAACCGACCCGAGGAGGATCGATGAGGGCAACTTTCGTTGCATAGGACGACTCGGCCATAAAAAGAAGAAGCGCCTCTTCCACTTTACAGGGAAGGATCTCCGCCTTGCCGGACAAATGATGGACATCGACATTGTATTTGGCTAAACGTGCCGACGGCTTGCTCTCCTCCACCATCACCACTTTACAAACCGAATCTGCCAAACACAAACCGAAAAGTCCGACACCGGCATATAAATCCAAAAATAATGTTCCGGCATCCAACGCAAGCCACTTCCGGATTTGCTGCACCACCCGGGGCAAAATCGACAAATTCGCTTGAAAAAAGGTATCCAGTGAATAATAAACTTTCTTCCCTTCGATCACGGTCCAAAGATAATCGGCTTCATTCATCGCCAGCGATTTCCGGCCGATCCCCCCCCAAACGACGCGCCCATCCCCGCCGATCTTGACCACAAGGTTCGCAACCCGATAATCCGCCGGCATCTTTTGTGAGGCCTCGACTTTTAGCTGCGGCAGAAACTCGGAAATACCCTGTTGAGAGATCGCACAAGAATCAACGGAGACGATGCGATGCGTTCCTTCCTGCATAAAGCCCATCGTGCAGCCGCCTTGCCGGTCGCGGTAAAGCCCGATATCCAGACGGTGACGGTAATAATAAGGTTCGGGCGATGCAACGATGGTTTCAAAAATATCATCCGAAGTCCCCAACACATTGCGAAAAAGAGTTTGGAGCTCCTTCTCTTTGATCCTCAATTCTTCATCATAAGGGATGTCCTGATAAGCGCATCCGCCGCAAGCACCAAAGACAGGGCAAAGCGGCTCGACCTTGGCCGGGTTTGTAGCGTTTTCAACACAAAGGGGGTTCATAGAAAACGAGTATCGCTAGAATTGGACAAATGGTCAAGAAAAATGCTAGACTTTTTGCCATGCCGGACAAGATCTTTATCCAAGGGCTTGAGACCAAATGCCTTATCGGCGTTTTCGACTGGGAACGCAAGATACGCCAAAAGGTCGTCATCGATCTTGAGTTCCCTGCCAACGTGCGCAAGGCGGCAGTCCGCGACGCTCTTGAGGACGCGATTGATTACAAACGGATTGCCAAATGCGCCCTGGCCTTCGTTTCCAAAAGCCGGTTTCGCTTAATCGAGACCCTCGCGGAAAAACTGGCCCTGATGCTCTTGAAGGGATTCCCCGCCCTCAAGCAAATCCGGATCCGCATTTCCAAACCCGGCGCCATCCGCGGCTCCAAAAATGTCGGCGTTGAAATTCGACGCCGCCGAAAATGACCCGCTTCTTTTTAAGCCTCGGCTCCAACATCAATCCTCAGATCAATATCCCGGCTGCGATGCAGGTTTTGAGAGAGTCCTTTACCGTCCGAAAGATTTCCTCTGTTTATGAAACACAGCCGGTGGGGCCCGCCGGCAAGGATAACTTTTGGAATTTGGCCGTCGAAATCGAAACAACCATCGATCGAACATCGCTAGTGAAAAGGTTACGGGACATCGAAACTCAACTGGGGAGAAAAAGAAATCCTGCGGACAAATACGCTCCGAGAACGATCGACATCGATTTACTGCCGCAGCCCGGTTATCAGAAACAAGCTTTTATCATGCTGCCGCTTGCGGAAATCGCGCCGCAGGCACGCGATTCTGCGACGGGGGAAAATTTTTCGGAAATCGCCGAACGCTTGCGTCTCCAGGCTTCTTCTTTTAGGAAGGTCGCATTGAATTCAGACTGTCTTTAAATCCCGTGTACGATTGACGCGCCTTTATACTAAAAATACGGCATATTTGGCGTAGGGCGCTGCGCCCTGGGCTGTTTCCAAAGCCCCGCCCAAAGTTCCCACGACGGTACGATACGTCCCTGACAAAACACCCGTAACAAGGCTAAACGGAAATCCGCCACCCATGACACTCCCCAGCAAAGCCTTCGGCAGCTCAAAGACAGAACCAAAAGTCCGCCCGAGTCCTTCAACGATCATGGCTTCACTCGATCCCGCCGAAGCAAACGGAATAAGCGCTGTGGTAAAAACCCATAAGGCCACAATCAATACTTTGCCGTTTTTTTTGATTTTTTTCATAACACCCCCGGAATCCTTTTTCTAAAAAACGAATGTGCCATCAGAACGATTTTGCCAAATCGAAGTTTTCCAAAAGCACAGATTGTAGGGCCCGGGTCCCCAAAATTCTTTTTTTGCCCAAACGCCAGGGTTGAGTGTCTGGTGAATCGATGCATAACGGTCCCTCTCGGAATTATCAAGCACTAGAAATCCGCGCGGCTTCAACCTTTTGACCGCGTGTTTAAAGCATGAAGGCCTCGCCCGGCCGTCGATCACAATGACATCGAAATACTGTTCGGGATGTTCTTCAATCGCACGCGCATAGGCCTTAAACGTTTTATCGCGATAGGCCGCCGCACCCGACACATACGCATCGGGGTCGGATGCGGATTGCCCTACCGTCCCGGAGGCAGGTTCCGGTTCGATCAACTTTAAGCAGCAATTTTGATACCCTATCTGATTTAATTTTCCGGCAACTTTCTCATACCAACGCCGGTCATGTTCGACCGAAAAAACCTCCCGGACCTTCCCGGCGTAAAAGAGAGTTGAACCGCCCGCCCCATATTCAAAGAGCCTCATCTCAGAGGTCAAAACCTGTTCTAAAAACTCGATCGCCGCGTAAGTGAGCCATGGTTGGGCGCCCTCCAGAACGTTTCGATAAACCAAACTCAACGCCCATCGCGGACAGAATTTCAAAGACCGCCAAAAAATCGATGATTTTGCCACTTTGCCCCTGATACTTGTCCTTCTCCGATGGAAACTCAGGTACCCTTTAAAAGGACTCACGTTTAATAACGGCATTCGCGGAAATATCTGGAATTCCCGAAAACGCCCCAACACGATGAACGGGACATACTTTTCGGTTGCACTTCAGTCAAATTTGGATACCATATACATCCTTATGAAAAATATCCTCGTAACCGGTGGTGCCGGATTCATCGGATCCAATCTAACGCTTGAACTTCAAAACCGTTATCCGGACGCAAGCTTGATGGTCCTGGATGATTTCCGGGCAACGTGCTTCAAAAATCTCCTTGGCTTCCGCGGGGACGTCCTTGCCTATAGCGTCGCAGATAAAAGCTGGATGGAAGCCTTAAAAAACCGCCCGGTGGACAATGTTTTTCACTTGGCTTCGATTACGGATACCACCGTGCTGGATGAGAAAAAGATGATGTTCGACAATGTCGAAGGCTTCCGTAATATTCTCGAATTTGCCCTGCAAAAAAAAGCGGATGTCGTTTACGCTTCTTCTGCCGCGGTTTACGGAAGCCAGGATACGCCGATGAAGGAAGAAGACGGCGGCCGCCCGAATAACATTTACGGTTTTTCCAAATGGGTAATGGAAAATCTGGCCAAAACCTATGAAGGCAAACTAAAAGTTGTGGGGCTCCGTTATTTCAATGTCTTCGGACCGAGGGAATTTTTCAAAGATAAAGCCGCAAGCATGACCTATCAACTTTACCGGCAAATGGTCGCCGGAAACCGGCCGCGCATCTTCAAATACGGCGAGCAAAAACGCGATTTTATCTATGTCAAGGACATCGTCGAAGCGACCATTCGCGCCAGAGAAGCGAAGAAAAACACTGTCTTGAACGTAGGTACGGGCAGGGCAACATCCTTTAACGAAGTGATCGATGCCATCAACGAAGCCCTGGGGACGCATCACAAACCGGACTATTTCGACAATCCTTTCGATTTTTACCAAAATTTCACCCAGGCGGACATGTCGCATCACGAGAAAATGACCGGGTTCAAATGCCGCTATTCCACACGGGAAGGCATCATCGATTATGTCCGGAACTACCTTTTACCGAACCGGGAAACCGTCCCTGCTCAAAAAGCATAACCCTTGTTCGCAAGCACGGTAAGCTTGCAAAAAAACAGGAAAACGGTAAACTAAAGGCCATGACACGCGATCAGTTGATCTCCTTCTTTTTTATTGCATTACTCGTCTTTGTTATTTATCAAATCTTCGAGATTTTTGCCCCCTTTACGCGCGCCATCTTTTGGGCGGCAATCCTTGCCTTCGGATTTTATCCGTTTTATGAAAAACTCAGGCAAAAGCTGAAAACACATGACATCCTCGCTGCCTTCTTAATGACCGTCGTTATCTGTCTGATTGTCATTCCGCCGCTGGTGATTCTCATCGTCAACATCACGGGACAGGCCATTGATCTTTATCAATCCGCGACGGATTACGTCAAAACCGGGCAGCTGCAAACGCTCATCGACAACGTCCGTTCCGTTTCCTTTATTCGTAAAATCGAGGAAGGCTTGTTTCAATGGGACATCGTCAAACAATCCACCGAAACATGGATTCTCAACACCACTCGGACCCTCGGCAATTTCACCGCCACACAGGTCGGGATGTTGACCAAAAATCTCTTTTTCGTTTTTCTCAACATGCTTTTTATGCTGGTCTTGGTTTTTATTTTTCTGAAGGACGGCCACAAAATTTATCTTTTTATTCAAAACATGGCACCCTTGGAAGCCCACACCAAAAAAGCGGTTTTCAGCCAAATCAGCGAAACATTTACGGCAGTCATTCGCGGGCAACTTTTAACAAGTTTGGTGCAGGCCCTCTTTGCGGGAACTTTCTTCTGGCTTCTGGGACTCCCCATTCCGATCCTGCTGGCCTTGGCCACTTTTCTTACATCGCTCATCCCCGTCATTGGGGCTTCCGGTGTTTGGGTACCGCTGGTCATTTACCTTGTCCTGATGCACGCCTACACCAAAGCCGTCATTCTCTTTGTCTTGGGAGTTTCGGTCATTAGCGTCATCGACAACCTTTTAAAGCCGGCCATCATCGGGGAGAAAACGAAACTGCCTTATTTTCTGCTTCTTTTTGGGATTTTAGGCGGGATCCAAGTTTATGGCATTATGGGCATTTTCCTTGCGCCGGTAGTCCTATCGCTATTTTTCGCCCTCGTCAAAATCTATCAGGAAAAATATCTTTCCTTGAGAGCGTGAAACCCCGCAAGTCCCCCTTTTCTTTGCGCCTCTGAAACCTGTGGGCTCAAATACCGTGGACGGTAAGCAAAATCGCTTCAGGAGGACATAGCAGTCTGACCCGGAAAAACCGGCTGGAACTTAAGCCGCGCGAAATACAACAAACCGCGCCCTGAATATTCCAAATCCCTGAGGCATAGCGTTTGCCCAAAGCCGTATGCGTCATCAGAGGACCGACCAACGGCAAACGGAATTGTCCGCCGTGTGAATGTCCCGAAAAAGACACGTCGATTTCATTTTCTCCGATGTCCAGGAAAACATCGACGAGGTGGGTCAAAAGAAAATTGACTTTCCCCTGATCAAACTGCCGCATCGTTTTGCGAATATTGGCATGACCGGTCGTCGGGTTATCCAACCCGTGAATCAAAACGGGGACCCCTTCCACGGAAACTTCCGCGGTCTCATTGCGCAGGACTTTGACACCGATCGTTTGAAGTTCCTCCGAAAGCAAATCGACATGGTTCATCGTTTTAGGGAGCGCCTGCCCCGGGAAATTGTGAATGATGGTATCCAGAATATGGAAATCGTAATAATCGTGATTGCCGAATACCGCGAAAAAACCGCATGCCGGTTTAAGCTTTTTGAGATTCTCAAGGCAGGAAAACATTCCGGCATCGCAGTCGATAATGTCGCCGCTGATAAAAACAAAATCCATTTCCTCCCGGCTCAGACGGTCAAAAAAACGCGCCAACACCGGTTCATCACCGGCAAAGTGGGTATCGCTCAGATGCAGGATGCGGATCGGCCGCGGAAGTTTTTTCCGGACGGTGATCCGGTGACGGTTCAGTTCAAATTTCATTGTCTCGACC
>JAQTOZ010000006.1 GCA_028713205.1 Candidatus Omnitrophota bacterium
GCTCTTCCGATCTAAAATGAGATTTCTCGCCGCTCACGGCCACGGCAACTTGATTGCCTTGCTGCGATAAAAGATACTCACCGCTAAATGCGTCTCCTGCTCCGAGGGTTGGGCGCAAAGCCAGGACTTGCTCGCGGGTAATGTGCGTAATGCCGCGACTTGCCAGCAAACTCATAAAACTGTCGATATCGGGACGACTAACGGCAACCGATGCTTCGGTGACATGAACCTCCTCCATAAAAACCAGGACCGAAGAGGCATAGGTGGTCACAAATCCGTCTCGATTATAAACTTTGACACTGCCGTATTGAGGCCGCACGACCAGTCCCCCTTGCGACGTAAAACCCATCTTGACACTGGTCAACTGGCTTGTGGAAATCGTATAGCCAACACTGGTCGGTTCCGGTTTGTAGAGAACCATGGCATAAGGACTTTTGCTCGTCGCACCGGGCCGCCCCGGAACGAAATGAGATTTCTCGCCGCTCACGGCCACGGCAACTTGATCACCCTGCTGCGATAAAAGGTACTCGCCGCTAAATACGTCTCCTACCCCCAGTTTCGGGCGCAAGGCCTGAACTTGTTCACGAGTAATATGCGTAATGCCGCGACTTGCCAGCAAACTCATAAAACTGTCGATATCGGGCCGGCTGACGGCAACGGTCGCCTCGGTCACAATGACCTGCGACACAATCGCGCTTTTCGCGGCAACTTTTCCGAAAGCAACAATTTTGCCTCTCTGATCATAAACTGCAACATTCTTCCCTTGGGGAGTTAAAACCAGTTTACCGTCATCCGTAAAGCCGGTTTTGATGGTTCCCTCAAGCTCCGTCGAGATGATCCGGACTCCGGGACTCGTCTTCGTCGGCTTATAAAGGCTGGCGGAATAGGATACGCTTCTGGCCGCTTTCCCCGGATAAACTTTGTCGCCGCTCCAGCTGACCACAACCTGCCCGCCCCATTCGGAAACAAGAAATTCTCCGACAGGCTTAAACCGGTCTCTGGCGGTCGGGACCGGGACCAATTTTTTGACTTCGCTTTGTTTGATGTGTTTAATCCCCATTTCCCTAAGCTCGGCCATCAGACCGGAAATCGTCTTCGCGCTTCGGGTCACGGTCACCGGGGACACATACACCGTATCCACGGTCGCCGGCGAAACCGGAGTCGATGCAACACTGCTGACGACCTTCGTCAACAACTGGTCCCGCCCGGTCTGATCCGCAGGGACGGGAAATTTATTCTCATATCCCGTCCCCTGTCTGACTTCTTTCGGAACTGCCGTCCCGGTAATGATATTCGATGTCTGATTCGGAACCGTGTACATAATCGAAAAACGATTTAAGACTGCCATGTTATTGCCTTCGTCCAACAGCGAGAAATCATAGCCCATCAACGTATTGTTCGGAATCGGCGAACTGATCGAATAGTGAAAATACCGCGTCGTTCCGTTGGGCAAGGTCAAACGGAACTCGCCCGGCTGGCTGAGATAATTCGTGCCGTCGAATTTATTGAAGGCGTACTTGATCACGGTCGCCTTTCCGCGGGTGATTTGCTCGATCATCCGGATCGGCACCACCGATTGTTCCGCCTCCGCACGAAGCGCGGTCTCATCCAAGTTGGCCAAAAGCGGCGTGTTGGCCGTTGCCTTTGATTTGACCGACGGGATCTTCCCCGGATCCTCAAACGCCACCTGAATATCCGGCGTCAGGTTGTCCGTCGCGGCCGTAATGGCGCTCAGTAGCCGCCTGGCTTCCGGTATTTCAATACGCAATGGCTTGGTTTGCTGATGACGCGCTCTTATTTCCGAGCGGGCCGAAACCGGCAAATCCGATCTTTTCAAAACAACCGGACCCTGAGAAGAAATGCCTAAAAATTCATGGGGGTTCCCGGCACGCGCCAAAGGTTGCCCGTTGACCGTCGCGACCGCTTTTCCCTCAGCGGCCGGCTGATAGACGATGCCCCCTTGAAGTGCTGCGGGGCTATTGGCCATTTCCAGAATGCTGGGACGATGCCTGGCCACCATGGAACCGAGTACGGTATTTTCCGTTCTTGCAAACGCGGAAGCCGATTCCGCGCCCAAAGTTTCCGACAACGATTTAAATCCGCCGGCCTCTGCGGGAGAATAATGGTTGGCGTAAGAACGACGAGTCACATCATCAACTTTTAAAGTCATTACATCTACATAAGGACTTTTCTCCTGCACCTGCGTAATACGGGGAATCACTTCCACATAAGACATCTGATGCTCCCGGAAGAGGGACGACAATCCGTCGGAATGGAAACCTCCGGTAATCAAGACAGCATTGTGTTTGCCGTTCGCCTTCATCGTATCCGTCATATTCCGGTAAATCTCCTGCTCGCGGGCGCGGGAACCGGCATAAAAGACCAGCGCTTTTTCAAAAACGGCGTCGCACTTTTTCACATCGTTGGCACCGAACTTCAAAGGCGCGGCTTCATTTTTTAATGTGCTGCGCACCTCTTCGAGCCGTACGGCCAATTGGGAAGGTTTGACAGTCTCGCGGCGGTTTTCCACTTGTGCAAAGTCTTCGTACACAAGCTCCAGCGCGAGGAGTTTCTTCACCAGCAGGTAATCCTGATAAATAGAAAGGAGTGCTTTTTCTTCCGCGCTTACGGCCAGCTTGTCCAAAACCATTCCGGTCAAGCGATGGATTTCATTGAATAATTTCTTGGCATCGATTTCGCTGCGTAAAACGGAAAGACCCAGCGCCGACTTGAGCCGGGGGTAGGCCTGCCATGAAAACGCCAACGGCGCGGCCTGATCATAAAACTTTTCAATCATGGTGCGCGGACTCTCGGCATCGGCGTTTTTTACGCTTTTCCCGCTGACAAGATTGTCGAGATCGTTCGCCCATGATGCGTTTAGCCCCGACTTCTTGATCCACGCCGTCAAGGCCTCAAGTTCCTCACTCGCTTTGTTGCGATCCAGACAGGCTTCAAGCTGCTGCAACCTGAAAAACCTGACGAGTTGCGGCCAGTCAAGTTGTTCGCGCGCATTTTCAAGGTCCAGTTTGAGTTCCCGATGCACGGATGTCTTGAGGGTATTAACATGCCGCAAGAGTTCCCCGGGGACGTCCTGGTAAAAAAGCCATTCTTTGAAAAAGGTGCTGAGTTTTTTATTGAAAACATGCGAACTTAAAGTCAGAAGAGATGCCTTGAGCTGTCCGGTCAGGGATTCCGATAATTCCTTCTCGGCCATAACCGAACGAAAGGCTTCGAGATTTGCGCGATAGAGCTTTGCGTTCTCGACACCGTACGCGGTGATGCCGGCATTGTTTTGCCCGATCAAAAAGAGTTCCGTTCCGCCGACAATACCTTCTTCGGCAAGGTGATTCGTAAATTCCTGATTGAGGGAATCTTCCTTGAAATACCGCAAGAGATCGGGATCGATTTGATGCATGACGCCTTCCAGAAAAACGGCATCGACACCGTAGGTCTGCGACACATGATCCAATATTTTTTTGATGTTGACCTGTGCTTCGTAATTGGAATGCGCGTCCTGAATGTGAACGATGACCGGCGCGAGCATGGCTCCCACCGGGCTATTGGCATCGGCGCTGAAACGGGCCGTAACTTCGCCGATGTTTTCCGGGACCGCGATTTGGCCCACAAGCGAATGGATTTGAACACCGTCCAAATTTTGCATACCTCCGGACACACTTTGGGCGGGCATGCTAATCGGAGCTGCGACGACTAAATTTGAAAATGAAAAAGCAAGGATCGTGACGATCGAAATAATTTTTTTGATTTTCTTTTGAGTGTTCATGGCTTCTCTCCTCCCGTTTCGCTTAGTTATTCAGTGTTTTATAAAAGTCTTAAGAAACAAATAAGCGCTAAAGCGTACACGCCGATCTGAAAATTTTCAAGGGACGCAATAAAAAAATTTTGCGCGACTTTACTTGTAATTAATATGGAAACAACGTCGGATGCCGGACCAAGCTATTCCATTCATAGAATTCGCTTCGTCGGTGCGGTCATGCTATCGAAGGCATACAAGAGAGGAAAATAATGGGCGTTTGTAGAAAATCAGGCAAGGATGTTAGAAATGACTAGGATATGAAAAAACCGCCATGCACGGAGGCCGGGGCTAACTCAACAAACAGGCAATCAACTTCCGGCACCTTCACAGCGTTAACTGATTAAATTGAATTGTCGCGCCGGCGCGACAATTGGCTTAGTTTTGACAGCTTAACGTTTTCGGTTTTCCGGTGCCGGATACTTAACTAAGGTTTTGTCAATTTTACCGACGTCGGTAAAATTCGCTACGCTCGGGCCCCTTCGTAACCTTTCTCTTGAATTTTGGCGACGTCGCCACAATTGGTGCATTTTGATACATTCCGGCAAACTGCGGGGTTCTTCTCCGACACTCCCATACTCCGTTACAAAATTGCTCCTCGTCACCGTGTCGTTTTTCCTATGCCCCGTCTTGGGTCTTGAGTCTTGGGACTTTACATCAGGTATCGCATCTTGATTAGAGCAACAACAGCGGAGACACGGTAATACGTTTCGGCAAAATCTTCTTCTCGTAGCCTTCGTCGAAAAGGCGTTGCAGGGCCGCCTCTCCCCGTTTACCGATGTCCAGGGTATATTCATTCACATACATCGCCACAAACCGGTCTCCCTGTTCCGGCTGAATTCCGCGCCCGAACTGCAGCGCGTATTGCAAAGCTTCTTCCCGGTTTTGTAGCGCATACTTGATGCTCTCCTTGAACAACATGGCAAACTCCTGGATCGCCCCTTTGCCCAGGTCCTTGCGGATGACATCAATCCCCAGCGGCAACGGAAGCTCTGTCTGATCGAACCACCACTGGCCAAGGTCCAAAACTTTTGCGAGCCCTTCTTCTTGATAGGTAATTTGTCCTTCGTGGATTACCAGGCCGAAATCCATGTCGCCGGATTTAACCGCTTCTAAAATTTGATCGAAGGGCACGAAGACCGCTTCGAAATTTTCTTCGAAAAGCCTCAGGAGCAGATACGCTGTCGTTAATTTCCCGGGAATGGCAATGCGTTTGCCGCGAATATTGGAAGGTGAAATCTTTTTTGTCTTGGCATACATGCCGTCCTGGGGCGCAACTAAAATAGGCCCGTACCGGTCGCCCACGCTGGCCCCGCTGCGCAAAATGAAGTACTGATCTGCCATATAGGAATAGGCGTGACAGGAAACCGCCGTCACCTCAAGCTCGGCACGTAGCGCCCGTTGATTGAGACTTTCGATATCTTCGACGACATGCTCGATCTGGAAACCCAGAGCGGGGATTTTCCCTTCGGCCAAGGCATAAAACATAAAAGCATCATCTGCATCCGGGCTATGCCCTACGCGAATCAATTTGGAATTTGTCCTGTGCATGGCCCTTCACTATAAACAAAGTGGGAGATCTGTCAATGGGGATGTCGAATCAGGGATAAGGGTTAAGAAGTAAGGGATAAGCGAAAAGGTATCAGCAGAGGAATCTTTATGCCCATTTACAATTTAAAAATCATGATGCGAGTGTTCTTCCGTGCTTTCAGATTTCTGAATGTCTCGGGGATTATTCACTTACCTCTTATCCCTGACCACTTACCTCTGGCTTGCTTTACGCCGCTCGGGAGACTTGCATGCGGCCCCGGAGTGCCGTCATGAGGTCCTGAACTTGTTGGCCGACGAATTGCTTGAAACGTTCCATCATTTTAGAGGTCATGATCGTGACTTGATCGGAGATCTGTTTCAGACGGGAGGCCAGTTCCAATTCTTCGCTGCTGGTAATCGCCGTAACTTTACGCTTCAGCGGCAAAGCCGAAACGGCGGGTACCTGCATTTCCGCAAGTTTTGATTGCAGTTCCGTAACGTCCTTGGCGACGACGACCCTCGGATAATTCTCGGCTAAAAACTGCCGGCGGGATTCTTCGGGAGCAATGATAATAATAGGAATAGCAGGATAAAGTTTCAAGACAGCCTCGAGACCGCCTTCTGAAAGTGCGAAACCGCTGCTTAAGATGAAAACGTCGCCCAAGGCCATATCGTTTGTGCTGAGTAATCTTTTGGCCGCATCGATGTCTTTGCCGAATTCCACGGGCCGGGGTTCACCGAAGAACGGTGTCAGGAACGGCCGGGCCAAAGAACCGAGGGACACCGGTAAAACACCGTCCATGACCGTTACCGTCGTACCGATAAATCCCTGCTCGGTAATCCCCCGCGCACCGAGATAACCCACCAGTTCTTGTTTTTGCCGGTCGGTCAAAAACTCGTTGAGTTTCGGATTCAAATAAGCCCGGCTTTGAGCTCTCAATTCCGAACGCGCAGGCGCCGATGCGATCGTATGCAATTGCCAGTTCCCGTCCACCCAATAGCCGTAAACGCCTGCCGCCAAATCGTCCGGGAGTCCGTGTTCCGTCCAAGCCTGGCGAAACTCGCCGTCGTTCATGTAGGCTGCCACCCAAGGGAGCTGAAGCATCACGGTCTCATCGGCCGTGACATGAATTTTGGCCAACCGTTCACGCCAGAATTGTGCGATCTTTTTCCGGACATCGGATGGGGTATCCACCGGCGACTTGCCTTCCTTATATTTCAAGGGTGCGAGAAATAGCCGGGGAAAGGCCAGAATAGCGCCCCGTGATCGTTTTTCCGTGCTGGCGCTTTCGAATTTAAACGTGTTGTCATGCGCGACACCATGGCTATCAATGACTGGTTTTTTGTTTTTGCTGATGCGGAACCGCAAAGGCGTAGAGCCGCGCAATGTTTCCCAGGTGACGATCTGAAAACTCGGATGTCCGTGCGTCGACTGCGCTTTCATCGCGGCCGGGGCTTTGTCGTAATCGTAAACCTCGCGCCTCAAACCGTCGGCGGCATCGGGCTCGGGAACATAAACGATATGCGCGGCACGTTCATCCGGATTTTCAAGGGGCCACATGCCGATACTGATATGCGCCTCTCCGGGTACGCGCGGCATGCTTTCGCTAAGCACATGCTGTCCGATAAAGGCTTCGTCGCCGATGGGATTGAGAACGTTGTCTACGGCAAAATATTGCACATATTTGACGCCGTGTTTGCGCAGCCAGGCCTGAACATGCTCGAGCTGCAGGACATAATCGAAGGCATCACCGTGACCGGCCCCGCCGACATCGATCGTTTCTTTATCTTTGAGAATGACTTTATAGGTGTCCTTATCCACGACCGGCAGCTCCTGCTGTTTGACAAAAAGGAACCGGTCTTCCTCTTCGCCGAACCAGTTTTGCTCACGAAAATAGGCGAGGGTTTCTTCATGGGTGTCTTCGCTGGTCATCACAATCAAGGGCATCATTTTCCGGTGGCCGTAATAGCGGCTCAGAGACTTCCAACGGTCGATCAATGTCTGATAAAAACTTTCGCCGCTCAAATCCATAATTGGGTACATACCCTTCGGATGATTGTACTCAACCCCTGAACCACGCCCCCCCGCAAGCATAATGCCCGCCGTCAGCACTTCCCCGTTCGGACCCTCCCACTGTAATGTCTCGCGCCCTTTTGCCCTTACCGCCGGAGCCAGTTCGTCATGATCCACCGGCCGGGACGGAACAAATTCCGAAGGGATTTCCGTTTGTGCCCCGCTTTTGGCAAACTCAATCAAGTCCGCCAGGAGCTTCCAATTGATTTTTTCAATCCGGGTCAAAAGCCGACCTTTGCCGGCATCATCCAATTCATTCCAATGCTCGAGCACATGCTCCTGCCCGTATTCCCGCAACATTGCTTCCGCGTCTGCACGGCGTGCCTCCAGGGGGCGTACTTCAGAGCGATAAATATCGGGCCAGCGCCGTTTGAAGTCGGTCAGGCGTGCCGTAAGTCCCAAACGCATGCGATGTAAAGCCGTTAAATCGTCTCGCGTGGCTTGTGCCTCGTATTTCGCAAAAAAAGGAGATTGCCTGGCACAATGGGTCAGGACACGTACGTATTCTTCCGTCCTCAGCAAGATACTTAACGTCAGCTTTAACCGGCGGTTCCTTTGAGCAACGGTTCCGGATATTTGTCCGAGCAATTCATAATCCGCAAATAACATCCCGACAATTGCTTTGAGCGTCAAATCGTCAGCCGGGCCTCCAACCCCACCGGTGGCCAAGTTAACCAGAACGTCGGCTTCTCCGGCAGCTTTGGCATACTGATCGGTCAATACATAAAGCCTTACGCGAATAACCCTGATCAGGGCGTCCGCGATCTTTTGGTCCTGCGATACAAGGCCGTAGAAAAATTTAATCGCTTCATAAGCTTGTCTTTCATCAAGGACGTTCCCCTGAGCCCAATAATCTTTCACGATCGCATTAACAGCCGACTGGGCCTGCTTGAAAATCTGATCGGGCACATAGATTTTCAAGCGTTGTAGCGCCAAATAAAGGATGGGATCGGCTAATCTCAAATCGTTGGAACCGGCCCGCAAACGCACGATGACGGTCTCCTGCTGGGAATCGGTAATCCACGAGGGCACGCCCGCTTTTCTTCCGGGTAAGACCAACTCCGGATGAGCTTTTGCGATCAATCGTGCTACGGCTTGCCGGACCTTCAAAGCATTTCGGGCAGTCATCGGAATTTCCCTTTCGGATTTGTCGATATGGAGATAGAGCTTTGGTCCGCCGACGGCAGCGTGAATCTTAAGCACCCCTTCGTCATCAGGCGTATGTGTTATCGTGTAATGAACGTCGTCGTTAACGATTTCAAAATAATCCCCCAAAGGAATGGTATTTAAATCTTCGGTGACCCGGCTATCACTCGAAGAGGCCAGTATCGCAATGTCCGAAACCGTCAGCCGGTCTCCCGCCGGAACGGGTTGAGTCGACCGCTCCAATGCCATCATTCTCTTAACTTTGTCATTCACGTCCCGTGCGCTTCGGGTTTCGGAGCGGCCCGCGGCACCCACAAGCGCCTGCCCCAGGTTTTCCATCCTTTCGAAATCGGCGGCCGGAATACCCAAGGTAAGCGCCATCGAATAAACGTAGATTTCGTAATCGACCGGAACCGGCCAGCGGATAGACCCAATCCCGATTCCGATTTGCCGGTTAAATCCGCCTGCCCGTTCAACGTTTTGTGTCCGCCTGACCCGGATTGCCAATCGGTTCAACTGCCGCATTCTTGCGTCGATGGCTCTGGTCATCCGTTGATCCATGTCTTCGATGGTGCGCGCCTCAATGATCTGCTGCCGCAATTTTTCAACCGTCATTTCATACTGCTTTTTTTCAAACGTCTCCCGGAATATGAAATCCGGGACGTCCCCTTTGGCGGTAGGCCGCGCCCTGAACAAAACCTCAATGTCCCTGAGATACCTCAGCTTGACCGAATCACGGATGCGGTGGAACCTGTCCAGTTCTTGCTTGGCTTCGTCGTAAGTCATCTCACGGGGCGAACCCAGCGGCTGGGGCAGCATAACCTGCCGGTTAAAAGACCGCAATTTTTGGTACATCGCCGTCAGCATTTCCGATTTCAAATCATTCCAGTTCGTGGTATTCGTTTTATCAATGAAGGCAAGCAAGGCCGGCCTTTCTTCCGGAGCAAAATATCTGTCCACATCCTGCCGGTAAGCCGCTTTGGCATCTTCCAATAACTCCGCCTGACTTTTGACCCGGGCCGGCTGCGGCTCAGTTTTGCCGCGGACTTCCGAACGGGCGGACAAGGCCCGCCTTAAAGCCCGGAGCATGGCGATATCTTCCTTCGTATTTTCAAGACCGATCAATTGATCGGCTCCCCGCTCCCATGCCGCCACAATGTCGACCACTTCCATAACACCGTAATACTGTTCAAGCGTCAGTTGAATCTCACGGCCGAATTCATAGACAACCCCGCCCTCGTTTTCCAGAACATCGGGGCTTGCTCTCTGGTTCTCTGGCTCTTGGAGAATGCGCCGGCCTTCTGCAATCAATCTGTCGATTTCCGATATCAACCCATCGACATCACGCGTAGCGAGCATGCCTTCGTCCCGAAGCGCAACATATGGATTCTTCTTCCGCACCTCCGAACGCCCGGAGGCGGACAAGCACCGCTTCGGGAACCAAATCACGACTTCGCGGCCGCGGCCTTCCTGATCACTTAAATGAATAACGTTGTTCTCGGTACTCACGGGAAGCTTGGCCACTTTGAGAATCCCTGTTAAGGCATCGTTTCGAATCGAACCGGGCAATGCCGCAGCAGGATTGGTGTCACCGGCAAATTGCGTGCGCATATCATCCCACGAACTCACTTCGGCCCCGGGAATCGTGCGAAGTAAAACTGCCACGGTTTTGGTTCCCGGCGTCTCAAAATCCTTGCTGAACCGCATATAAAAACCATTGGCCAAGATGACGGGTTTGTTCCAATGTTCCCTGGGAATTCTCGGATCTTCCGGCAATCTGAACGCATAGCTATAAACCCCTTCGGCAGCCTTCATGACTCCCCGGGGCGTCTTGTAATTCGATCCCATTCCGCGATTCCATAATTCGAGCACCAAATCATCCGCCACATCATCGGATAAACCGAATTTCGTTTTCATGTCCAGCGCCGCCACAACCAGATCTTCGCTGTAAGCAGTTCCCAATAAGGCAGGCAATTCGTTTTCGTATGCATGTCTCAATGCAAACCTTTGATTCGCGTCCATCGCTCCGATACCGCCCTTGGCGACTTTATAAATATTTTCGTAATGCCGCGGGATAATACCAAGACGGGCAATCGCGCTGCCTTCATAAACGGCAATCTGATCGGCGTAATATCCGCGCTTCTCGGCCCGGTCTAATATCTCTTTGACGGTTTCTTCATAAGGCTGTCCCGCAGGCGGTTTGATCAGAAGGACACCACCGTCCGGATGCTCAACATCATAAGGTTCGGGGTTCAGCTGAACGGTTTCCGTAATCGTTGTCATACCCGACAGCCACGAAATCTCGGGCGCGGTTGATTCATGGATTTTTTCCGCTAAAAGCGCCGTATTTTGCCGCTGCGTTAGAGCTGCAAGAATTTTTTCCGTTTCCCAAAATAGTTTCGCGTACTCTTGATGAGACTTCCGCAAACTTGCCAGGACCCTCCCCAGGCCGTCCGTTAACTCGGTAAATTGTGTCGGTTCGATGAGTGAATAGACCGTCCGATCGCCTTCCTCATAATGACCTTGCACACTCCGGACAATTTCCCTATACAATCCATCCAGGGAAGCCTTTCCGCTCACCCAATCTCCCGTCTTTTTCCTAAGCGCAGTCCTTCTCGCTTGGAGATCGCGCACCACAGGGCTTTGCCTTCCCAAACGGCGGGACAGCTCGACCAAATTTTGCGCCAACAGCGTCGTGATCCGCCAAAAACTTTCCTGTTTCAATTCATCAAACGCCTTGCGTTTCGCCCAAATTTCAGACCACTGATACCGCAAAGCTTCGAAATCGCTTTCCGGAGACATGCCCTCCATCACGTCAATGGCTTGTTGCGTCTCGGCTTGTGCTTTTTCCCAAAAATATTCCTCGACCTCCTCGAATTTTTCGGGCGTATAACCGTAGCCACGATCGCCCCATGTTTGTCCGGTCCAGTCATACGGAGAAGGAAGCCTTGTCAGATTGCATATCCCCCGAACACGATCCCAGGTAACATCGAAAACAAAGGGGGTTTCAATCCGGTGAAGCAATTTTTGAGGTTCGGGGATGAGCGCGCTCCCGATTTCCACCTCGGCATGAAGAATATCCCGCATGCCGGCTCCGTCCCGGCGGACCTGAGTCAGGCGCAGGCTTAAATCGTTGCCGTGGTCGTAAACTTCCATCATGGGCGCTCTCAGAATAACTTCTTCCGGTTTCAGGCTGGAATAATAGCTCATCATTGCATTCTCGGCTGCCTTCGTAAAGCGGACGGCGTCCGTCGGAATGACCAAACTGTGAGAGACACCCAGAACAGGCACCACAACGTAACGTGCGTCTCCTTCCGGCGATTTCTTGCCAGGGATTAAATCACTGCGTTCGAACTGCGGGGCTTCTTGTTTCGGGCCGGTCTTTTGCCGGTTCAACAACGCCACCACCGCTTCGATTTGGGTCACCGGAATTCCTTCGGCACGTCCGGTACTCAAAATTTGCTCCGCCCATTGTTCGGGCGTGCGCACTTCGGAACGATTCGGAGATGGAGACACATCCTGCAACCGTTTGACCGCTGACAGAGCATGCTCGATCGTGCGGAGGGCGCTTGCCCACCGCCGCGCCTCGATCTTCGGATTCATGCCTCGCGTATCCAGCCAAAACCTCAACGCGGGCATCGTGATACCGTTGATTGTCTCAGACGACAAGCTGAACCGGAACCGGTGGGTCTTTCCCATCACGAGCGTAGTATCTTTCTCGCGATGCAAAAATCGTTCGATTTCGGCACGGTCCCGCTGCCCATGGAATATCCCGTTGAAAGCCATTAATAACAGGAACAAGTCATCAACTTTTCCGGCGAAATCAACCGTATGCTGATCGTTAGCGAATTTCATGGCAATGCCCATACGCACTTCCGAGCGCCCGACAAAATGACCGCCCGCAAATTCGTTGGCCGAAAAACCGATGCCGAAGACTTGTGCGAAACGGGATCGGTCCAGTTGTTCTAAAAGTTCACGGACTTTTGCCGGTCTTTCCTGAGCAACGACATTGCGCACTGTCCGGCGCATGGTCTCGATGGCGCCGCCCGTTAACTCGGGATCGCGCACACCGATTAAAGTTGCCGGGTCTTCGCGGAGGGCGTTCTCAATCGTCGCCTTCGCGGGAGTTTTCGGAGCTGCGGGCTTCCCCAGAAAAGCCCGCAGATAAATCTCGTGATCCTTTTTACTGACTTCGGTCATGCGCGGCGTGATTTGAACGTAGGCATAGCCTGCTTTTAAAATTCTTTCTTTGACACCTTCCGAGTGAAAACCGCCGGTGACCAGGATGGCTTGTTTTTGATGTTTTTCGACAAGTTTTCCGACCGCATTCTGGACAAGCCAGTCTTCGCGACGGATGGCACCACGGTAAAACCCCATAGCCTTTTTAAACCAAAGATCCTGATCCGGTTGAATCAGATCTTGCCGGCTCAGAAATTGCGCGAGGGCCGTAGGACGAATCCTTCGTTGATGCTTTTGAATCGTCAAATATTCCGTGCGGGACAGTTCCAGACGGTAGAGTTTTTCGAGCAAACGATAATCGAAAAGCACTCGAAGCAGTTTCTTTTCCGCCTTCGTCCGGACGCACGCAAAAAACAATCCCTTGGTCAGACGGTCGATTTCGCGGTTAAACCCTTCTGCTTCCAGCTCTTCGGCCATGATCAGGTATTGTAAATAGGCTTTAAAATTCGGATAGGCGGCAGTCAGCGGGAAATTCTCCGGCAATTTGTCCATGAGCCGTTCGACGATCAAACGGACCGGCGTGCTCCTGTCGGCACGGGGCACACGGCCGCCATCCCTCTTCGCTGTGGCCGTGATCTCTTCGAGTTTCCGGATAATTTCTTTGGTCTCATCATGATTTGAATAAATCTCCAACCCCTTGAAAAAAATTTCCTTTTCCTTTTCGACCTTGGCGTCATCCAGCTTCCCTTCCATTTCGCGGAGTTTGGTATAACGAACCAAGATCGGCCACCGTTCCTGACTCCAAAATGAATTCAAATCTGTTTTTAAATGCTCCGCGGCCTGGCGGCGCAGAATCTCAAGCCAGCTCTGATGCGACAGGCTCCCTTCGCGATAAGCCTTCTCGCGATAGAGCAGGCTCCTGAGATCTTCCGAGAATTCGGGATAAGCAGCCTTTTCCCAGGCAACGTAAAACTTCTTGAGGAACCCATTTAAGGCTTCCTGGCGAAGCATCACCGATTTAAAGGCTTCCCGGTTCCGGCGATAGGCTTCAAAGTCCTCGACGCCCCAGCCTTCGGCCTTTTCCCGAGCTTCGATCAGATAAGCCTCCGCACCGGTAAGCTCGCCTTGCCGGATGAGGGCATCGATGATTTTCTGATTCAGCTCCTGATCGCGAGGGAAAAAGCGGAATAACTCCGGCCTGAGTTTTCGGGCAGCGCCTTCCAGGAAAAGGAGTTGCCTGCCCTGCCGTTCACCGAGGAAGGTGAGGAGTTTTTGAATATTTTTTTGTGCCTCGTAATGTCCGTGAGACGTCCGGATATGCACCAACAGTTTATCGGACCCGCCGGGTAAAACCTGTTCGCTGATTTCACCGAGTTCATAAGGAATCTGTGCATCAAAAGAGGCTGTCGGATTTAAAGAAGGCGCCAAAACAGGCTGGGCATTCGCAGAGGCCGGGAAGGCCAGATTCGTGACAAAAAAGGTCACGGCCGTCAAAGCACAAATAAATTGTTTGCACCGTTTGTCGTGAAAAAAACCCGTGATCATCATCACCCTCAGATATGGACCTGTGTCGGCTTAAATGCCGCCTTCCGATGAAGAATGAACCAGCTCCTGACTCTCGCAAATGCTTACTGGAAATGGTTTTGGTAAAAGGTAACATATCTTTCACGAATTTCAATTCGGCGGGTCCGGGATATGAAAATAATTTCAAAAAGGGGTGTTTGCGATTGTTAAAAAATTCATGTTTTTAATAGAAATTGTGCCTCTTTGCGCATCCGCCCTCTTTGCAATCGGTCATTTCCTCAAGTATAATTTCCTATGGAATTTACTGGCGGCGTTAACAAACGGGGAGACTCTATCCGATGAAACCGAAGGGCTTATGGTTATTGATGGTAGGCATGCTTTTGTCCGTTCCGGCAGGTAGCCTAAGCCGGGCCCAAGAAGCAGAGTCTCTTTCCATCGCGAATTTGGCGATCCCCAAATCTCTGGGAAAGGTCGAAGAGCGTATCCCGGGGACCACCCAACGCTGGGTGATTGAAATCCAAGACGTCCATTCCCAGTTTACCGCTCAGGAGAACATCGCCGCCATTGTGGATCATTTAAACGCTGTCTACGGAATCAAGACCGTTGCCTTGGAAGGCGGCTGGTCCGAAACCAGTTTTCCCCAGAGCTGGGGGCTGCCCACATCACGTGAGAAAAACATGCTGGCGCGCGCGCTTTTGGAAGACGGGCATATCGGCGGACCGGTTTACGCGGCCCTGTTCTCAAAAACGCCCATCAGCATCATCGGTCTTGAAGAAACCGGCCCCTATCTTGAAAACGTGAACCTCTATACCGAGTACTTAAAACAACGCGATGATATCAAATCTCAGTTGGATCAGCTGTCCAAACAAATAGCTTCCGAGAAAGACAAAGTGTTTAACCCGGACCTGCGGCGTTTTGACATGGCCTTGTCCGAGTTCCGGGAAGGCAACAAAGCCGAAAAATTTCTGCCGGCGCTTGTATCCATGGCGGAAGCCAAAGGGATCAAGATGACATCGTTCAAGCAAATCGTCCTTTTCAAAAAGATCCTAGGAATCGAGAAAAATCTGGATAAAAAAAGGCTGGATGGTGAGGCCTCACGACTCATGAAGGACTTCAAGGGATCGCGACTCACTTTCGAAGAGTTGCTGCGCAACGGGAAATTCCCGAAGGAAAAACTGCAATATTATCCTCAAACCCACAGATATCTCGAACTCATAACCTCGCAGGATAAAGTTTCCCATCAAGAGTTTTTTGACGAAATCGAAAAAGTGATCGGGCTCACCAAAGACAAACTCTTCGCCAACGAGGCCGAAAGAACCTTGGATGCCAAATCCGAACGGTTTCTGAATTCCAAGAAAATCATTACCTTTCAGGCGACCCCCGATGATTTGAAAAAGCACGCGAATGAAAAAGCGGCAACGGACGCGGACATCCGCGAAGACGGCTTGGATAATCCTTTCAGCCTGGCTTTGAGATTTTACGATCTGGCCCAGAAGCGCGACAGCATCTTCTACCAAAAGATCACCGGAGATCCTCGTCTCGAGGGCGATATTGTCGTGGTCACGGGAGGATTTCACACCGAAGGCCTGAGTCAGCAATTGAAAGACGCCGGCATTTCTTACATGGTGATTCGTCCCGAGATCGGGACCGAAGCCACAAGCGACGAGCTTTATTTCAAACGGCTCCAAGACAATGTCCCGCTTGTCCAAACCGTCTCGCCCGAAAAAAACCGCTATGCTTTCCTTGATGCGCAATTCTCAAAAGGCGTGGCCGCTCTGAGGAAATCCAAAAACATTACCGCCGCAGAGACCATCGCAATCGATTACGGACGGACGGACGCACCCGACGAAGCAAGTACCGTTCCCGTAACACTTGGACTGAGCGAATTCGCGGCCATGGAACCCATCGAACGGCAGAGCAAGGTCGAGGAAGTTTGGAATAGCACGCGAACGTCTGAACCGCCGGGCGCCCGCAAAGAGACAAAACCCAGACGGCCCACGGTCATCATTTTAATCAAGGCATCGGTACTCAGCCGATTATTGAAAACGGATGAGGGGTTGACCATCTGGCAGCAAAAAGTCGCACCGGACCGTGACAACCGTATCGGGCTGATTCTGGATGTGCCCGATTATCCGGACGCCACAATCGGAACGAGTGCACGGGTCGATCGCATTCCCGGGGCCGATTATGATGTCGTGGCCAATAAACGGTATGGGCCGGCGAAATCCAGCCAAATTGTCGTCATCGCAAATGATTATGACGGCACCTTGGTCCGAAAACTTCCCGAAGATGCCGTCTCTCTCCTGCTTGCACGCCCTTTGGTGGAAGGCCTGCTGCGCATTTCCATCGCGCCCGAGTTTTTGGAACGGTTTCGTGCCGAATTGCGACGTTTCCTTGAAGCCAACGGCCTCCTCGAACGCGCTGCGTAACTTCTCCGGACGTTCTCCGCACGCTCTTTGTGTTGAAAATCAACCCTTGCTGGGCGGCCATTTCCGGCAAAGCCTTTTGAGAATCCGAAGAGATCCCGATCGACAAATTCGGCATCAAAAACTAGCATCGCCGAATCACCAAAAGAAGTATAATACAGCCTTGATATTTCGAACTAAAATCGGAAAGATAACTCAAATTCCATGTCCGAACCGAACCTATTTTGGATCGACGGTCTCATTTAAAATCTGACGCCATGCACCCATCGCCGTCCTTACCCGATTTCAACTCCGGCACATACCTCACAGAAGTATTCTTGATCGATCTCCTGCGAGCAAACTCCCAAAGGGATTTTGAGACCGTTCTGGCAAGCTACGAAAACAAAACCCGCTTCATTCACTGGCAAACCCTTAGCAGTTTTGGATTTAAGACTTTTCTGCCTCTGTATTTAGAAGCAACGGCCCTATTCCCCAATTTTAAAATTCCGCCGGCAATACGATTTGTCATTCAACAAAGATACCTCATGACCGCTATTAAAAATGAGCAGATCAAACGAAGCATGATCGAATTGGCACAAGAATTCGAAAAAGCCAAGATTGATTTGATTTTTCTAAAAGGGGCTGCCCTTTTGACAACGATCTATAAGGATGACCCCGGATTAAGGCCCATGGAAGATATCGATTGCTTGGTGAAAAAGAACGATTTGCCGCAAGCGGAAAATATATTAAAAAAGCTTGGCTACCGGGAAGATTACGAAAAATTATCAAGCATAAAACATCTAAAGCTTTCACGCGATTTATTTACGAAACAGGGTTGCCATTATATGTATTTAAAAGGGCAGGTTTGTGTTGAGCTACACTGGGATATCACGCCCTCAAAATGCTCTCCGGTTCTATTAAACAAATTATTTGAAACATCGGTCAAAACCCGTATCGACGAATCCGAAATACACATTTTAAGTCCCGAAGCACAAGTTTTCATGGCCTGTCTGAATTACTTGAAGGATTCACTGGCCCTGTTCTCTAGCGATTGGGCCTGCTCAAGCGAAGGCATCAACAAAAATTTTTATTACACGATTTTCCTGCTCTGCGAAATCAAGAAAATCCTGCGGTTCTACCAAAACAACATTTGCTGGAATCAACTTCCGGTTTTCACGGAGGCAACTCATACCAACTATGCTGTCCTGTCCCTGTTATATCTGTCCCAGAAAATAGCGAATGCTCAGCTCTCCGAGGAGGTCAGCCATATCATCAATCGGTACGGCCCATCAAAGCGATTCCAACGGATGTGTAAAACTATAGCTCATACGGATTTCGTAAGATTGTTCCTCACGCGAGATCTGCTTCGGGGGTTTACTTTTCTGCCAACGTTTTGGGGACATCCGTATCGCACAGCCAAAAACTTTTATAACTCCCTATGGCCTTATTTGTTCGTCTATCACAAACGAACCTATAATGTGATTAAAATAATAGTGCGCATCTTGAACTTTATGGCTAGAATCATTAGACGGTTTGCCTGACCTCGATGGCCGGTTTGGTTAAACATGATATTTGCACTAGGTTCTGTTGACATTTGCCCAAAAAACTTCCTCCCCCTTGATGGGGGAAGGAAATGTCGACAGAGCCTGGTGAATACCCAAAAATGATTCAAATTGTGAAAAGGAGTTGGAAATGACGTTGAGTCAACGCTACAAAATCAATAAGGATCAAGCCGTTCATCGAATTATTGCCGGAGAAGCGGTCATGCTGCAACTGGAGAGCGGTTACTACTACAGTCTGGACAAAATAGGAACCGAGATTTGGAAAGCCCTCGACGAAAATAAATCCGTCGGTGAAATTATAGATTCTCTTAAAGAAGCATACGACGTATCCGATAAGCGGCTTGAAAATGACGTTTGGGCACTGTTGAAAAAACTGGAGAAAGCGCAGCTTATCAAAGCGATTAAAGATTAGTCTTTGATTCCATCATCTCATTATCTCATTCTATAAGATTAGCCTGCTAAATTATGATTAGTCTACGGAATAATGACTTGCTTCATCATTTCTTGAGGCATAAAGTTCCCCTAACGGCTTTTATTGAATTAACGAGTCGCTGCGATCTTAAGTGTATCCATTGCATGCGCTCCAAGACTCCCTCGCCTGATCTGACCAAAAGCATCTGCCATAACTTGCTCGATCAATTAGCCCGGATGGGTACTTTGAATGTAACCTTTTCCGGGGGAGAACCTCTTCTGCACAAAGATTTTTTTGATTTAATAGCCTATGCCCGGCAAAAAAATTTTAACGTCAAAATCGCTTCAAACGGAATAGGATTCAATAAAAGCAATGTTCGCAGATTCAAGGCACTTCAACCGATAACCGTTCAGCTTAGCCTCTACGGCACCTCTCCGGCCCTCCATGATTTGATCACCCGGACAAAAGGCTCCTTCAAAAAAGCCATACGGGCCATCCGTCTGCTGAAGGATTCGGGAATTTCCGTTTTGATTCACATGATAGTCTTGAAGGAAAACTTCCATGAATTGGGAAAGATGAAAACCCTTGCAAAAGCCGAGGGCTGGAATTTTTCTTACGATTTTGTTCTTTATCCGAGGGACAATGGCTCCTTAGAACCTTTATACCATCGTATTACCGGTGAGCAGCTCGGGTGTGCTGTTCGAAAGGGTTGGGTTCGTCAATCGAATTTCATCGTACCAAAATCAAGGTATGCGGGAACAACCAGGATCCTCGATTTAGCAACCGTCTCATGCCGGGTATCCCCTTCCGCCCAGGTCTTTCCGTCGGGGACTGTGCGTTTAGAAATTGGTAATTTGAGGCGGGACTCTTTTCGGGATATTTGGCTCAAATCCCCGGAGGTTCACGATTTGCGAAAGCTGAAAACCGATGATTTTGAATGCTCTCGATGCCGGCTCTATCAACACTGTTCTTGGGATATCGGACTGGCATTCGCCGAGCACGGCAGTGTCACGGCAACGCCGGATGAATGGTGCCGATTCGTACGACAACTTGAATCAAAATGATCATTCTACGCTTCCGGATTTCTCCGGGGGTACAACTTCCTCTTTGATCAAAGAGGATAACCGCATAGGAGATCGACCATGGCGGATGTCAAAAAGACAAATAAGAAAAAGAAAAAATACAAAACACCGACCCTGACGGTTTATACTGAGATCAAGAAAGTTAAGGGCTATTAAAGAGGACGCATCCATCAACCATTTCCCCGATCTCGAAATTGGCAGGAGCCAAATGAAATACCGGCGGGTATTGACTCATGAACACCTTCAGATCACCACGTCTACGAACAGCTTTCGCTTGCATCAGCTGATCCATAACTTTTTCGATTTTCAACGTTCCCCCCATTCGACACCTCAAATGAAGGTCAAGCTCTGCATCCAGATCATAAAAAATCGCAACGATCAGTATATTTATCAAAGTCTGAACAAAAATAACCGCATTTTTTCATTCATGGACACACGCACCGTCCGTGTCACAACGGACCTGCGGACGAACACCGCAACGGCCCGGTTGCTCGAATTCGACGAGTCTTTAAAAGAAAGGATCCTTGACTTTGCCCTGATGCGGCCACTTTATCATATCCTCGGCCATCATGGTTTTTTCCATATGCATGCCTCCTGGGTCTCCAAAAACAATTCCTCGATTCTGATCAGCGGTCCCACCAATAGCGGTAAAAGCACCCTCGCTTTCGTTCTTGCCCAACACGGCTTCCAGATCCATTGCGATGATGACTGTTTTGTTAAAGCTTCGAATCGTCAAATTCATCTGATGCCACTTCCGACCAAAATGGGACTGAAGGAGACGGTTCTGAATCGTCATCCAAAGCTCGTGCGAAATACCGTAAAAAATTACTTGTATGGGGATAAAAAAAGGATTTCTTTAAAAAATATTCCGAATCATCGTGTCCGTGACCTAGGAGAGCCGACCCGCATCGATATTCTATTCCCAAAATACAAAATCCGGGGGAATGCCGCTTTGAAACCCATTTCTAAAACAAAAGGATTAAAAAAATTAATCGGAGAATGCCTCTGCGCCTACCCCGAAAATGATTCCAGAAAAATGCTTTGGACCTTTTATTCTCTTGCCCAGAAAACGCGTTTTTTTGAATTGATTTACAATGATCAACATTTTGACCAAATTCCTGCCATCATGGACCAGCTTGATGGTGCCCTGAAAATTGACATTCGAAAATGAAAATACTGCTCGTCCACCCTCAAATCAACAGCATTCCTGCATACAGCTACGGCATCGGGTATTTGATATCGGTTTTAAAAAGAGGCGGACATTCCGCCGACTATTTTGTCCTTCAAGATTTAAGGGATATTCTTTTGCTGTACCAAACCGTCAAGGAGCAAAAACCGGACATTATCGGATTTTCCCTGTTAACCGCCGAAGCCGGTTATCTTGGTGATATCATCAAAGGAGTTAAAGAAATCTCGAGTGCTTTGATCGTATGCGGGGGTATACACCCTACCTTACAACCGGAATCTACCTCCCAAATTGATGGGGTGGATGCAATTGTGCGCGGCGAAGGAGAATACCCGTTGCTGGAACTCGCAAATTGCATGGAGAAGAAAGAAGGCTATTTCCATCTTAAAAACTTCTGGTTCAAAAAAAACGGGCAGATCATCAAAAATGATCTCCGCCCATTAATTGACCTGAATGAGCTGCCTCCCCCGGATAAAGGGATATTCTATCAACGCATGATCGATTTGGATTGGGGGACCAATCGGTTTATGTTCAACCGGGGATGCCCCTTTGGCTGTTCCTATTGCTCCAACTCAGCTTTGCAGATGTTATACAAAAGCAAAGGGCCCTTTTGCCGGTTCTTAAGCCCGCAGAAGGCTATCGAACTGATCGATTTGGATTCAAAACGATTCAAATTTGATTTTATTTTTTTTGATGATGACATTATTGCCCTGGACAAAAATTGGTTTTATGAGTTTTTTGCTTTATACAAAAAACGATTTTCATATCCCTTCTGTTGCAACGTGCGGGCCGGCAGCGTCGATTCAGCCATGATATAATTGTTGAAGGAGGCGGGTTGTGCAGAGGTTGCTATTGGAATAGAACATGGAAACGAAAATTTCAGGCAAACCATCTTAAATCGAAATATGGGAAATGATCTATTGGCCGAAACCGTTGAGCTCGTCAAACGGCACGGAATTAAAAAAATCAGCGGGCACGTGATGATCGGACTTCCTTTTGAGAATACGGGACTATTTCTCGACACCGTCCGCTTATTCAGACGTTTAAAGATTAGCCCCATCAAATTCATCTATTCACCCTTACCGGGAACAAGTCTTGGAACCATTTGCCGCGAAAAAGGCTGGCTATCGCAAGAAGCTTATTATTGCGATCGCATTCAGGCGGTCATCGATTACCCGACGTTCAGTGCGGATGAGATCCAATTATGCTTTGATGTCTTCTCCATTCTTTTACGTTTTCCATTTCTCCCTCTTAAACTACCGGGGATACCGACAAACTATTTGTTTCGGTTATACAAATTCATATTCAGCTTCGCGCTATTCGTAGAACATCGATTTTTCGCTGCGGATGGCCCTAACCATGCGGCAAAGGCCTACCTCCGTGCAAAACCAGCATAAGCAAAACAAACGTATCATCACGCACAAGCGCCCGGTGAAACGCTCCAAGCGTCCTTTTGGTTTCAATGTTATTGGCTATGTCAGCCGGAACCTGGGACTGGGCGTCATGTCCCGAAGTCTGATTCAGCTGCTGATCGAACATGGTTATCCCGTCGCCATTCACGATTTGAATCCCATCGGAGTATTTCATAAACGATTTGACGAATCTTATAAAGATCTCTTTGTTCAATCGGTTGACAAATTACCCTATGCGATCAACCTTTTTACATTACCCGCGCGGGATGCGACCGAGTTTCTTTTTTTCGATTTATCGCGATTATTGCGCCGGCATCATAGCCTGAACGTTTTTTGCCCAATGTGGGAACTCGATATCTTCCCTGTGATATGGGTCAAAGCCCTGCAATTATGCGATGTCATCGTGTCTCAATCTGATTTTGTAAGTTCGACATGCGCCAAGTATCTTCCGGAGTTGCCCATCCTTTCCGCCGAGCAGCCCCTTTATTTCCCCCGAGGCGTGAAAGCTTGCCGGGCCCGTTTTGGATTGCCGGAGGATGCAACGATCTTCGTTTTCAGTTTTGAGCCGCGGAGCGACATTGAAAGGAAAAATCCTTCCGGCCTGATCAAGGCGTTTCGACGAGCATTCCGCAATCAATCCTCCGCACATCTAGTCATCAAGGTTAACAATGCTTACGGCAATGAGTGCGCTCATTCCGTCGTGAAACAACTGAAGGCACTTTCGAATAACGATCCACGCATCCATTTGATTACCGAAGATTTGACTTACCTCGAAATATTGAATTTGTATGCGAGCTGTGATGTTTTTGTCTCGCTCCATCGATCGGAAGGGCTTGGTTTGGGAATGATGGAAGCAATGCAATTGGGCAAACCGGTCATCGCCACGGCTTGGTCAGGCAATATGACCTACATGAATGATGCAAATTCATGTCTTGTACGTTACAAGTTGATCCCTGCCAAGGGCATCATTAAATGTTACCAGCAGCACTTCGTCGGGAAAAATGCATTTTGGGCCAATCCTGATATCGACGATGCTGCGGCTTGGATGCGAAAATTAGCTGACAATGTCAATCTCCGCAAAAGCATCGGCACAAGAGCGGCTAGAGACATGGCGCACTATCAAAAGCAGGCTAGACGGGGTTTCTTTATCGAGAAAATTCGAGATTTATGGCATCGCAAAGTTTCCAAAACGTAATCTTCCTCAGGATAAGACATTGCTTTGTTACCGCTTGTCTTGCTAGTGTTGTCCCGGAAATCAACCGATGCGTTGATTAACTAAATGACTCTCATCATAAACAAATAATAAATAGAAACGTTATGATAAAAAAAGTGCAATGGCTTTGCCTGGAATTAACGAATTGCTGCAATTTTGATTGCGCATTTTGTGGGAATCAGTTTATGACAAGAAAAAAAGGTTTTATGGATAAAACCTTGGCAAAACGAATCATCACAGAAGCCACGCAACATGATTTTTGCGAAGGGATCGTGCTTCACATGATGGGGGATCCCCTGTTATATGCGGATCTTTTTGAAATCTTGGAGTCTGCCCACAAAATAAACGCGCCCATTTTATTAGTGACCAACGGATCTTTATTGAAAAAAGATGTGGCCCTGCGCATTTTTGAATACCCGCCCAAAATCACGGTCATCAGTTACCACACGGGAAATAAAGATTCCTTTAAGTTTAGGAATGCGCCTATCTCCTATGAGGAATACCAAAAAAAAATCTTTGATTTTATCGAATTAAAATTCAAATTGAAGGCAGACACTCATATCGAAATCGATTCGATCGCAACGCGATATAAACATCATGACCGATTTAAAATCATTAATTCGACACGGGAATTCAAACAATTTGAAAAAGAATGGATCGGATTTGCAAAATACCTCAAAAAGAAGTATTCCTTGCGGCAGAATATTCCATCCGCAATCGTACCCGGAACAAACTATTTACTGGAAGATTTTACGTTTGTTTTAAAATACACATACCACTTATGGGGAAACATGATTTTACCGTTAGGGACAAAAACGGACCCATCATGCCTTGGTTCCTGCGAAATGCCCTTCACGCAATGCTCTGTTCTATGGAATGGTGATCTCTCCCCTTGTCCTCTAGATTATAATGGGGAATTGGTCTTTGATAATGTCACCCATAAAAATCTTGTTGAAGCATTTAATTCAACAAAAGCTGAAGAAATCATGCAGCAGCTTATTCAAAAGACCGAAGTTCCGCAAAAATGTCATCGCTGCATGAGCTCGATTAAAAATATGGACGGAACCAAATATGTCGCAGCAGGACAGACCTTGGAATTGTCTGATCTCCATCATCTTAAAATAGAAGCGGGGATGAAGGACTTTAAACAAAAGTTAAAAAGAATATTTAGGATCAGCACTTGAAACGGGTGCTTCGCGCAGCCGAGACATGCGCGCAGAGTCAGGGAGTATGAAATGCACAACGTCGATATCGTGATCGTAACCTATAACGCGAAAGCAAAACTCGGAAGATGCATCCGCAGCATTCGAAAAAATACCCGTCATATTCCTTATACCCTGACAATTGTTGATAATCACTGCACGGATGGAACCTCTGATTTTCTTAAATCTTTAGGCGATATGAAAATCATAACGAGCAGAAAAAATCTCGGCTTTTCAGGTGGCGCTAATCTGGCCCTAAAAGCAACCTCCGCGAAATACATCGCATTGGTGGACGACGATGCCGAGGTGACTCAAAACTGGCTGAAAAAGTTATATCACCAAATCAACCAGAGACCCGATATTGGTATCGTGGGATGCAAAATTATTTTTCCAGACCGCATGATTTTTTGCGCTGAGATTGAACTTAGCCCTGGATACTGCCATGCCATGGGACATGGGGAAAGAGATAACCGGCAAAGGGACTATATCAAGACCGTTGATGCTGTCTGCGGAGCCTGCTGGCTGATGAGAAGAGGGGTTATCAAAAAAATCGGTTTTTTTGATGAACAATTCTTCCCATGCAAATACGAAGATTGTGACTACTGCTTAAGAGCGACGCGGGCAGGTTTTCAAGTCGTGTATGAGGGCAAGGTATCTATTATTCATCATAATCTCAACCGTGACGGAAAAAGCAAAATCAAGGCATTAACAAAAAATCGCAGACTATTTATGCGAAAATGGAAAAATCTAAAAGATTTTGCAGCCACTCAAGAACATCTCGGCGGTGGTATCGATAACGGGTCTTCTAAAAACAAGTATTATTTATCCAGAGCTGTTGAATCTGTGCGGGATAAAAACTATGGGAGAGCGGTAAAACACCTTAGAGACGCAATCCGTTTTGATCCCTACAATCTGGCGGCGTCCTATTATCTTGCGATGATCTATAAAAAAACGGGGCAGTTGGATAAAGCTAAAACAGAAGCGTATAAATCACTGGCGATCTTCGACCATCCCCTCCTTGGTTCCATGGAGTAATACAAAATGCCATTTTGCGGTAACCACTTGCCCTATCTCCACCGCCGCATTCGGCAATCCGAGTCTCCCTCATGAACCCAAGGATGCCTAAAGTCAGTATTATCATCCCAACCCGCGACCGGACGACGTATCTCAAACGCGCGATCAAAAGTGTTTTAGCACAAACATACAGAAACTACGAAATCATCGTTGTGCAAAATGGGCCTGTCGAACACTCAAAGCAACTGGTTCAAAAAATGATTCGCCACGGTGCACCCATGCGCTATGTGCATAAGCTTAAGGCCGATCCGGTGAACGCGCGTAATACCGGCATCCGAGCTTCCAAAAGCGATTATATTGCCTTTCTTGATGACGATGATGAATGGCTGCCCACGAAGCTTGAAATTCAGATCCATGCTCTTATGAAGAATGCCCGTTTGGGATTGATCGCTTGTTCGTCAATCGTTCTGAATCAACACCATCAGAACAGAAATGCGCGCGGTCATTTCCAAGGGCGGATTTCGTTGAAAATCTTATTAACAAAGGGGTGCATCATACCATCATTGTCAAATATACTGACGAGGAAAACATGCCTTGATCGCATCGGGTACTTTGATGCAAGATTCCCAATTGCCAATGATTATGATCTTTATTTGCGCATGGCACAACATTATGCGCTTTGGATGACATCGGATCCGCTGGTCCGTTCCCATCAACATAAAAGCAATATGACAAAAAAAGCCAGTCAAGTCTTCACAGAAACGACGGGAGTTCTCAAAAAATTACGATTATCCAATACAAAATTGAAAGGCGTATCGGGGCCATTTCTGAAATCCATTATCGATAAGCGGCAACCTTTATGGTCGATAATAGCAACCGCCTCGAAAGGATGGCCTAAAACTTAAAGCGAATGAACCCCGCGTCCGAAAACAATAAAGCATGCCGATCATTTCGACAGATCTTGAATGAACATTTTCTTTTTTGTCGGATCTGCTTCCATGCCTTGATCAACGAGCAAATACCTTAAATGGTAGGTACGATACAAATCCTGGAATCTTTTTTCTTTGATGGCCTGCTGTACCGCTCGATCCTTCATGAAAACGCTGACCGGTGTGCGTGAAACATAACCAAAAGCCATCGGTTTCTCATGAATCGTCTGGTAGTATAAAGCACGGGAGGGACTCGCAACCAAATCAATAATCCCCTCCTTCCCGGGTATTTTTTTCAATTCTTCAACGTATGCCGGAACCGAAATATCGGTCGCCGGTAACGGTTTGGGCATATGTTCTATCAAGAGCACTAAAAGCAATACGCACAATAGCCCTTTTCTGCGCCCCTTTGCAAAAAGCGCGCCGAAGCCGCAAGCAAAAATAACAGCCGCGCTCAAATCCAGCATGACCGCCATCCGTACGGGGCATCCGGATAGTTTAAGAAAGCCAACTGTCTGTTCGAGAAAGGCATACGGCAATTTCATATCCTTGAGAAGAGGTTTACCACAAACGTTCAACGTAGGGCCCAAACCCAAAATAAAAAATGTGAAGAATATAACATACCATAATCCCAGGCCTTCCGTTTTTAAACGGCGCCTTTTGACGAGGCCATAGGCAAGCATGAAGAAAACTGCGTAGCCGAGATAAATGCTGTGCTCTGCGGCATACTCCGGCAATCGAGACCAATACATCTTGGTCATACTTGCAAATTTCCAGTGGATTCCCGGAATAAACAAATCGAAGGCATCGATGGAATAGATATTCGAAGCGTGGGCACCTAAAAAAGGGTCGATTCGGTTCAAATGCGCTAGGCTCATGACAATCACTCCCGACGTAAGACAGACTCCGATGAGAAAAACAGCCATAGAAAGTGCATATTCGTTCCTCAAAAAGAAAATACCGTCTCTCCTCCGCCACGCAAACCATACCAGCATCAATAAAAAAGACAGCACACAATAGAAGAAATAATAGTAATCGCAAAGGATGACTAAAAAAAGGGTGAGGGCCGTAAGGGCGGCCAAGATAAGCGACGGTTTCCGCAATAAAATATAACTGCAGAGAATAAACACGGGGATCCATTCCAGAGACACCAACTGCAAATGGCCCAGCGCATGCACAAAGTGAAAACTGGAAAAGGTAAACAGGAAACCCGCCAAGAGGCTCCCCCAATAAGCCCGACTGATGTAAAGCGCCAGCAAAAAAGCGGTCCATCCTCCCGTGACAAACGATAAAATCATAATAAGATTGTGGGTTTGGATGAGCGTCATAAATTTCAGTAAAACGATGGCAAGAAAACCATTAAATGGGTTTAAAGTTTGCCCGAAAAGCGAAACACCGTAAGGCCAATGAAGATAGGTGGTATACCATGGCGAACAATGGAGCTGGGTGACGGCCTTATTCACCCACCAAAGGTTCCACACATTTTGAAAACCATCGTAGGCGCCGCTAGATAAATGCGTAGAGAAATACCACACCGAAGGAAAAGTCAGGATGCAAAAAAAAACGAAATAAAAAACGACCGGAAAGATCACCCTTTCGCAGGAATAACGGACAACTCCCATACGGTTATTTTCTGTCATAAGGCTCCTTAAACCCGCAAAAGAAAAGCCCTCTCATCCACTTTTTTTCTTACACCGGTTCACGACTCCTTAAACTCACTTGAATCCATTGCTGGTTTATTAAACAGCGGCTATTTTTCAAAAACCGGACAATGGCTGCATGCGCTCGGCATGATGCCCTTTGCAATGTCTTTCCTGATTGATGTGATTTTATCATTATTCCAAATAGTGTTAAAATCACTTCCATTAAGATTGCCCATCACGCAGTTCTCCCCTCTCATATGGCAGCAGACCCATACATCGCCATTTAAATGAATGAGCGCATGCCGCCAGGGTCTGGTGCAATAATATTTTTTACGCTGCTTTTGGCGTTCGCAACCGCGTCCGGGGTTTGGCTGAATTGCTTTCAGAATTTCATCGATCATGCTGGAAAACCTGATCGATAATTGATCGGCCATAACTTTTGCTGCCCTCATATTTTCTATAAATAACGATGAGCTCGTGTCAATCATCTGTGCGGCATAATCGAAATTAAAGGAATCAGATTTGACACAATATTGCACAGGCATCTGACCCAAAACATGGAACTCCACTGCATTTGCCTCCACCTCTTGAGCCAGTCGCACAAAATCGACAACTTCAGCCAAATTTTCGTTCATGATTGTCATATTGATCCATAATTCCGGATAGTCGACGCCCAGTTCCTTCTTTATCTCGAATAAAAGCTTTAAATTATTTTTAATTGCGCAAAAATAATCATCACGGCGGATTTTTTTATAGGTTAGCGGATTTGCTGCATCCAGCGAGACACTCAGGCGGTTCAGCCGATGTTTTATCATCTGCAGAATCTTTTTCTTATCGAGCAAAATCCCGTTGGAGGTAAAAGAAATATGCGCTTGTGGTGAAAATCGATCCATTAATGAAAAAAGGGCTTCTTGCATGAGGGGTTCGCCAATGCCATGGAGAGAAACCGATTTGATTCGCGGAAATAGAGGCTTTAATTTTTCAATCATTTCTTGAGGGATGAATGCTACCGGCGCCATTGTCGCCAAGTGTCGACAACACATCACACAAGGAGGATTGATATTGCAAGTCGTGGTCGTTTCGATCTCGATCTCTTCGGGCATTGACGGAAGCCGGGGATTATCTTGCCCTGATCTCCTAAAAAAAGAAGCCATTCCGGCCCTTATCGCCCGTGCAGAAAACAAATTATGAAATGGCATCCCGTCCTCCGAAACTTTATTTCGCTGTTATCGCTTAGATAAAATGTGCGCGAACAGCTTCCATCATATAGTTTTATCGTTTAAATGGATATGCGCATCTTTCTCTCAATCACCCTTACCTTAGGCCCGCTACATCGCCAGACCATAAATTCTACTTGCCCTTTCGCTTCGCCATGAGATGAGCGCGCTTCATTTTCTCAAATACTATCATTTTATGATCACTATTCTCATCACGCATATAAGGGCCGTTCTTTTGGGATTGCAATTGAAAACAATGTCTTTTCTTAACCGTTGTCACGAAAGGAGGAAATCTCGTACCTCGCCGGACAACTGCGTTTCAAAGAAAATCGAAAACGTATCCGTGAGAAACGAAATATAAAATGATCGGAAAGAAATTCATCTTGTAAGGACGGCACGGCGCTCCCACGCCGTTATCTTCGGTCATACAATTCCCGGGTTTTAAAATGGGGGTTATTTCTCAAATACCGGACAGCCGCAGCATGCACTCGGCATGATGCCATTTGCAATGTCTTTCCTGATTGATGTGATTTTATCATTATTCCAAATAGTGTTAAAATCACTTCCATGAAGATTGCCCATCACGCAGTTCTCCCCTCTCATATGGCAGCAGATCCATACATCGCCGTTCAAATAAACAAGCACATGCCGCCAAGGCTTAAGGCAAAAATATTTTCCGCGATGTTTTTTACGGCCATAATCGGGTTGGGTCTTGGGTCGAATCACGTTCAGGATTTCATAGCTACTGCTATAAATATGAATCGATAATTGATCCGCCAGCGCCTTCGCCGCTATCAGATTTTCACGGAATCGAGAGGATTTGACATCAATCAGCTGGGCGGCATAATCGAAATGAAAGGAACCGGAAGCGATACGGTATTGCACGGGAATTCTATTGATAAGATGCAGCTCAACGACGGCCGCCCCTATCTCCTTAGCCAGTCGCACAAAGTCTGCAACCTCAGCCAGATTTTCATTCATGAGCGTCATATTGATCCATAATTGCGGATCGTTGACGCCCAGCTCCTTTTTTACCGCGGATAAAAGCTGCAAATTATTTTTGATCACGAGGAAACAATCATTTCTGCGGATTTTTTTATAGGTCAGAGGGTTCGCTGCGTCTAACGAAATATTCAAATGGGCCAGTCGATGCTTGATCAACTCCAGAATTTTCGTCCGGTCGAGCAAAATACCGTTGGACGTGAAATGAACCTTCGCATCCGGGGGGAATTGCCCGATCAATGGAAACAGCTTCTCTTGCATTAAAGGTTCGCCAATGCCATGGAGTGAAGCCGATTTGATCCGCGGAAACAGAGGCTTTAATTTTTCAATCAGCTCTTGAGGCATAAACGCTACCGGCGGCGCCGTGACCCAATTCCGCGAGCACATCACACAAGGGGGATTGATATTGCACGCCGTGGTCGTTTCGATTTCGATCTCTTCGGGCATTGGCGGAAGGCGGGGTATCCCGCCCCTCAGCCGTCTTAATAAAGAAGACGTTTTCCGTTTAATGACTTCGGCCGAAAATATTTTTCGAAACGACATTTTTCCCCAATGGCTGATGAATTATGGTTGCGGTCTATTCGTCAATGACTTGTCCCAATAAGCATCGGCACCTTTCATGTATTGCTCATCGGTCACGAGAGGTTTCTCAAGTTTCCGCATGATGGCATCTGAAACTTTGAGCATTCTTACCACCTCGGCGCCCGCCTCCCGGGCCCCTTCCAAAAAGGCGTCGACCCTCACATGGGTGTTCCCGTATTCTGCCCGCGGACTGCCATTAAATACCATGATCTTCACCGGTTTGTTTCTGCGCTTATTTCAAGGTTTTCCCATTATGTTGGTGGTGATTTAACCGCAAATTATTCTTCCGAGCTTCCGCGATGATCCTTTTGGGCAACCGGACGTCCCTAAACCCCTTTGGCCGGGTCATCAAATATTCGCGCAAAAACGGCAATCCAAATTGCGATCATCGGTCAATTCCATATTGAGTCATTGAACTTTATAAATCATCTATTCTTTTGCTATTCGAAGACGCAATTCTTCTTTGTTTTTAATCACACGCAAAGTACCCGCTGCTGTAAGAGACACCTCGAACAATACTCAGGCAAATGGCCGCTTCGCAAACGGCTTCTGAATGCTTCGTATTCTCTCGAACGCCAAATATCCAAGAGGTTCTTTTTGTGGATATTACCGAAGACAACTCTTGGATGAACGTATTTTCGGCCAAAATACCAATAGGGTCTTTCATAGGACAACAGGGGGCAAGGAGATACGAATCCGTTCCAATGAACGACGCAACCTTGCATTTCGCAAACAAAATAAGGGATGGCTGTTAAAGACGGGAGCTTTAATTTTATCTTGTATCGCGATGCCTTCTGCCGCATATCCGCAAATATTTTTGCGCATTTTTTGTCGACTTTCTCACCGGGCCGGACGTACAATTTCTTTCCTGCCATTGCCCGGCTGTAAGGCTCTAAACCATTGATCGATACATTTTTGATTTCAAGCGTTTTGGCCAAATCCAGAATTTTGGGTAACTCTTGAACATTGATTTTGCTCGCGACCGCTAACAACTCAACCATCGGAAGTGCATTTTGACGAGACTTCTGCTGTCTCACGAGTTCTTTGATATTGGTGATGGCTTTTTCGAAGTTTGCGCCCTGCCGGATTCTTTCGTATGTCTTTTTCGTCGCTCCGTCCATCGAAACAGATATCTGATGGACTCCCGCCTTTAATAACTGAGCAATCATGAAAGGCGTTAATAACATACCATTGGTCACAAGACGAATTCTAATCTTTCGATTAATCGTCTTTGTAAATTTGATGCATTCAATGATTTGATTGTTTAATAATGGTTCGCAGTTTGCCTGAAGTTCTATGTTTTTGATTTTCTTCAACACGGCCCGAAGCATCTTGAAGGTTTCAAGGGACATGATCCCTTTTTCGCCATACCATTTTTGGAACGAACACATTTTGCAATTTAATTGGCACAACCCGCTAATGTCAACATTGAGACAACTCAAAGCGTCCCTTTTTTTATAAAATGTTACGTGATTCGATAGTGATATGTTTTTTCCCATTCCTTCAGCTCCCGAATATCCGAGATGATATCTCCTCCGGCAATCCATCGCCCTCGGTTAAATCATCTCCGAGATAAAACCTGGAACAATCGTTGTCGGATGATGTCAAAACAAGAAGAGAGGTCTTAATAAAAACAAGCCGGGAATTGTTTGTTCATTTGTTCCCGCCCCTGCGGCGCACGTAGGCGTGCGTCGCATATCCGTAGAAAAGTTCGGCGCATTCCATGATCGTTTCCGACAACGTCGGATGGGGATGCACCGTCCTGGCAAGGTTTTTGACCGTCGCGCCCATTTCGATCGCGAGCACCGCTTCGCCGATCAATTCTCCCGCGCCGTGTCCGACAATCCCGACACCCAAGACGCGTTCGGTCTTGGGCTCGATGATGAGTTTGGTCATGCCTTCCGTCCGGTCCATGGTCACAGCCCTTCCGGAAGCGGCCCAAGGAAATTTTGTGACTTGAATATCGATGCCTTTGATTTTTGCGTCCGCTTCGGTCAATCCGCACCAGGCAATTTCGGGATCGGTAAAAACAACTGCGGGGATAACAACACCTTCAAACGTACCGGACTCACCCGTGATCACCTCCACGGCGACACGGGCCTCTTTGGCAGCCTTGTGCGCAAGCATCACCCCGCCGACGGCGTCGCCGATCGCGTAAATACCGGCGTCAGTCGTTTCTTGCCTTCCGTTGACAAGGATATAACCCCTTTTATCCCGCGTCACTTTGGTATGCTCAAGCCCCAGATTTTCACAGTCAGGAACACGCCCGACGGAAACAAGCACGCGGTCATAGGACTCTTCTTTCTTTTCGCCCGCAATCTCTATCTCAACGCGCACTTTCTTTCCATTCATCTCCATTTTGAGAACTTTCGCGCTGACGCGGACCTCCTTGAAATGCTTCTCGGCATAATCTTTGACCGGACGCACCAAATCCGCATCGGCACCCGACAAAATCGACTCCAGGGCTTCCACCAACACCACACGGCTTCCGAGGGTGGCATACACGGTCCCGAGCTCCATGCCGATATAACCGCCGCCGATCACCAATAGGTCCTGCGGAATTTCTTCGAGATTCAAAGCTTCGGTCGAAGTCATTACCTGGGGATCCCCCAAATTAAAAACCTGCGGCAACGCCGCTTTGGACCCTGCGGCGATAATCGCTTTTTCGTATTGAATCAACTTTGCCCCTTCGCCGGTTTCGACGCGAAGCGTTTGAGAATCGACAAAGGTACCGCGGCCGGCCATCACTTCGACGGCTCTGCGTTTGGCCATCATGGAAATGCCTTGGCCCAATTTTTCCAAAATAGATTCTTTCCAGGCGCGCAGTTTGGCCATATCGATCTTAGGTTGGCCGAATTCGATGCCGCGCAGGACGGACGCTCTGGCTTCTTCGATGAGATGGGTCGCATAAAGCAAAGCCTTGGACGGGATGCAACCGCGATTCAAGCATACGCCGCCGAGGCGTTTTTCCTGCTCGACCAAAATAACTTTTTTGCCTTTATCGGCAGCGTAAAAAGCGGCCGCGCAACCGCCCGGCCCGCCGCCCAAAACAACGATCTCTGTTTGGATCTTCTCCACGTGACACTCCTAGTCCAAGAAACACGTTATCTTCTTTATCTTTCCACAAAGAAGGATCAGGACCTCACTTGTCCGTAGCTGGAATATTCGAGCTAAGATTCCTGCTCTACTGAAAAGTTGGTCACGCCCGTATCATCCGTCTCTAAACGGATCACGATAGGCCGGCAGCACTGATCACAATCGTAATCAAAACTCTGATGCCGTCCCCCCGTCAAATCCACATTCATGGAAACTTTCGCCGAACAATAGGGACACAAAAACGACAACTCATCTTCCAACATGACTGTTCGCTCCTGTCCCGGCGTTAAGGTTTTGAAACCTTGGCCGGCTTCTTTACCGTTTCAACCGTCACGACAATTTCCGAAAACATGATGGGAGGCATCTTGGCCTTGTCCGATAAATAATGGATCGTAAACCACTGAGAACCGCTCGGGTAATAATAATGCGTACTTTCGCATGTCCCATCTGCCGCATACAGAGTTTCCATCCATGGGAAACCATTATCATAATACGATTTCACCAAGCCCTGCCACAAGCCTTCTTTACAATGACCTTCGAAATAAACCTGGCCGTTGGGGTAAAAAAGCTTGAGAGCGCCTTCTTTGGTTTGATCCTTAAAAATCCATTCGGTGCTCACCGCCCCGGTTGTATAATGAGCGCGCGTCAAATTCGTCCCCTCTTCACCCTCGACATTCCATTGCGAAACCAGCTTCCCTTCCGAATCATAGGCCTTGAAATACGCAGCTTTGTTGTCCGCCGGTTGGACTTTGAGATCGTTTTTAAGTTCTCCGCTTTCGGAGTAAATTTTGGGAATACTCGAAATCTTTCCAGGCCCGTTGTATTTTTCCACCCAGATCGGGCCGCTCTCGTAATACACTTTGGCTTCCCCGTTTTCTTGACCAACCTCGAAACGGATCTCCGTCCATGGAGTTCGGTTGGGATAATAGGTTTTGACGGGTCCTTCAAACATACCATTTTTGAAGCGGGCCTCCATCCAAAGGACCCCATTGCTGTGATACGCCGTGAAGGTCCCACCGTTCATATCACGGTCAAACCTCCACTTCGCGCTCAAGACTTCGTTCGCATAAAAGACATCGGCATCACCGGGTTTGAGAGGCAGCTTCGGCGGCTTCGATTCCCCCGCCTTTGCGTTCTTGTCACCGGACTTCTTGACGGCAGGTGCTTTGATGAGTCCTTTCTCCTTCGACGAACTCGCCGAATCCT
Organism: Candidatus Omnitrophota bacterium; assembly: GCA_028713205.1. GTDB lineage: Bacteria > Omnitrophota > Omnitrophia > Omnitrophales > Aquincolibacteriaceae > JAQTOZ01. The sequence continues at coordinate 35,428 of JAQTOZ010000006.1, forward strand.
CGGTCTTCGTCTTTTCATGAATGGGCAACATCATCAAAGCCCAGAAAAGAACAAGTACGCCGATTCCGATGGTAATTAAAAATTTTTTCATGCGCGTAACTTCACAAGGGCTTCCGGTTTGCTACAACTGACGATGTCCTTCTCGGCTTCGTTGCGGGAATTTTGTCCGAAAAATATTGAATGATGGACCACGATTTGCATAGCGGGAGTATCCTACAAAATCCGGGAGGGTGATTCCACAACAAAAAACCCATTTTCGCAAACGCCGGCCGAAAATGGGTTCCTTGTGGGTAACCTTTTTTTACCGGCAACTCGGCAGTCCTAAGGCCACACGGGTGTGCAGTATCAGGATCCGTAGCTTTGCCCGTCACACGACTTGGCGGGATAACCCGCTCGGTCCGTTCGACGGGTTCGTCAACAACGGTTGACGAACGTCCCATCCTTACGGGTGGTTTGCCTTTTTCGGTTGAAACCGAAATTTTAGAGGGTATCTTCTCTCTTTTTCTCGAACATCACCTCCAATTAAAAGGGACCTACGAAACCGGTAAAATGCAAACAATGACCGCTTACTCGCCCAGGATCTTGATCAAAACGCGCTTTCGCCGCCGGCCGTCGAATTCCGCGTAAAAAATTTGCTCCCAAGGCCCGAAATCCAATTCCCCTTGGGTGATGGCCACGATAACCTCCCGGCCGAAAACTTGTCGTTTGAGATGGGCATCCCCGTTATCTTCTCCCGTACGGTTGTGCCGATAGCGGGATTTGTCATAGGGAGCCATTTTCTCCAAGAATTCGTCAAAATCTTTGATCAGGCCTGGCTCATCATCGTTGATATAAACGCTCGAAGTGATATGCATGGCATTGACCAAAACCAAACCCTCCTTCACTCCGGATTGTTGCACGGCGGCCCGAACCTTCGGGGTAATATTGATATACTCCCTCTTTTCCTTCGTTTCGAACCAAAGCTCCTGGCGATACGATTTCATAATCCCCTCCTTCGAAATAGTCCAAATAGCATGAACGGATGGTACCGGCCTTTATTTTACCCCGAATCAGCCAAAGCCTTTTCATTATTATTCATACGGAAGCTAACAGTATCCGTAGCCACCACAGAGGCCGTCATTGACAGAACCCTGTTTGCACCCTAAGCTATCCTTTATGAAGATTTGGCCATGCCTTTTATCCCTGCTGATTTTAATGTTCGCGCTCCCGGTGATCGCCTTCGGCAGTATTGTCAATGAAGGAAGTGAGGTCGTCGAAATCCGTATGACCAAAACCAACGGCTCGTTTGTGACCACCATGGTTTATCCCAGACAGACGATCATCCTTCCCGATGACATCATAACAGTTCAAGTCCTCCCGGGACTCTCCGTCCGGGGCGATGAAACGGTCAAAATCAAAGTGACCGAACCGGACGGCATCGAAAAATTTCTCAAGAAATTCGGAGATCGTATCAATATCGGCGATAAATCTCCGGACAAGCTCCCGGCGGTTCAAGGGAAGGTCACAAACCGCAGCAACGCGATCGTGGAAGTCGTCGTCAAAAGAAAATCGAGGTCCCATGAAGTCAAACGTCTCTATCCTAATGATTACATCAAATTATTGCCCGACACCGAAGAAGTCGGCATCCGGGCCAGCGGTAGATTCTGGGGCGACGAAAAAGTAAAAGTCGAAGTCCTCTGTCCGGACGGAAGAACCGAAACCCTTAAAAGTTTCGGGCGAAAAGTCAAACTCGAGAAAGAAAAGCCCGTTTCCAGGATCCCGAAGTTTTCGGTCAATAAATGATCTTCGCTTGACGGCGTTTCCGGACAGAGCATCCGCCCGCCGGGTTTTTGCAAACCTTCTTGATCATCCTGATCTGAGCCGTCAAGGCAATGACTCATAAACGGATCGCTCGCTGCGGATACTCGAGAATATTCTGAATCTCGAACGCCTGTGCGCCGAATTCCTGTGCAATCTCGATGAGTTCCGCGCATTCTTCGTACTTTTCGTCCAAGAGCGCTTCCCTGAGATACAGAAGTGCCGTCAACTTCACGGGATTCTTCTTTACCCTGAAAAGCCTTCTGGGTAAAAGCGGGTTGATCGCGGGCATTTTCTTTGCCTCCCTTCTTTTTAAATAAAAAAGCCCATGACTCGTAAGAGCCATGGGCTTTGGATTGATTCGCTTAATTGTTTCGGATAATGACGTTATGAAACGACCAGCAACCTCCTTCCGCCCATGACCGGTTCAAGGCGATGGATCGAATAGAACGATATCCATCCCTTGACCGCACGAAGCTTCATGGGTTTACGACAAATAACAAGGTTTCCCGTTAAAGTTAACTGGTTCATATAAGTATCCTGCAAATCAATTGTCCGATTACTGTATCAGATGACAAAAACAAGGGTCAAGTTATATTCCGGGAATTTTATCGGGAAGCATTGGCTTATCATGCCGCAACTCATTTATTTATAATCGGTTGGAATGAATAAGCTCGCTAAAGATATTTTCTTTGGCAATAACGTAGGAGGAATAGAGACATATCGGCAGTAACGGGATGTGTAAATTGATTGTTGCTAGATGAGTCCTTTCGCTAGTTTTTTATTCGGCCGCGCAAAGTAGTAACCTTGAGCATAGGATATTCCCATTTCGCTCATGACATCCAGCTCCTTTTTCCGCTCAATACCTTCCGCGATCACTTCGGCACCGCATTTACGCGCCAATTGCATCAGCTGATCGGCAATATTTTTCTGAAAGACATTCCGGTCGATATTTCGAATGAGCGCCATGCCGAACTTGATAAAATCCGGTTTCATGGTCAAAATCTTGAGAAGTTTGATACCGACCCCAACCACATCATCAATGGCAAAATGGCAGCCCAGTTTTTTGAGATACCGAACTCCGCGCCGGACATGATCAAAGTCGCGGATTTTCATTCCTTCCGTGAGCTCAAAGACGACTTGCTTGCGATATTCCGCGATCTGATTCAAGATTAAAAAATCCGCTTCTCGCCCCGGCCCGAAACAACGGGAGAAGGTCATGGGTTCTACGTTCACAAAAAGCAATTGATCTTTACCAAGCTTGGGGAGAATCCGAAAAGCCGTATTCAAACATTCGAGATTCAGGGCCAAAGTAAGGCCATCTTTATAGGACCTTCGATACAAATCTGACGGCAGGCAGGATTTACCGCAGCCGCGCACCAGCGCTTCGTAGCCAATAATCTTGCGCGTGCGAATATCCACCACAGGCTGAAACACGCTGTAAAAAGGAGCAATCCTTGAGCTTTTGTCGAATATCTTTCCCTGAGCCATAAACTTTTGTCTTTTCCTCTATCTTACTTACTTACGGCCGTTGTTCCCATTCCTTGACTGAAAACGCCGTCACGCTTTGTAAGGAACTTTCCCATGGACAAAACTCCGGTACATCCAATCAAAA